>PLDO01000483.1 GCA_003136215.1 Bryobacterales bacterium
GACGCCGGCCGCGCCCTCGAAGCGGTCCCGTCGCAGGACCGGCACCACCTCCAGGTGCCGCTCCGCTTGATCGCCTGAGCGAAACTTACTACCGTACTGGGGACGGCGTTCGGCCGTCCCCTTTTCCCTCCTCCGTTCCCCTTACAATGGGTAGTCCGGCCCCCTTTCATGGACAACCTCACGCATACCGCAATCGGTCTGTTCCTCAGCAGGATCGGATTGGGACGTTGGAGCCCGCGCGGCACCGCCATCGTTCTGATCGCCGCCAACATCCCCGATATCGACGTGGTCTCTTCGGCCGGCGGCACGCTGACCTACCTAACCTACCACCGCCATCTCACCCATTCCCTGCTCCTCATGCCCGTCATGGCCCTGGCCGCCGTGGCCCTGGTCCGCCTGGCAGGCCGCCGGCCGGTGCTCTGGAAGGGGGCGTTTTTCGCCGCCCTCATCGCGGTAGCTTCCCACCTCGCCCTGGACTGGACCAACGTTTACGGCATCCGATTGCTGCTTCCCTTTTCCGGTCAATGGCTGCGCGCCGACACCACCGGCGTGGTGGACCTGTGGATCTGGGCCGTGCTGGCGCTGGGCATCGCCGGACCGTTCCTGGCACGCTTGGTCGGTTCGGAGATTGGCTCCGGCTCCCCCAAGGAGCAACACCACGGTCGCGGATTTGCCTGGTTTGCCTTGCTGGTGGTCCTGCTTTACAATTGCGGCCGCGGAGTACTGCACGCCCGTGCCGTAGCCTCGCTGGAGACGCGCATGTACGACGGCATCGTCCCCTTGCGCGTGGCCGCCATGCCGGATGCCATCAATCCCTTTAAGTGGCGGGGCATCGTCGAGACACCCGGTTCCTACGTGATCCAGGACGTGAACCTGGCGGTGGACCCGGGAAGCGCGCGCGGCGCCGTCTTTCACAAACCCGACCCCGATCCGGCAATCGATGCCGCGCGCCGGACCGACACCTTCCAGGCCTTCCTTCGCTTCTCCCAGTACCCGCTGTGGCGGGTCACGCCCTATGCCGCCGTGGAGGATGGCAAGCTGGTCGAGGCCCTCGACCTGCGCTTCGGCACGCCTCTGGCGCCCGGGTTCGTGGCGCGCGCCGTATTGGATTCGCGCTTGCGTGTGGTGAATTCCTCCTTCCAGTTCGGCGCGGTACGCCCCAGGTAAGGCAAAATCGACAGCTCATCTCAGGCCTTCGCTCGATAGCTTGCACCGTCCCCCCGGCGCACAATCGAGACGTGCATGTAACCGATCAAGCTATTGTGTTGGACCGGCGGCAACTGCGCGACATTACGCTGGACGACGACGAATTGATGCGCGAAGTGCTTGCCACCCTGCTCGATGACACTTCGCGGCAGGTCGCCCTCATGGATCACGCTATCCGCGACCGGGACCCGCAGAAAACCATGCGGCTGGCGCACTACTGCAAAGGCGCCTGTGCCAACGTCGGCGCCAACGCGGTAGCGGCGGTGCTCAAGCGCATGGAACAGCAGGCCGCCAGCCACTCCTTTGCGGAGTGCGCCGTTTCCCTCTCCAATCTGACGCTGGAACTCGAACGCCTCCGCACCGAAGCCGTCCAGGTATAGGTGGGATAAGCCTCCGGCTTGTCCATCCGAGCGAAGCTCGGNNGTGGCGCAGGCGGTTCCGCCTGTGAGATCCGGGCGAAGCTCGGACAATCACGCCTCCTGAATCGGCACGAACCGGTGCTCTTCCGCAGCCATGTGGGCGGCTAGCGTGACCTCGTTGGCCCTCACGATCTCCGGCCACGATAGCCCCGGCTGGACGCCCTGATACGCGCTCCGCAAATAGTCCACAAACACCGATTCCTGTCGAGGCAGCTCCCGCACTACCTCCGTGCCCGACTTCCCGTTGAGCGTCACCCCGCTTGTCTCCCGATATTCCACGATGCCGCGCGCGCCGCTCACCCGCAGACGGTCGTCTCCGTGCCCCGATGCCGCCGCCGGACGCAGGTAATCCATGTGCAGCGTCGCGCACCCGCCGTTATCCAGACGAAATAGCGCCGCCGCCACATTCTCCATGTCTCCGGCTTCCGGGAATCCCACGCGACCTTGCAGCGACGCCGCTTCGGTGAAGCGCCTGCCGCCAATGCAGAGCATCAGGTCGATCGAGTGGATGCCGATCCATAAAATGGTGCTGCCGTACGTGGCTCGGTGTTTCTGCCACGCCGGCCGGACGCCCAGTTGGTAGCTTTTCTGCGCGTCCATTGCGAGAACCTCGCCAATCGCCCCGCTCTCTACAATCCGCCGCATCGCCAGGTAAGGCGAGTCGAAACGCATGGGAAGCAGCATGCCCAGATGAATGCCGCTGCGCTTCACCGCCGCGTATACCGCATCCAGATCCGCGCGATGGAGCGCCAGCGGCTTTTCGGCGATCACGTTAATTTTGCGCGCCGCGCAGGCCAGTATCGCCGCGCTCCGCAGTCCGTTGTGGTTGCACACCGCCACCACGTCGGGTTGCTCGCGCGCCAAAAGCTGGGCCAGCGTTTCATACCGCCGCGCCTTCGCGGCGAAGCGATTCTTCAGGCCGATGGCTAGCGCCTCCGCGTCCGACTCCTCGCCCGCCACCGCCGTCAGTTCCACGTCCGGCAGTTGCGGCAAAACGCGCAGGATCTCCTCCGGGTGCCCGTCAAAGCCCGCCAGCGCCAGGCGGATCTTGCGCGGCAAGCGCACTTGCGGCGCGGATTCCATCTGCGCCATCAGGCCGCTGCCCAACGTCCCGGCCAGTAAATGCCGGCGGCTGCTTCGGTTCATTCGCTCCTCGCCTTCCCCCACACCTTCGCGCAGTCATGATAACGTACCCTTGCGATGCTTCCCTATACCCGCCGCGAACTCCTCGGACTGCTCGGCTCCGCCGCTCTCGCCAAGGGCCGCTCCCAGCCCAACATTCTCTACATCATGGCCGACGATCACGCCGCCCACGCCATCTCCGCCTACGGCAGCCGCATCAACCAGACGCCCAACATCGACCGCCTGGCGCACTCCGGCGTCCGCCTCGCCAACTGCTTCTGCACCAATTCCATCTGCACGCCCAGCCGCGCCGCCATTCTCACCGGGCAGTACAGCCACAAGAACGGCGTCTACACGCTGGACGACCGGCTCGACCCTAAGCGCAACCACGTCGCCAAGGAACTGCAAAGCGCAGGTTACCAGACCGCGATGATCGGCAAATGGCACCTGGCCAGCGATCCCACCGGCTTCGACTACTGGAACATTCTCCCCGGCCAGGGCGTGTATCACGATCCCGTATTTCTCACCAGCGTCAGCCGCAGGCAATACACCGGCTACTGCACCGACCTGATCGGCGATTTCACCCTCGACTGGCTCAAACAGCGCGACCCGAAGAAGCCGTTCTTCGCCATGTGCCATCACAAAGCACCGCATCGCCCCTGGGAGCCTTCCGCCAAATACAAAGACCTCTTCGCCGGCCGCGACATCCCCGAGCCCGACAACCTCTTCGACCACTACGAAGGACGCGCGCGCAGCGTTGCCGCCGTCACCATGAAGGTGGGCGAGGACATGAACAAGGCCGATATCAAGCGCGACTTCCCGCCCGACCTCAAAGGCGACGCTCTCCGCAAATGGGCCTACCAGATTTTCATCAAGGATTATCTGCGCTGCATACAGAGCGTCGACGACAACGTGGGCCGCCTGCTCGACTACCTCGACGCCGAAGGGCTCGCATCCAACACCATCGTGATCTACACCTCCGACCAGGGCTTCTTCCTCGGCGACCACGGCTGGTTCGACAAGCGCCTCATGTACGAGGAATCGCTGCGCATGCCGTTCCTCATGCGCTATCCCGGCGCCATCCGTCCCGGCACGGTCAATCGCGACATGGTGCTGAATATCGATTTCGCCCCCATGTTCCTCGACTACGCGGGCGTCCGCGCCCCCGCCGAAATGCAAGGCCGCAGCTTCCGCGCCAACCTGGAGGGCCACTCGCCGCCCGATTGGCGCAAGGCCATGTACTACCGCTATTGGATGCACAACACCAGCGATCACCACGTCCCCGCGCACTACGGCGTGCGCAACGATCGCTGGAAGCTCATCTACTATTACGGCAAACCGCTCGGCATGACCGGCGCCAATCCTCCCGACACCACACCCGATTGGGAACTCTTCGACGTGCGCCACGACCCGCGCGAAATGCACAATCTCTACCACGACCCCAAATACACGCGCGTCGTCGCCCAAATGAAACTGCTGCTCGATAAGCTACAAGAGGAAGCCGGCGACAAACCGGTGTAGGACAGGCCTCCCGGCCTGTCCACGCCCACACTCCGCCCTACTCCACCACCACCCAAGTCACCCCGTGCGCCGCAATCTCGACCGGGACGGCAATCGCGTATTCCCGGTCCAGCCGGTAACTCTTCACCTCGCTGTCCCGCAAGCGAACCCGCGCCGTCGTAGTCAGGCCCGTGTAATACAGCGGCAGTTTCAACGTCCGCTTCACCGCCTCGTCCAGCGGGTTATAGACCATCGCCAGACCCTTCTCGCGCGCACCCGCGTTGACGTGCATGGTAGCGTCGATATCGCGCCCGTCGGGGCGGCGCAAGTGAATGAGGTCGGAATCCAGAATCTCGCGATGCGCCTTATAAAAATCTACCCACTTCTTGACCACTGCCTTCGTCTTGGCGGAATCGAATAAGCGCGGTCCGCGATACGCTGCCTGCACGCCGGCGCCGAAGTTCTGCGCCAGATGCTGCTCGTAGTCCGCCAGGTGCTCCTCCAGCGGTTCCAGAGTCGCCGCGGCGCCGCCGCCCTGGTATTGCACCAGCGGCACAAACATCCAACCCATGCTGGGCGTCTTCCCCCAGGTGCCGTCGTAAATATTCTGCCTCGCCAGAATCGTCTGCCGGTCGCGCGGCAGGCTCCAGTTGACTTCGCGATACCCCATGCCGGTCTTGTTGGAGCCCTCCAGAAAATACCAGTCCGGCACGTTCAAATAGACGCCGCGGCCGCGGCTCCAGCGATAGAACTCGGCGATCTCCCACCACTGCCGCCACTGCGAATCCTCCAGACCGCGATGCCCCGGGTGAGCCGTGGAGGCGCACACGTCGCCGGGGTACGACCCATCGTGCTCCAAGACATCGAACCCCGTGACCTCGATGAAATGCCGCAGTTTGCGGAAGTAATCCAGCCCCCACCGGCTGCCCAGGCACGGCGAGTTGCCGAAAATGGCGCCACCCGGCTGGCCCGTCTTGGGATTGATGGCGTCGTTCTCCGCATCGATCTTCCGGCTGGCCAGCAGCGAATAGCCTCCCAGCTCGATGCCTTTGGCGTGCGCGTAGTCCACCAGCCGCTTGATTTGCGCCAGGTACGCGGGGTCTTCGTTCTCCATGTCGAGCCCGCTGCCGAAACTCAGGATCACCATTTCGAAACCCACCTCGGCGCATTGGTCGACGGCCAGTTGCACGCTCGCCGCGTCGGCTTGCCGCACGTGCATGAAGATCGGGTTCTCCGTCACCCAGGGCGCCACCGTCCGGTACATGCGGCGCTGCGCCAGGCCGCGCCGCTCGCGGTCGGTGGAATCGTAGGCCAGTTCGAAGCTGCGGAACGAACTCCAGGTGGCGCCGGGCGCGATCCCGAGGCCCGGCCCAAGCGGCGGACGCACCTCCAGCAGCACCGGCGATTCGCGCTGGTAATTCACCTGCGACGAGTATTCGGGATCGGCCACCCAGTTGACCGTCCGCGCGGCGCTACGCCCGTCCATTCCGTTGAACGCGTACTCGCTCTCCACGTGCAGCACATCGGGATGCAGCGGCGGATGGTCCACCGTGGATTCGTAGTCCACCAGCGCCAGCAGTTCGCTGGTGAAGCGGTTCAATTCCACTTTCCGCGCCGAGCCGTTATGCACCGAGATCCACTTTGCCATTAGGGGAATGCCATCGTACATTTCGTAATGCACCGCCGCTTCCACCCCCGGCAGCGCCCCGCGCGGCGGTTCGAAGTACAGGGTCAGCGAGACTCCCGGCGGCGGCCAGGCGCCCTTCGAGGAGTGCCGCGCTACTTTCCACGCGAAGGGAGCTTCCGTCTGGCCCGCTTCGAAGCGCGTGAAATGAAAGGCGCGCGGCGATGCCGTCATGCTGTCCACCCATTGCGGCAGCAGATATGCGTAGTCCGGCTGTCCGGCCAGCCCGCCAACGTCGTATGCCGTTCCGTTCACTTCCAGGACCGCTTCGGGCTTTACGCCGCGCAACAGCCCCTGCCCGGTGCGCAGATTGTCGAAACCCACCGTGGCCGCATCCGGCGCCAGCCTCCACGTCCGCCGGATCAGCCCGTTCGTCATCACCAGTTCCTTGCCGCTCTCGCCGCGGTAGAGTCCCGCTTTACGTGCCACCGGACTGACCAGCCAGTCTACCGTCACGCCGCGCGCGGCCGCGCCGGAGAGCACGGGCAACTGCGCGAGGCCATCGGCCGCACGGCCGGACGCGCACAGCATCAGCCAGACCGCCCACCGCCGCCGCCCCAGATCCATAGTGTCCTCCCCGCCAGCATACCGCTCCAGCGCCAGTCGCCGTTTGACTTATCCCGTGGCGCGGGATACCATGCCATGCGGACATCCAATCCACCAGCCCATGAACCGATATCTCCTCAGAAGCACCGTTGTCGCCGCCCTAGGTGGCCTCCTCTTCGGCTTTGATACCGTCGTGATTTCCGGCGCCACCAGCACGCTTTCCGAGGTCTACCATCTCACTCCCATGCTGTTGGGCTTCACCGTGGCGAGCGCCCTGCTGGGCACCGTTCTCGGATCGATGTTCGCCGGCGCGCCCAGCGATCGCTACGGCCGCCGCCAGTGTTTACAGGCTCTCGCGGTGCTCTATGTGGTCACCGCGCTGGGCTGCGCGCTCGCCTGGAACTGGTACGCCTTCGTCTGGTTCCGCTTCGTGGGCGGCCTCGCCATCGGCGGGTCTTCGGTCATCGGCCCCATGTACATCGCTGAGATTGCGCCCGCCGCCAAACGCGGACGCCTCGTCGGCCTCTTCCAGTTCAATATCGTCTCGGGGATTCTGATCGCGTACCTGTCGAACTACGTGATCGGCACCATGGGTTTCGGCTCCGAAGAGTGGCGCTGGAAACTCGGCGTGGCCACCCTGCCCGCGTTGTTCTTCTTCCTCAACCTCTTCGGCATCCCGCAGAGCCCGCGCTGGCTGATCCGCCGCGGTTTCATCGAGGAGGCCCGCCAGATCTTCACCCGCATCGGCGAGCCCGACCCCGATCGCGAAGTCGCCGACGTCGTCCGCTCCGTGGAAAGGGAGGATCGCACCAGAGTCGAACCCCTCTTTCAGCACAAGTACCGCCGCCCCATTCTTCTCGCCATCGCCATCGGCTTCTTCAACCAGATGTCCGGCATCAACGCCATCCTGTATTACCTCAACGACATCTTCAAGAGCGCCGGCTTCGACAAAGTCTCCAGCGACCTGCAGGCCGTGGCCATCGGCGCCACCAACCTCCTCTTCACCATCGTCGCCATGAGCGTGATCGATCGCCTGGGCCGCAAGAAGCTGCTGCTCACCGGCGCCGCCGGCACCGCCGTTTGTCTGGCCGGAGTGGCCGTCGTCTTTGCCACCGGACAGGGCGAGAAGTTCCTGGTCTGGCTGCTCATCGGCTTCATCGGTTTCTTCGCCTTCTCGCAAGGCGCCGTCATCTGGGTCTACCTCAGCGAAGTGTTTCCCAACCTGGTGCGCGCCAAGGGCCAGAGCCTCGGCAGCTTCACCCACTGGATCATGAACGCCATCATCGCCTTCACCTTCCCGCTGGTAGCCCACCTGTCCCGCCCCGCCCCGTTCGTCTTCTTCGCCGTGATGACCGTGGTCCAGTTCTTCGTGGTCCTGCTCGTGTTCCCCGAAACCGCCGGCATCACGCTCGAAGACATGCAGCGGAAGATGGAGTCGTAGTGGCATAAGGCTCCGCCTTGTGCATCCGAGCAAAGCTCGGACGGGCGAGCGTCGCTCGCCAGGCAAGCTGAAGCATGCNNGGCCAATCTCCAGATCCGAGCGAAGCTCGGACGGGCCTTACGCGCGCAGCAGTTCCAGTTCCAGCGTGATCGCGATCTCGTCCCCCACCATCACGCCGCCCGTCTCCAGCGCCATGTTGAACACCATGCCGAAATCCTTGCGGCTGATCTTGGTAGTCGCCGAGGCTCCCGACTTGGTATTTCCCCACGGGTCTTTCGCTTCCGGCGCGGGCCCTTCCACATCCAGCACGACTTCCTTCGTCACTCCGTGGATCGTCAGGTCCCCGGTCAGCTTCCACTCGCCGTCCCCGCCGGCGACCTTCTTCGAAACGAACGTGATCGCTGGAAACTTCTCCACATCCAGAAAATCCGCGCTTTTGAGGTGCGCGTCGCGCTGCTCGTCCCGCGTGTGGATGGTGGTCGCATCGATGCTCGCCTCCACCCGCGAATTTTGCGGCGCGCCCGCATCGAATACCACCGTGCCGGTGACCTTGGAAAACTCGCCGCGGACGTTAGACACCATCAGATGCCGTACCTTGAACCCAGCCGTCGAATGGACCGGGTCGATCGTGTATGTGACTGCTTGACTCATGTGTTTATCCTTCCGTTCTCAAATGTTCTGAATACCCGCCCGAATTTCTTCGAGCAACCCTACCAGCTCCCGCAACTTCTCCGCCTTCATGTGCCCGAGCGTCCGCCGATGCACAGCCTCGATAGGACCGTCCAGCGCATTCACCAATTCCAATCCAGCCTTGCTGAGGCGGTGCGTCACTACCCGCCGGTCTTCCCTGGCCCGGTCCCGCGTCAACAGCCCGCGCTGTTCCAACCGGTCCATCAGACGCGTGATATCCGGATCGCGCGCCACCATCCGGCTGCCGATGTCCTTGCACGACGCTCCGTCCTTCCCCGCCCCGCGCAGGATGCGCAGGACGTTATACTGCGTCGCCGAGAGCAGGTGCGGTTTCAGCGCCTCGCCCACCGCCAGCATCAGCACGTCCGCCGTCCGCACCACGTTCAGCGCCGCTTCCTCTTCCAGCAGCCGGATGGCTTTCGTCTGATGAATCTCCTGCTGGAGTTTCCCTGCCATAAACTCATATTAGTCGTTTACAACGAATATCGTCAATGAGGATAACCCCTGAGGCCGTAGGACAGACCATCGCCTTTTGTGGTCTGTCAATCCTCGACCGAAGGTCGGACCCTCAGTAGTTCAATTTGGATAGGTACCCGAAGCTCTTCCGCAAGCTTTCCACGGGATCGCCCGGCGTCTGGTCCTGCTCCACGAAATAGTGCGCCACCCCGGCCGCCGCCGCCGCGCGCAGCAACTTGGGAAAGTCCATTACCCCGCTACCCACCTCTTTGAACGCCGTCCGCGGCACCGACTCCTTGTACATCACGGCCGTCCCCTGCGCCTTGTCTTTCAAGTGCATGAGCGGCACGCGCCCCGAGAGTTTCCGGATGAATTCGGCCGGATCCAGCCCGGCCACGCTCACCCAAAACGCGTCCAGTTCAAACGCCACCAGCTTCGGATCGGTGTGGTCCAGCATCACCTGAAACAGCGTGGCGCCCTTCTCGGTGGCGAATTCGAAGGCGTGGTTGTGATAGCAGAAGGTCATGCCCGCGGCGCGGCATTTCTCCCCCGCCCGGTTGAATTTCTCGGCGACCGCCTGGATCACTTCAATCCCGCCGCGCTCCGGTTCCGGCAGGTACGGAAATACCGCATACTGGAACCCGCGCTGCTTCAACTTATCGAAGATAGGGCTCAGGTCGTCCGGCTTGCCCTTCGTGACCGATGTGGAGTCCAGGTGAATGCTCACCGGCTTCAGGCCGCTGCGCTCGAGCGCAGGCCAGAGATCGTCCAACCCGGCGTAGGTGGCTTCCGCTTCCTGGTAGCCAATGGCGCGGATAGCGTCCAGCGTCTCCTGCGGCTTTTTCGGCAGTACGTCGCGCACAGTGTATAGCTGCACGCCCAGCGTCTTCAATTGCGCCGCCCGGCCGGACACGCTTAGCGCCGCCGCGAGCGAGGTCGCCTGCAGAAACTCACGTCTCGATGTCATGTCGATTATTATGCAACAGTGGCATAAGGCTCCGCCTTGTGCATCCGAGCGCAGCTCGGACGCCGTTCTTGGCTCCCTCCTCGCCAGTCCCACCATAGCCGTCTCCCGGCACGAGCCTTAAAGACCTCTTAGTTCCCGCCGATACGTTCTGCATGAACGTAAGTTCTCGCACTCAACGCATCGCCGCTGTCTCTATTGCACTGTCCCTGCACTTCACCGCGGCTCTCGCCTGGACTCAGACCGCGGCCGTCGTCGCCGCCCAGCCTGCCACCCAGGGCTCTTCGGTGGTGAAATATCTCCGCGACACTTTTTCCTTCAGCGGAGAATTCCGCAGCCGCGTGGAAGGCGGCTTCGGCAACGACTTCGCCCTCACTCCGCGCGATGTCTACGCGCTGACGCGCACCCGCCTCGGCCTGGCATTCAAACCTACCCCATGGCTGCGTTTCTATGGCGAAGCGCAGGACGCGCGCGCCATGTTCTACAAAGTCCCGCCCTCCACCAGCTTCATCAATCCCTTCGACTGGCGGCAAGGCTGGGTAGAGATAGGCCAGGAGGAAGGTCCCGGCATGCGGTTGCGCGTGGGCCGCCAGGAAATGACCCTCGGGTCTGGCCGCCTGGTTTCCCCCGGCGATTGGAGTAACGTCACTAAGACTTTCAACGTCGCTCACGCCACCTTCACGCAGACCGGTTTCAAACTGGACCTCTTCGCCGGATCTCCCCTGCTGTGCGATTCCACGCGCATGGACCGCGCCAAGCCCGGCGAGCACTTTTACGGCACCTATGCGACCTTGAGCAAGGTCCTGAAGGGAGCCAGCTTCGAGCAGTACGCTTTTCTGAAAACCGCGCACAACGTCAAGAGCAAAGACGGCAAGACCGGCAACACCGATACCGTCTATCTGGGCGGCCGCCTGGCCGGCAAGGCCCCGGGCGCGCTCGATTACAGCGTGGAAGCCGTCAAGGAAGTCGGCATGTATGCCGATGACGCCATCAATGCCCTTGGCTTTGTCGGCGGAGGCGGCTGGACCATTCCCGCCGCGCCCTGGGCGGTCCGCCTGAATGGCGAATACGCCTTCGCCACCGGCGACAGCGGCGCCTCCGACGGCCACCACCAGAACTTCGATTACCTCTACGGTCCGCAGATCAACTACAGCCTCACCGGACAATTCGCCTGGAAAAACATCAAGGACCTGCGCGCCGGCGTGGATCTCAAACCCTTCAAGAAGCTGACCGCCAAGATCTCCTTCCGCGACTACTGGCTGGCCACCGTTAAGGATTCGCTGTAAAACTCCACCGGCGCAAAAACCGTCACCAACGCCAAGGCCACCAGCGCTCACGTGGGCGAAGGGGTGGATGCGCTATTCGTTTACAGCTTCAACGCCAAGACCAGCGCCGGCTTTGGCGCCGGTACCCTGGCTCCCGGTTCGTACCTCGCTCAGTCGAAGAAGACCACGGGGTTCATTTACCCTTATCTGTACCTGCTGCGGCGCCTCTAGCTCGCGCTTCGGGCTATTGCGTCTCGTCGCCTTCGGCGTTGTCCAAAAACCACTTGGTGTATTGCGCCCGCTGGTAGTGGACGTCCGCCGCCCTGCCATGCAACGTAATGCTGCCGTCAGAGTGCTCTTCCACCAGACAGCCGCCGTGATAAACGATCGTGCCGTTCGGCAGGCCCACGCCGATATCCTTGCGATCGGTCAGGCGCATTTTCGATCCCTCGTTCATTGCGCCTAAGGATATCACGCGGCAATGCTATGATGGTCCAACTCCCCTGCGACGCGAGTACCATTATGGCTAGCCCAACGTCCATCCTTGGCTTCCCGCAACGTCCTCGGCGTGCTCGTAATGCCTACCGCTCCCAAACGAGTTGCGTTCCTCTGCGCTCTCCGCTTTCTCCGCATAGCCCCGCCAATGGAGCGAGTCCGCCGCGCTCCATCGACATTGTTGTTACTCTTCTCCGCGTCTTCCTCCGCGTCTCCGCGTCTCCGCGGTGAAGGGGAATCCTCGCTGGCTCCGGCTCTGCCAACTTAGAGCGCGATCGCGCTTTCGTGCACAATAGTCAGATGCCCATCACTCTTGCCCAGGTAGCCGAAGCGCGCGCCAACATCGCGGGTATCGCCCTGCGCACGCCACTGGTTCGCTGCTTCGCCGATTCGCCCGCCGAAGTCTGGCTGAAACTGGAGAACCTCCAGCCCATCGGCTCTTTCAAAATCCGCGGCGCCGCCAACGTGATGGCGCGGACCCCGCGCCAACTCCTGGACCGCGGCGTGCTCACCGCCTCGGCGGGCAATATGGCGCAAGGCGTGGCGTTCTGCGCGCGCCGCATCGGCGTGCCCGCCACCATCGTGGCTCCCGATACCGCCCCCGCCACCAAACTCCGCGCCGTGGAGCGCCTCGGCGGGCGCGTCATCCTGGCGCCGTTTGCCGATTGGTGGCGCTGCTTTGAAACCCGCGCCTGGCCCGGCGTGGAAGCCACCTTCATCCACGCCTTCGACGACGTGGACGTGATGGCGGGCAACGGAACCATCGCCCTGGAACTGCTCGAAGACCTGCCGGAGATGGACGCGGTGGTGATTCCGTGGGGCGGCGGCGGCCTTTCCTGCGGGATTGCGGCGGTGCTGCGCCAACTGGCCCCGCGCGTCCGGATCTTCGCCGTTGAGGTGGAGACGGCCGCGCCGCTCGCCCCCTCGCTCGCCGCCGGCGAACCGCGCACGGTGGATTACACGCCCTCGTTTGTCGATGGCATCGGCGGCAAGATGGTTTTTCCCAACATGTTCGAACGCGCGCGGCGCCTGCTGGACGGGTCGATCGTGGTGACCCTGGACGATGCCGCGCGCGCCATGAAGTTCGTGGCGGAGCGCAACCGGGTGATCGTGGAAGGGGCGTCGGCCTGCGCCATTGCGGCGGCTCTTTCCGGCCGCGCCGGCCCCGGCAGAGTGGCGGCCATCGTCTCCGGCGGCAATATCGACCTGGAAAAATTTGCGCAACTCACGGCGTTGCCCGGGCGTATGGAATGGTCATGAGGCTAACGCTCGCATTCTGTCTGGCCTCGCTCGCCGCGCCGCTGGCCTGCCGCGCGCAGGCTCCGGCGCAGATCCGCGTCGATGTCGGCCTGGTCAACGTAGGCTTCTCGGTGCGCGACGACAAGGGCAACCTGGTCACCAACCTCACCCGGGACGATTTCGAAATCGCCGAGGATGGCGTGCCGCAGAAGATCTCCTTCTTCGCGCGCAGCACGGATGTCCCCCTAACCCTCGGTCTCATTATGGATGTCAGCGGTAGCCAGCAGAGCTTCCTCAAACCCCATCACAACGACCTGCAGGCGTTTCTCAAGACCGTTTTGCAGCCCCAGGATCGCGCGTTCCTGGTTTGCTTCGCCAATAACCTGCGCCTCATGAGCGACCACTCCAACTCACCCCAGGATCTGGTGGCTGCCCTCAAGGAGTTCGACAAAGGCAGGAACGTGCAGGATTTTCCGATCATCGGCCCGCGCGAGCACCGCATCCTCGGCACCGCCTTCTACGACGCCATCTTCTACTCCTCGACGCAGATGATGCAGAACGTGGAACACTCCCGCCGCGCCCTCATCGTCTTCAGCGATGGCGAGGATAATTCCAGCGCGCATCACATGCTGGACGCCATCGAAGCGGCGCAGACCAACGACGTCCTGCTCTTCACCATCCGCTATACCGAGGTGCGGGATGGCCGGCTGAATGCCCGCAATAAGTACGGCATGAGCGTGATGGAGCGCATCGCGCGCGAGACCGGGGGCGCCGATTTCGACGGCCAGGGCAAGGGACTGCTGGATGGTTTCCGGCAGATCGACACTCAGTTGCGCTCCTCGTTCGAGCTCGCCTATCACACGTCCAATCCGCCCGGCGACAAGACGTTCCACAAGATCGCCATCAAGCCGAAACCAGCCGGTCTCACGGTGCGCGCCAAAACCGGCTACTACTCCCGGTAGCCGCCCCTGGCGGGGCCTACCAAGGGCGAGCTTCGCTCGCCAGG
>PLDO01000320.1 GCA_003136215.1 Bryobacterales bacterium
AATGCCACAACAGATTATTGTCCGGGTCCACAGCCTCCGCCTGAGCCTGGGAATCCGACGATTCCTGGTAGACCTTCGAGAGCATCATGAGGCGGTGCATTTTCTTGATGCTCCACCCATTCTCCACGAACGAGGCGGCGAGGTAGTCGAGCAACTGCCGGTTAGCGGGCCGGTCGCCCATCACTCCAAAATCGCTGGTGGAAGCCACGATGCCGCGGCCAAAATGATAATGCCAGATCCGGTTCACCATCACGCGGGGGGTGAGCGGATTCTGCGGATCGGCCAACCAGTTGGCCAGAACCGAACGCCGCCCCGTGGAGTTCAGGCCCTCCGGCGGGACGATCTGCGGATTGCCCGGATCTAAGATCGAAAGAAATCCGGGTTGCACCTCGTCCCGCGGGACGTCCCAGTTCCCCGCCCCCAGCACATAGGATTTGGGCGCTTCCCGGCCATTGTCGACGATCGTCTGGGCCACCGGCGGTTTTGGTTTCAGCGAATCGTAACTTCGCAACTCGGCTTCCAGATCCGCAAAGCGCTTCTTCTGCTGCGGGGTCAACTGCGCGGCGCCGAACTCTTCATCCTTAAAGTTGACCAGAGCCCGGTCCTCATAAGTGATTTGCGGCATGGCCTTGATCGCCAGCAGCGACTGCAGCGGGGTTCGCTTCTCAGGGGGCGTGCCCAAAGCCTCTTTCGTGCCCGTAGAGAAGCGGATGCTGTAATAGTCGCGCCTGGCTTTGGCCAGCGGCTCGACCATCGCGTGCATTTCCCGGCGGATATCGCCCGTCTTCTCTTTCCAATTCGCCTGCTGCTGCCGGTACGCCGCCAGTTCGGCGCCGGAGAGCAGCACCAAATCGTCCTGCTCGCGAATATTCGCGAAGAACGCCTGTAGCCGGTAGTAATCCTTGTGCAGGATCGGATCGAACTTGTGGTCGTGGCATCGGGCGCAACCGTACGTCATGCCGAGGAACACGGCGCCCACTGTGTCGGTAATGTCGTTCAAGGTTTCCTGCCGCCGCAACTCAATCACCGGCTGATTGGTTTCATCCGTAAAGTGACGATTGAAGCCGACCGCGACCTTGGCGGACAGGTCGTTCGGATACAACTCATCTCCGGCAATCTGCTCCCGAATGAACCGGTCATAAGGCTTGTCTTCATTGAACGCCTGAATTACGTAATCGCGATAGCGCCAGATGTTGGGGCGCGTTTCGTCGCCCTTGAAGCCGTTGGTGTCCGCGTAGCGGGCCAGGTCGAGCCAGTGCCGGCCCCAGCGTTCGCCGTACTGAGGGGAAGCCAGAAGGCGGTCGACCACGTTCGCGAAGGCGTCGGACGAAGTGTCGGCCAGGAATGCCTGCACCTCCTCCGGCGTGGGCGGCAGCCCGATCAGGTCCAGCGTGGCTCGCCGCAGCAGCGTGATTTTGTCGGCGGGCGGATTTGGCCTGAGGTTCTTCTCCCCAAGCTTCGCCACGATGAAGGCATCGATGGGGTTCCGCACCCCGCCGGCATCTTTCACCGCGGGCACGGCGGGCTTCACTACCTTCTGGAAGGCCCAATAGCGGCGCTGCTGATCGCTGAACTTCTTCTCGGCGGGTCCCGTCGGCCCAGCCCCTGGGCCAAGGGTCACGCCGCTGTCCCACTCGGCGCCGCTATCGATCCAATTCCTGATCACGGCAATTTCCGCATCGGGCAACTGACCACCCAAGGGCATTCGGGGCAGTTCCTGGCCGGTCAGGTGGCGGTACAAATGACTGCCGGCGGCATTGCCCGGGTTCACCACGGGCCCATGCTGGGCGCCCTTCAGTGCTCCTTCCCGCGTGCGCAGATCCAGATGGGCCATCAGAGGCTCGCGCCCATGACACTGCATGCACCTTTCTGTGAGGATGGGAGCGACGTCTTTAGAAAAGGAGACTTTCGGGGTTGTCTGCGCTCGGCCGACCCAAGCGATGCACAGCAGCAGGGGCCAAGCCAGACGCCGTTGCCGCAGGCTGTTTGCGGGATTCCACATTTGCCCCTCCTTGGACCCAGACTGGCGACCACTCTATCAGAAGGTAGATCTGGCTGTCAATTTGATGGTGCGGCTTTACTTGACGCCGCCACCTCTGTGTGGTATCAAGACAGGGTCCATTCCATGGGGAATCCGGGAAGAAACCAAAAAAAGCCAAAAGGAGAGTTCAAATGAAGTTCCTGATCCAGTTGGTAACACTCTTGATTTTAACGGCGGCCTTCCTGGCGACCACGGTGGGTGGGGCGGCAGGTGTTACCTACGTGGACCACGAAAAAGTGGCTGCCGCGATCGGCAAGGGCGGTTCTCTGGTCACGGCGCCGGATCTCACGGTCACGGGAAGCCACCGCGACAAGCCTGGGCAAGTCGAGGTGCATGATAAAGAGACGGACGTCATCTATATGATTGAGGGTGACGCCACTTTCGTAACCGGCGGAACCGCGGTTGGTCTGACGAAGACGAAACCCGGTCAGTCCGTGGGATCGGAAATCAAGGATGGCGAGGCTCACCATCTGAGTAAGGGCGACGTGATCGTGGTCCCGGCGGGTATCCCCCACTGGTTCAAAGAAGTTCGTCCTTCTGTCAGTTACTACGTCGTCAAGGTAATCAAGCCCTAGCCAGGCCTGCCTTGGGTTGGGCACACGGCGTGGCCTATCGCATTACGGTGCCCAGGCGGGTGCCACATAGGCGTAGAACATGACCAGGACACCGATCGCGCTGGCCAGAAATATACTGTGGCGCAGGGTGAAGCGGAAAAGGCGTCCCTCGTCTTCGCGCTTCATGCTGGTGGCTGCCGCCGCCACCGCGATGCTGGTCAGGCTGATCATCTTGCCCATGACTCCGCCCGCGGAATTCGCTGCCGCCATCAATACCGGGTTTTGCCCGAGTTTCTCCGCAGTTACCACTTGCAGCGTGCCGAAGAGCGCGTTGGCCGATGTGTCGCTGCCAGTCAGGAAGACGCCCAGCCAGCCTAAGAGCGGGCTGAAGAACGGAAACAGTGTGCCGGTCGCCGCGAAGGCGAGACCGAGCGTCGCCGTCGCTCCCGAGTAGTTCATCAGGAACGCCAGCGCGAGCACTGCCGCCAGCGTAAGTTCCGCCAGCGCCAGTTGCCTGGCGGTGTGCCGCACCACGCGCCCAAACTGCCCTATCGAAAGGCCCGCGACCATGGCGCCGAGGATTGCCGCCAGCAGGCAGGCCGTGCCGGACGCTGAGAGCCAGGTGAAGTTGTAGACGGCCCCATACGGTGTCGCCTTGGCTACCACGGGCGGCATGCGCTGGATCGCGTTGTGCAGGCCCGGCCAGTTCACCCGGATGTTGAACGCGTTGAGCTGGGCTTGCAGCGGCGGGTATCCCCACAGCAGAACGAACATCACCAGCAGTAAGTAAGGCGCCCATGCGAGCGCGATCTCCCGGCCGCTATGTTTCTGCGGCGGTCCGCCACGCCGCCGGATGACGATAAGCAGGGTGACCATGGCCGCAAGAGACGCCAGAATATCGGTGAGCTGCGGTCCCATGTAATTCGACACTAGAAACTGAGTGCTGGCGAATGCCGCGCCGCACATCGCCGCGGCCGGCAGCACGCTGCGCAGCCCCTTCCAGCCGCCCATCACCAGGATCAGGTACGCCGGGACGAACAGCGACACGGGGGCGCAGATGCGTCCCACGCCCGCGCTCAGCCGGTCGAGCGGTAATCCCGTGGTTACGGCCAGCGTGGTGACGGGAATCCCGATGGATCCGAACGCCACAGGCGCTGTGTTAGCCAGCAAGCAGATGGAGGCCGCATAGAACGGCTCGAAGCCAAGTCCGGTGAGCATGGCCGCCGCCACTGCCACCGGTGTGCCGAAGCCCGCGGCGCCCTCAATGAATGCGCCGAAGGCGAAGGCGATCAACAGCGCCTGTAAGCGCGGGTCGGCTGTCAGGTGCCCGATGGAATCTTTCAGCACTTCGAACTTGCCGCTTTCGAGTGTCACGTGGTAGAGCAGAATCGCGCTGAACACCACCCACCCGATCGGAAACAGCCCGAATGCCGCGCCGTAAGTGACCGTGCCGGCGAGCAATCCCAGCGGCATGCCGTACACACCGGCGGCCACCAGCGCCGCCGCTGCGAGGCCCGCCAGCGAGGCTATCCAAGAGGGCTTGCGCATCACGCCCAGCAGAATGAGCAAGGTGAAAATCGGAATCGCGGCCACCAGGGCCGAGAGCGGCAGACTGTTTCCAATGGGTGTATAAGTTTGTTGCCACATAGCGGCTCAGCTTTGAATCCGTGGATCCTTCCCGTTCCATAATGTCTCGCGCACTTTGCAGGTTTTGCACGTGCCGGTCCCAGGTGGCGCCGTCAGCAACACCGCCGGGGGCCGAGCATAGCCTGCTCCACCTCCGGTCCGTCCGGCAGCATCGTGATGACGACGTCCGAGCGCGACGCCACGTCCTGGCAGGACGCGCCCGGAGTGGCGCCGCCCGCCACCACCCGGTCCACCAACTGCGGCACGACGTCGTAGACCACCAGCGAGTGTCCCGCTTTCAAGAGGTTTCTGGACATCGCGTTTCCCATGATGCCCAGACCGATAAATCCGATATTCGACATGTTCTCCCGTTTAGACCCCGGCATGCTGGGAAGAAAGTGCGTGAAACCAGCCCAGCCCGTCCGCCGTGTTGGCAGCCGGACGGTATTCACACCCAACCCAACCGTCATATCCGATATTGTCCAGCAGATCGAAGAGGTACCCGTAGCGAACTTCGCCCGTATCCGGTTCGTGGCGTTCCGGAACGCCGGCCACCTGAATGTGGGCGCAGTCGGGAGCGTACTTCCGCAGCTTGGTGGCGAGGTCGCCTTCCATAATCTGCATGTGGTAACAATCCATCTGCATCTTGAGATTGGGGGCGTTCACCTCCTGCAAGACTTCGTAGGCCTGCTGTTGCGTGTTCAGGTAGAAGCCGGGCATATCGCGCGTATTGATGGCTTCGATCACGAGCGTGATGCCGTGCCGCGCGCATTCGGAGGCTGCGTACTTGAGATTGGCGACATACGCCTCCCGCAGTTCCGCGGGATTGGCGCCGGCTGGAGCGATGCCGGCCATGGCGTGCACTCGCTTGGTCCCCAGGCCGGTCGCGTAGGCGAGCGCCGTTTCCACACCGGCGCGAAACTCGTCGCGGCGGCCGGGAAGACACGTCAGCCCGCGCTCTCCGCCGCTCCAGTTGCCGGGAGGCAGATTGAAAAGCACGTTTTCCAGGCGATGCCGTCCGAGGCGCTCCACCAGCGCCTCCACGGGGTACTCATACGGAAACAGGAACTCCACTCCCTGGAACCCGGCTTCGGCAGCGGCGCCAAAGCGGTCCAGGAAAGGTACCTCGTTAAACATCATGGATAGATTGGCGGCGAATCTGGGCAATCTGCTTTCCTCAGAATAGAAGCTTCAATGCGAACTGCGGGATCCGGGTGACTTCCTCGCTTGCCCATTGCGGGCGGCGAGTTCCTGGACGAGAGGCTGGCCCTCCCAAATGGCAAACTGCGCGCACCATATGCCTTGGAGCGTGCCGGCAGCGGTTTCGGTCTCAGTCCCGTCCGACGCCCACAGTATAACAGCGTGCGGATAATCCGGGCGCTGGTCCGTCACTGGTTCGTCACGGCAGGCGCGTCAACTCGCGGGTCTTCGCACCGGCGACGGTTCCTTTCTGCCAGTTGGTCGCCCCTAAGCCCGTAGATGCGTCCCCGCAGTAGTTGTTGCGTCCAATATCTGCGTTCCGGTATGCTGCGCGTATCGTCCCGTGCGTGCGAACCGCTCCAAGACTACCAATTCGCGCCAGACGCCGCGTGCCTTTCCGGACGCGCCAAAGAAGCAGCCCTATTGTTTTTGGGAGCTGCTGATCTGCCTGGCCCTGCTCATCGCCACCTTCGCTGTCTATGCCCAGGTACGGCATTTCGAGTTCGTCAACCTCGACGATTCCGCGTACACCAGCGGCAATCTCCTCGTGCGTCGCGGCATCACAACGGAAGGCCTCAAGTGGGCCTTGACTTCCCGTGATGCCGCCAACTGGTTCCCCGCAACCCGGATTTCCCACATGCTGGATTGCCAGTTTTTCGGTCTCGATAGCGGCTGGCACCATATCACAAACGTTTTGATCCACGGCCTGGCCTCGCTGCTCCTGTTCTTATTCCTCTACCGCGCTACAGGCGCCCGCTGGCGCAGCGCCCTGGTGGCGTTCCTTTTCGCGGTGCACCCGCTGCACGTGGAATCGGTAGCCTGGGTCGCGGAAAGGAAGGACGTTCTGAGCGCGTTCTTCTGGTTTCTTACGCTGTGGGCTTATGTGCGGTATACGGAACGCCTCTCCTCAAGGCGATACCTGCTGGTTCTGCTAACGTTCTGCTTCGGCCTCATGGCGAAGCCGATGATCGTTACTTTGCCCTTCGTGCTTCTGTTGTTGGATTTCTGGCCGTTGCGGCGCTTGTCGTTCCAGGCCCGGGCCGAAGCTGGCGGCAAGCCGCGCACGGCGGCGATCGTCTTGGAAAAGGCGCCCCTGCTGGCGCTTTCCCTGGCGGTCGCCGTCATCACGTATCTGGCGCAGCACCGCGGTGGAGCGGTAAAGACGCTCACCGCATTTCCCATCGGCTTGCGCTTCGAGAATGCCCTGATCTCCTGTGTTGTCTATATCGTTCAGATGTTCTGGCCTGCCCGGCTTGCCGTTATTTACCCATATCCACGGCATATCCCGGCCTGGCAGGCTGCGCTCGCCGGCCTCGCCCTGGCCGGCGCCAGCATGATCGTAGTGCGCTTGCGTCGCCGGTGCCCTTATCTGGCCATGGGTTGGTTCTGGTATCTCGGCACCCTCGTACCCGTCATCGGGCTTGTACAGGTGGGAGTCCAGGCGCGCGCCGATCGCTACACCTACATCCCCATGGTAGGCCTCTCGATTATGGTTGCCTGGGCCGTGGCGGAAGCGGCCCGCCGTCCGAAGGTGAAACCGATTGTCGCTGTTCTGATGTCACTGGCGTGCCTGACCTGCGCGGCCTTGGCCTGGTTGCAGGTCCGGCACTGGCGGAACAGTGAGACTCTGTTCCGGCACGCGCTGGATGTCACCAACGAGAACGCAGTCGCTCAGGTCAACCTGGCGAATTATCTCGTCAATGTCCCCGGTAAGTTACCGGAGGCTGTCGGCCTTTGGGAGGCTGCGCTACGCATCGACCCCGATTCCGTGACGGCCCACACCGGGCTGGGAAATGCGCTGGCCAGGATCCCGGGGCGGTTGCAGGAGTCGTTCCCGCAGTTCCAGGCAGCGTTACGGCTGGCTCCCGACTGGCCCATTCCCCATAACGAACTGGGAAATGCGTTGCTGAAGGCCGGCCGCCTTCCCGAGGCAATTGCACAGTTCAATGCGGCCTTGCGCCTCGATCCCGATTACGCCGACGCACACTACAACTTGGGGGTGGCACTGTCGGAGATCCCAGGCCGGTCGGCGGAAGCCATGGCCGAGTTTCAGGCGGCGTTACGTTTCAAACCCGACTACGCAGAAGCGCAGCTCAACGTGGGAAATGTTCTTGCCGGCTTGCCGGGGAGACTGCCCGAGGCCATCCAGGCGNNGGCCGGATTACGCTGAGGCGCACTATAACTTGGGGCAGATTCTGTCCCAGATACCCGGCCGCCTGCCCGATGCGATCGCCGAGTACGAAGCCGCGTTGCGGATTCGGCAGGACTACGCGGAAGCGCACAACAATCTTGGCAACCTCTTGTCGCGGATGCCCGGGCGCATGCCCGACGCGATTGCCGAGTATGAAGCCGCGCTGCGCGTCAGGCCCGACTATGCCGACGGGCACTACGACTTAGGGGTGGCGCTATCGCGTCTTCCGGACCGGCTGCCGGAGGCCCTGTTTCATCTCGAGACGGCGTTACGGCTCAAACCAGACCCGGAACTTAGACGGGCCGTCGAGCGATTGCGGGCGGCCTCGGGACAGCGGCCTAACTAAACTAACTACATCTATTCAGGAATAAGGTGACGTCTTTATGGGCGATCGGCACTGGACTCTATGGCTCGAAGATATACGTCACCGTATTGTGATGTGATTTGTGCCAAAATCATCCTCCTTGCAAATGGGCAGAGTATCTGGTC
>PLDO01000280.1 GCA_003136215.1 Bryobacterales bacterium
GCGCCTCCACCATCCGTCGCACTTGCCGGTTGCGTCCCTCCGTGATCGTAATTTCGAAAAATGTGTAGCGCGCGGAGTCGCGAATGCGCTTCACGACGGCCGGGCGCGTGGGTCCGTCGGCGAGGTCGACGCCATTGCGCAGGCGATCCAATTGAACGTCCGAGAGCGGCAGCGACGACTTCACGAGGTACGTTTTCGGAACCTTCGACTCGGGGCTCATGACGTAGTTCGCGAAATCCGTATCGTTGGTCATGATCAGCAACCCGGTGGTGTCCTGATCGAGACGGCCGACGGGAAAAATCCACTCCCCGGCATCGGGCAGCAGATCGTACACGGTCTTGCGGCCCTCGGGGTCCTTATAAGTCGTGAGGTAACCCTTCGGCTTGTATAACAGCACGTACTGTTTCTCGCGCGCGACCAAGATACGGCCGTCGAGCGTGACGCGATCGCGCTTCACATCCACCCAAAGATCGGGTGACTGAATAATTTTTCCGTTAACCGCGACCCGGCCGGCGCCGATCCACTTCCGCGCGTCGGTGCGCGAGCCGATTCCTGCTTTCGACAGAACGCGGTCGAGCGTCCTCGGTTGATTGTCCTCAGATTTGTGTTTGTGCGGAGGCACGTCTTATGATCTTACAGCGTGATTGAATGTGTTCCCAATTTTTCCGAAGGCCGCGATGCCGCGAAGATTGACGCCATCGTGCAGGCCGTCCTGGCCGTTCCCGAGGTCGTCCTGCTCGACCGCGAGGCCGATGCCGATCACAACCGCAGCGTCCTGACCTTCGTCGGCCCGCCCACGGCCGTGGCCGAGGCCGCCTTCCGCGCGGTGGAAAAGGCCGTCGCCCTGATCGATCTCACCACCCAGCGGGGAGCGCACCCGCGCATCGGCGCCGCCGACGTGGTCCCCTTCATCCCCATCGAAGGCGTCACCTTGGAAGAGTGCGTCCAACTGGCCGAGCGCCTCGGCGCCGAGATCTGGAGCAAGTTGAAGGTCCCGGTCTACCTCTACGAAGCCGCCGCCCGCCGCCCCGAGCGCACCAACCTGGAGAACATCCGCCGCGGCCAGTTCGAGGCGCTGGTGCNNGGCGCCACCGTCACCGGCGCGCGCAAGTTCCTCATCGCGTACAACATCAACCTCAATACGCCCGACGTCGCCATTGCCAAACGCATCGCTAAAACCATCCGTTTCTCCAGCGGCGGCTTCCGCTACGTCAAGTCCATGGGCGTCATGCTGGCCTCGCGCAACCTCGCGCAGGTGTCCATCAATCTCACCGATTTCGAACAGACACCCATGCACGTGGTCTTCGAAGCCGTGCGCCGCGAGGCCGAGCGCTACGGCGTCGCCGTGGCCGGCAGCGAAATCGTCGGCCTGATCCCCCGCAAGGCCATCGAGCTCTCCGCCGAATATTTCCTGCGTTTCGAGAACTTCCGCCCCGAACTCGTCCTGGAAAACCGCATCGCCAGCGCGCTCTCCGCGCGCGGCGGACTTCCCGAGTTCCTCGACGCGCTGGCCGCCCCCACGGCCACTCCCGGCGGCGGCAGCGCCGCCGCCGCGGCAGCCGCCATGTCCGCCGCCCTCGGTTCCATGGTCGCGCGCCTCGCCAAACTTCCCAGCGATGCCTTCGAAGACGACCGCCGCTTCTTCACCGATGCCGTGGACCGCGACGCCGCAGCCTTCCAGGCCGTCATGCTCGCCTACAAGCGCCCCAAAGCCGAGCGTGCTCCGTTCGTCGAAGAGGCGCTCCACGGCGCAGCCGAAGTTCCCCTGCAAGTCGTGGAGCGCACCCACGCTTTGCAGCAGCGTCTCGACGCCCTCCAGATCCCCGCCCGCTTCGCCAGCGATCTCGCCGTGGCCCAAGCCCTGGCCATCGCCGCCCGCGCCGGAGCCCTGGAAAACGTCCGCATCAATCTCGAATCCATCCAGGACCCCGCCTTCAAAAGCGCCGTGACGGCGCGCCTGGAAGCCCTGCGATGATGTGGGATAAGGCTCTGCCTTGTGCCACGATGACTGACCTCGCCATCCTCCACTGCCGGCAGCTCGTCACCCTCGCCGGGCCTCCCGGTCCGCGCTCGGGACCCGCCATGCGCTCTCTCGCCATCATCGACGATGGCGCGCTGCACGTACGCGATGGGCGCGTCGTCGCCGCGGGCACCCGCAGGGAGATCGAGCCAGCCCTCCCCGCCGGCACGGAAATCGTCGACGCCGGCGGCCGTATCGTGCTCCCCGGCTTCATCGACGCCCACACCCACCCGGTGTTCGCCGGTAACCGCGCCGGCGAGTTCGAGCGCCGCGTGGAAGGCGCCACCTACGCCGAGATCGCCGCTTCCGGCGGCGGCATACGCGCCACCGTCCGCCTCACCCGCGAAGCTTCCGCCGGCAGCCTGCTCGCCACCGCCCGCCGCTACCAGGACTGGTTCCTCGCCGGCGGCACCACCACCATCGAGGCCAAATCGGGCTACGGGCTCTCGGCGGATGCCGAGATCAAGATCCTCCAGACCATCCGCCTTCTCCACGCCGATGCCCGCCTGCGCTACGTTCCCACCTTCCTGGGCGCCCACGAGGTCCCCGACGAATATCGCGGCCGTGCCGACGACTATGTGGACCTCGTCGTAAACGAGATGCTGCCGCGCGTGGTCCGGGAAAACCTCGCCGAATATTGCGATATCTTCTGTGAAATCAACGTGTTTCACGTGAAACAAACGCGCGCCATCCTGCTCGCCGCCCGGGCGCTCGGCCTCGGTCTGCGCCTCCACGCCGACCAGTTCAGCGCCGATTATGGCTCCCTGCTGGCCGCCGAACTCCATGCCGCCACCGCCGACCATCTGGAAGCTTCCACCCCCGCCGCCCTCGCCGCCCTGCACGCCGCCGGCGTGCAACCCGTGCTGCTTCCCGCCTCGGTCTACCACCTCGGCGGGACGCGCTACCCGGCGGCGCGCCGCATGATCGATCTTGGCATGCCCGTCGTCCTGGCCACCGATTTTAACCCTGGCTCGTCCCCTACCGCATCCATGCCCATGGTGCTCTCCCTGGCCGCCACGCAGTTGAAGATGACAGCCGCCGAGTCGATTACCGCCGCCACCATCAACGCCGCCCACAGCCTCCGCCGCGGAGGCGAAATCGGCTCCCTCGAACCCGGTAAGCTGGCCGATTTCGCCATCCACGATTGCGAAGACTATCGCGAGCTCCCCTACTTCTTCGGCCGCGATTCCACCCACGCCGTCTACCTCGCCGGCCGCTGCGTCTATCGCCGCCACGCTTGAGCCGTCCCTTATACTGGTAATTAGATGAGGGTTGGCCGATTCCTGATACCCGCCGTGGGTTGCGCGTTGCTGGTTTGTACGCTGTTCGCCCAACGCCCCTTCCGCACGTATCCGGCCTGGGAGTACAACAATTTCCCGGTTCCCGACGATTGGAACCAACCCGGCGAGTGGACCTTCGCCCGCCTGATGTATCCCACTACCCCCGTCCGCCTGGACTGGCAGAGCGAGTACAAACGCGGTTTCGATTGGCGCGAAGGCAACACCAACTGGACCATCGACTATCCCCGCTCCGACCGCCACCTTTCCGCCGCCGTCCGCCGCCTCACCCGCATTCACGCGCGCAGCGTCGAACAGCCCATCAATCTCCTGGAAGACGATGACGTGTTCAATTACCCCTGGCTGTACGCCGTCGAGGTAGGCCACTGGGAGCTCACCGACGCCCAAATCGTCAAATTCCGCGAATTCCTCATGCGCGGCGGATTCTTCATGTGCGACGATTTTCACGCCCTCAACGAGTGGGAAGTTTTCGTCTACAGCATGCAGAAGGTGTTCCCCAATCGTCCCATCGTGGACATCCCCGATAAGGACGCCATCTTTCACACCGTCTTCGATCTCGATGAACGCTACCAGGTCCCCGGCGCACAGTACCTGCAAAGCGGCAGGATTTACGAAAAGGACGAGCGCAATGGCAGCCCCGCACACTGGCGCGGCATCTACGACGACAACGGCCGCCTCATGGTCGCCATCTGCCACAACATGGACCTCGGCGATTCCTGGGAAAACGCCGACGACCCGAAGTACCCCGAACGGTTCTCCGCCCTCGGCATCCGCATCGGTATCGATTACATCATCTACGCCATGACGCACTAAGCGCCGCCTGAGCCCAATGATCGCGGGGCTCGCCTTCAAGACCGCCGGCACCGCGATGATGGCTCCCGCCAGGATCGAGGTGCGGGTAGGCTAGCTTCGCAGGCGGAACCGCCTGCGCCACCACGGAATCAGGCATTTGCCTGCAAAGGTGGGGCAGGCGTTTTCGCCTGCCGATTTCGGGAATGCCTAGCCCGCCAGGATCTGGTCGGCGGCGGCGCGGCCCATGCGGATGCAGTCGGGAATGCCGATGCCCTGGTAGGCGTTGCCCGCCACGTACAGGCCGGGAATCTGCGCCAGGCGCGCTTCCAGTTCGGCCTGGCGGGCGGGATGTCCCACCGTGTATTGCGCCATGGAGCGCGGCCAGCGGGCAATGCGCGTGAAGCGCGGCGGCGCGGTCACACCGGCGATCTCGCGCAGTTCGCGGGTCACCGCCAGAGTCACCGCCTCGTCGCTTTCGCCCAGCACGCCCGCGTCCTCCATGCCGCCGAGGAAGCAGCGCGCGACCACTTTGCCTTCGGGGACGCGGTAGGAGAACTTGGTCCCGACCCAGGTGCAGGCCACCAGGCGCCGCCGCTCTTTCTTGGGCACCAGGAAGCCGAAGCCCGAGGGCAGCCGGGCGAAATCCGCGGCGTCGAACCCCACCGCCACGGTCATCGACGAACTGTACGCCACTTGCCCCATCAGTTCCGAAAGGCGCGCATCCACCGGCGCCAGCAAGCCCGCGCCGCTATGCGCCTCGCAAGCCACCACCAGCCGGTCGGCCTCCAGCCACTCGCCATCCAGCCGCACGCGGAATCCGCCCACCTTCCGCTCCACCGTCTGGGCGCGCGCCCGGCGCACTTCGACCTTGCCGCGAATCGACGCCTCGACGGCGTCCACCAATTGTCCTAGCCCGCCTTTCAGGGTGCGGAACAGCGGGGCCGGCGCCTGCGCCTTGGGAGCGTGCGCGCGCGCCGCCAGCACGCCACGCGTGAGGCTGCCGTATTTCGCGGCCAGCTCGACGAAGCGCGGCAGCACCGCGGTCACGCTGAGTTCGCGCGGATCGCCGCCATAGATTCCGCTGAGCAGCGGCTCGGCCAGATAGTCCACCGCCTCCTGCCCGTAATGCTCGCGCACGAAATCCGCCACCGATTCATCGCCCGGCTTCATCTTGGGCGCGCGCAGGAGTTCCATCCCCATACGGATTTTGGTGCCGAGGCTGAGCAGGCCGGTGGTCAACAGGGGCAGGATCTTGGTGGGGACCATCATCATCAGACCGTCGGGCAGGGGCACCAGCTTGCCGCCCTTGCGCACGTAGGTGATGCGCAGATGGTCGTTGGACCCGATGACGTCGCCGCGCAGGCCCAGTTCGCCGATGAGGTCCATGGCCGCGGGCTTGACGGAGAGGAAGCTGTCCGGACCGGCCTCGATGGTGCAGCCTTCGATCTTCTCCGTCTGGATCACGCCGCCCAGGCGCGGGCGCGATTCGACGATGGTGGATGACTTTCCGCCCTTGGCCAGGTAGTAGGCCGTGGCCAACCCGGAGATGCCCCCGCCGATGATGACGACGCGCGGGGTCATTGGGGTCGCCCCTGCGTCGGCAGGCTGAAGCCTGCCCCACCAATGCATGCAGACGGCCTGGGCTGGTGGCGCAGGCGGTTTCGCCTGCGTGTCTTGCTCACACGCATTTTCGCACCACTTCGGCAAGCGCTGCCGTGAAGGTTGGCGAGCCGTTCAGGCTCTCGGGGCGCGCCAAGGCGATACCTCGCTGGGCGGCATAAGCGCGGAAAAGCACGTCGATATCGTAGAGGATTTCCACGTGATCGCACACGAAGCCGATGGGCGCGACCACCACTTCGCGCACGCCTTCGGCGGCGTAGCGGTCGAGGCACGATTCCACGGTTGGCCCCAACCACGTGCCGCCGCTCATCCCCTGACTCTGGTAAGCGAACTGCCAATCGGTGAGGCCCAGGTGGACGGCCACCGCCGACGCCGTGGCGCGCGCCTCGCCATCGTACCGCTCATTGGGCGCGGGCAGGCTGTGCGCGGTGAACAGCACCTTGCCGCGCAACCCGCGCAGGCGCTCGGCGAACGCGCCGACGAGGAGAGGCTCGACGGGATAGCTGGTGGCCCAGGCCAGTTCCACACCGGCCGCGGCCGCGCTCGCGTGCTTCATGTACAGCCCGACGCTCATTTCCGAGAATTGCGGCGCCAGACACACGCACGCCAATCGATTCACGCCCGCGGCGCGCACCTGTTCCATCGTCTCCTGGACGAACGGATGCCAGTTGCGCATCCCAAAAAACACGGGAATTCCGAGGACGCGTTCGAGCGCTTCGGCCTGCACGCGGGTCCAATGAGTCAGCGGCGAACTTCCGCCGATGGCGGCGTAGCGGCTGGTAACCTCATCGAGCACGCGCGCGGAAACGGGCTGGCCGCCGCGCACGAAGGAGAGGTATTGCGGCACGTCCTCGATGCGTTCCGGCGCTCCGTGGGCGAGCAGCAGGACGCCGCTGTTCACGGCCGGAATTCCCGGACCATCTCCACCACCGCCTTAACGTTCTCCACCGGGGTCTCCGGCAGAATTCCGTGGCCGAGATTGAAGATGTGTCCAGGACGCGTGCCGGTGCGCTTCAGCAGTTCATGCACCTTCGCCTTCAGTTCGGGGAGCGGCGCGAAGAGCGCGACGGGGTCGAGGTTGCCCTGAATGGCCGAACGGTAGCTGATGTCCATCCAGGCCTGGTCGATATTGATGCGCCAATCCACGCCCATGACGTCGCCGCCGGCGGCGTGGAGTTCGCGGAAGA
>PLDO01000233.1 GCA_003136215.1 Bryobacterales bacterium
CGAGCACGTAGCGCCAGTGGCAGAGCATGTCGATGATGATGCCGCCGCCGTCTTCCTTGCGATAGTTCCAGGAGGGGCGCTGGCTGGGAACGGTGTCGCCCTCGAAGACCCAGTAGCCGAATTCGCCGCGCACGCTGAAGATGCGGCCGAAGAAGCCGAGTTCCATCAGGGTCTTCAGCTTCAACATGCCGGGCAGCCAGAGTTTGTCCTGCACCACGCCGTGTTTCACGCCGGCCTTTTCGGCGAGGTGGAGGAGTTCGAGAGAGATCTCGAGGCTGTCGGAGACCGGTTTCTCGCAGTAGATATGCTTGCCGGCGGCGATGGCCTTTTTGACGTCGGCGGCGCGGCGGTCCGTGGTCTGCGCGTCGAAGTAGATGGAGTACGCGGGATTGGCCAGCGCTTCATCGAGATTGGTGGTCCAGGGGAGGCCGCCGCATTCGGCGCTGATGGCTTCCAGCTTGGCGGAATTGCGGCCCACCAGAACCGGCTTGGGCATGATGGTTTCGCTGGGGCCTAGGCTGACGCCGCCCTGCTGCATGATGGCGTAGATGGAGCGGCGCAGGTGCTGGTTCAGCCCCATGCGTCCGGTGACGCCATTCATGATGATGCCTACGGAATGGATGGTTTTTTCGCTCATGGAAGTTCTACGCTTTGGGCTTTTCGGTGGGCTTCCCGGTACACTGCGGACGGGCGCCGGCGGGGAGGGGCGGCACATCGACGCCGGCTTTGGGAAGAGTGCCGTCAAGTTCCTGGCGCCAGTGGGCGACATCGCCGGCGGGTCCGTAGCAGTAGAGCATACGCAGCGGGGTATCGCCGATATTGGTCAACTGGTGGAAGACCTGGTGCGGGATGTAGACGGCCTGCCCGGAGTGGAGCGTCATGCGCTCTTCGCCGAGGCACATTTCGCCGGTGCCTTCGATGATGAAGTAGACTTCTTCCTGCTGCTGGTTGTGCCATGGCACCTGCCCGCCGTTGGGCTCCAGGGTGACGTTGCCAATGGAAAAATTAGCGGCCTGGATGGGGCTGGCGCCGCCGACCAGGTTCTGCGTGCGGCGCCGCGCGGGATAAGTGCGTCCCGCGATCTGGGCAAGATCGGCGATGGTCATGATGTTGGCTCCGTAAGAGAACAGGATACTAAACGGTGGGGCAGGCGGCTCCTGGTAGGGCAGACCATCGTCTTTCGTGGTCTGTCTATGCTTCGGAAAGGCGAGAATGTTGACAGACGACAAAAAACGATCGTCTGTCCCACCTACAACGTCAGGAGGCGGCGGGCGGTGGCGGCGTAGAGATCGGCGTTAGTGCCCACGGTTTCGATCATTTTGGGGATGCTGCCGATTTGGTGGGGGTAGTCGCTGCCGGCGACGAGGTGACCGATGCCGGCGAAATCGATGGCGAGCTGGATGGCTTGCGGGTTGAAGTTGACAGTGTCGTAGTAGAACTGCTTGAGGTAAGTGCTGGGCGGGCGCGGGATGTTGGCGCGGCACTCGGTAAAGGCTTCAAATCCCCGGTCGAGGCGCTCGGCAAGATACGGGATGGCGCCGCCGAGGTGGCAGAGCGCCCACCGAATGCGCGGGAAACGCTCGGGGATGCCGCTGAAGACGAGTTTGGCGGCGGCGAGAGTGGTGTCCATCGGGAAACCGATCAGGGGCATGAGCCAGAAATCGGTCATGGCTTCCACGCCGACGGGGTGGGTGGGGTGGATGTAGAGGGTGGCGCCGAGATCGTTGGCCAGTTCGTAGATGGGCCAGAACTGGGGCTCGTTGAGGCCGGCGCCGTTGACGTTGCTGAAGAGCATGGCTCCGGGGAAGTGAAGCTGGCGGCAGGCGCGGTCGAGTTCGCGGACGCTGGCGGCGGGGTCGTTCAGGGGGAGGGTGGCGAGGGCGGTGAAGCGGCCGCGCCTGGTGTCGCGGATCTCCGCGAAGGCGTCGTTGACGAGGGCGGCGAGGCGGGCGGCGGTGGCGGGAGTTTCGACGTGGGTGCCGGGAGTGGTCAGGGTAAGCACTTGGGTATCCACGCCGTGGGCGATGAGCACCTGCTCGCGGTAGTCGATATCGCGGTGGCCGGGGACGGCGATGTTGTAATCGCCGGGGTAATAGATGCGCGGATTGCCGTCTTCGTCGATGGTGACCTGGACGGCGCTGGAGCCGGAACGCAGGGCGTCCAGATAGGCCGGCGGGTAAAAGTGGTTGTGGAAATCAATGATGGGCATGCCAGTAGTGGTAGACAGGCAATCCTAACACGACAATGAGGAGGCCCGTGGCGGCTTGCATGGGGTCGGCGGCTATCTGGATGGCGGCGACGATGACGGCGGCGATGGCGAAGGCGGCGGGGACGAAACTCACGCGGCGGCGCAGGCGCATGAGGCCGACGGCCATCAACGCGAAAAACAGCCACTCGGTATAGATGACGCGGGTGAAGAGCGCGCGGTAGGTGCCGGTGACGACCAGGATGCAACTCCAGACGGCCTGCAGCACGATGGCGTGGCGCAGAGAAGCGAGCCAGCGGAAGGCGAGGCCTTCGCGCGCCATGGCGTAGTAAGTCCGCGGGCCGGCGAGAATCACGCCGTTGAGCACGCCGGTGGCGGAGAGGATGACGAGGGCGGAGATGAGCGACGCGCCGCGGGGTCCGGCGACGGCCTGCGCGGCGTCGGCCGCGACGCGCGGGGAGGCGATGACGCGGCCGATGGGGAGCAGGTAGAGATAAGCGGCGTTGAGCAGGACGTAGAGCACGGTGACGGTGAGTGTGCCGATGAGGAGGGCGCGCGGGATGGTGCGGGTGGGGTCGCGGGTTTCGCCGGCGGTGTAGGTGACCATGTGCCATCCGCCGAAAGCGAAGAGGGCGGCGGAGACGGCGAGCGCAAATTCGCGGAAGGGCGCGGGCGGGGGAGGCGTAGGTGCGATCGGGGGCTGGGTCGCGGGCGTGGCGAGGATGGCGGCCATGCCGAGCAACAGGAGGATGGCGGCGACCTTGGAGATGGTGACGGCGGTCTGGAGCACGCTGGCCTGGCGGACGCCGAGGTAGTTGACGAAGGAGAAGAGGAGGATGGCGGCGATGGCGACGGCGCGGATGCCGGTGTCGTCGAGCGGGATGAAGAAGGCTACGTAGCGGGCGAGGATGACGCTGGAAGCCGCGATGATGCCGGAGTGGGCGCTCCAGAACATGGCCCAACCCCAGAGGAAGCCGCAGGCGGGGGAGAGGGTCTCGGTGAGGAAGACATAGACGCCGCCGGTGCGCGGGAAGGCGGCGGAGAGTTGGGCGCATACCAGCGCGCCGAAGAGGGTAAGGATGCCGGCCGCGATCCACACGGAGAGGACGCCGGAGACGGTGGGGACGTGGCGGTTGATCTCCGAGGGCTGGACGAAGATGGAGGCGCCGATGATGATGCCGACCACCATGGCGGTGGCGTGGAGCAGTCCGATGGGCCGGTCGGGCGTGGTCGCCAAGATGCGTGAGAGTGTATCATGAGTCCCATGGCTGACAAGAAAATCATTGCGGTAATGGGCGCCACGGGCGCAC
>PLDO01000218.1 GCA_003136215.1 Bryobacterales bacterium
CCACCTTCATGGAAGTGCTGGACACCAGCGTGGCCAACGTCGCGCTGCCGCACATCGCGGGCAGCCTCTCCGTCAGCACGGATGAAGCCGCCTGGGCGCTTACCTCCTACCTGGTGGCCAATGCCATCATCCTGCCCATGACCGGCTGGATCGCCAATTTCTTCGGGCGCAAGCGCACCTTGCTGGCGGCCGTGTTCGGCTTCACGGCGGCGAGTTTTCTCTGCGGGCTCGCCACCTCGCTTCCCATGCTGATCGTCTTCCGGGTGGTGCAGGGCGCTACCGGCGGAGCGCTCCAGCCTTTGTCGCAGGCGGTCATGCTGGAGGCCTTCCCGCCCAGCGACCGGGGCAAGGCGATGGCGTTCTGGGGACTCGGCATCGTGGTCGCCCCCATGCTCGGCCCCGTCATCGGCGGCTACCTGACGGACAACTTCAGCTGGCGGTGGGTCTTCTACATCAATCTGCCGGTCGGCCTGGCCTCGGTCATCATGACGCGGCTGTTCATCTTCGATCCGCCTTACATCGGGCGGCAGAAGCGCGGCATCGATTACTGGGGCATCGGCATGCTCGCGCTCGGGGTGGGCGCGTTGCAAGTGATCCTCGACAAAGGACAGGAGGACGACTGGTTCGCCGCCAACTGGATCGTGATCGCCACGGTGGTATCGGCGGCCGCCCTGATCCTCTTCGTGGTGCACGAGATTCATACCCGCGACCCGGTAGTCCGCCTGCGCGTCTTCAAGGATCGCACTTACGCCGCCGGGGTCTTCCTGATGACCATGCTCGGCTTCGTGCTCTACGGCAGCCTACTGCTGCTGCCGGTTTTCCTGCAAACCATGCTGGGCTACTCGGCGCTGGACGCCGGCATCGCCATGGCGCCGCGCGGTCTGGGGAGCTTCCTCATGATGCCTCTGGTGGGCACGGTGCTCGGACGCTTCGACCCGCGGAAGGTGCTGGCCGTGGGGCTGGTCGGCGCCTCGTGGACGTTGTGGCAGCTTTCCAGCATCAATCTGAACGCCGGTTATTGGGACATTTTCTGGCCCCAGTTCATCCAGGGGGCGGCGCTCGCCATGCTCTTTGTGCCTCTCACCACGGCCACCATGGATCCCATCCCCAAGGAAGAGATGGGCAACGCCACCAGCATGTTCAACCTGATGCGCAATTTGGGCGGCGGTTTCGGCATCGCCGCCGCCACCACGTTCCTCTTCCGCCGCCAGCAGTTCCATACCCACCGGCTCGGCGAACACGTGAGCATGCTGAACTTGCAGACCCAGGCGTTCTTCAAGAGTACGCAAAGCGCCATGATGACGCACAGCGGGGACCCGGCGGCAGCCGCGACGCAAACCTATGTCGCGCTGTGGGGCACGGTGCAGAGGCAAGCGGCCATGCTCGCCTTCGTGGACACCTTCCGCGCCATGGCGATCGTGTTCCTGGTGGTTCTGCCGTTCCTGTTCATCATGCGAAGGCCGAAGCACACTCGCGCCGCCGGCCCCATGCATTAGCGGGCGCCCGCGCTTAACGCACTTTAACCGCGCTGTCACGAAACTGCAACACCTCAGCCGATACCATGCGGAAATCTTCGTTAATTTCCGTTTGGGAGGGTGCGTTATGAAGGCTGTCTTGATCCGGTGGTGCCTGGTGCTCGCCGTGTGTTCTTGTGGATTACTCCGATTGCAGGCACAGGCGGGAGATGCCGCCGCCGTTACCGGCACTGTCCTGGACGTGGCGGGGAAGGGAATTCCCAACGCCGCCGTGTCGGTGCGAAACGAGTCGACTGGCGCCGTCCGCATGGCAATGAGCTCATCGGATGGCAAGTTTTCCGTCACCGGCCTGCCGGTTGGCACCTATTCGATTGAGGTGTCGGCGCCCAGTTTTGCCACCAGCCGCCGCGCGGGAGTCAAACTGCCCGCGGGGGAAACAGAGACAGCCGCCATCGCACTCAATGTCGGGGAACTATCCCAGACCGTGACCGTCGAGGGGACGGTCTCGGTGGCGGCGGAGATGGCGCCTTCGCAGAGCACCCTGGAAGCGCGTTCCGCGAAATCCGAGATCAGCCCGGACTTCGTCCAGAACTTCGCGTCGCCGGTGGCGGACTATACCGAACTGCTCAACATGGCGCCGGGCACGTTCAGCGTCAATCCCAACGGCGTCGGCCTGGGCGACAGCAAAACCTATTTCCGCGGCTTCGCCGACGGCCAGTACACCATGTTGGTGGACGGCATCCCGTTCAACGATACCAACAGCCCCACCCACCATTCGTGGGCGTTTTTCCCCAGCCAGTTCATTGCGGGAATCGATTTCGACCGCAGTCCCGGGTCGGCTTCCACCATCGGACCCACCAACTTCGGCGGATCGATCAACATGTTGTCGCGCAGCGTGCCGTACAACATGAATATCCGCGCAACGGCCATGTACGGCTCCTTCAATACGCGTATGCTCGCTTTGGATCTCGATTCCGGACAGTTCGGCGGTAAGAGCAAGAAATCCAGCTTCGTGATCAACCTGCACCAGATGCTGTCGGACGGATACCAGACTTATAACTATCAGAAACGCGTTGCCGGCTTCTTGAAGTACCAATATCGGCTCAGTGACAGGACAACCTTCACGCTGTTTGCAGGACTGGTGGATCTGTGGACGAACACACCCAATACCAAAGGTCCGACGCGCGCCCAGGTGGCTCAATTCGGCGACAACTACCTGTTGAGCGACGACCCTTCCCAGCCCAATTATTACGGCTACAATTTCTATCACGTGCAGACCGACTTCGAGTATTTCGGCATCAAGAGCGATCTTGGGCACGGATGGAAGCTGGATAACAAGACCTACACTTACCGCTACTGGAACAAGCAGAACTACAATGGCACGACCATCAGCAAGACCAGCGGCGTGGACAAGCTCAACGGCTACCGCAAGGTGGGCGACGTGCTGGCGGTGAGCCACGAATCCGCCAAGGGCATCCTGCGCACCGGCCTGTGGTTCGAGTGGGCGTACACGGACCGCTATCAGATTCCAAGCGATCCCCGGACCTGGGTGGACGCAGCGCTGTCCAATTTCCACGAACACTTCATCACGGACTCGTTTCAGCCTTTCGTGGAGTACGAATACAAGGTCACGCGGGATCTTAGCATCACGGGCGGTATCAAACTCGCCAACTACAAGATGGACTTCACGCAGTACGCCGACAACGGCAAGACCGTGGGAAGCCTGAATGGCGCCCCCTACGTGATCCACGACTCCAGCTTCCGCTCGTGGATGCCGTCGCTCGATGCGCGCTACAAGTTGAGGACCAACTGGACCGTGTACGCTCAGTTTGCCACGGGCAGCGTGATTCCGCCGACCAACGTGTTCGATACCAAAGGCGCGCTGGTGGCCGTCCTGCCGAAACCCACCACCACCAAGACCTACCAGATGGGCTCGGTGTTGAAATTCAACCGTTTTACGCTGGACGTCGATGGCTACTACAGCCATTTCCAAAACCCTTACTCGTCCGCGCCCGACCCGTCCGGCGAATCTGTCTTTTACCAGACTGGTCCTTCGAACACGAAGGGCGTCGAAGCGGAAAGCAATATCCTGATCGGCCATGGATTCAGCCTTTACCTCAATGGGACACTGGGCAGCGCGAAATACGCTCAGACGGGGCTGTGGGTGGCGAACGCCCCGAAAAACACCGAAACGGTGGGCTTTACTTACCAGGTAAAGGGCTGGGATATGGGTTTCTTCAACAAGCGCATCGGCCTCATGTACAACGATAATGGGAGCACGAATCAGGCGGTGGCGATCGACCCGTTCAACGTCAGCAACCTGTTCCTGAATTACACCGTCCGCGGCGACTCATACCTGCGCGGGACCAAGGTCCGATTGGCGGTTAACAATCTACTGGACAATCACAACATCGTCGGCGTCGTCCCGGCCCTGGCGAATTCCGCGGTGTCTCCCAACGACGTCCTGACGCTGCTGCCGGCGCGCAGCATTTCGTTGACCGTGACCTTCGGCTACGCACCGGCGCGCTGAGGTGGCATAAGGCTCCGCCTTGTGCATCCGAGCGAAGCTCGGACCGGCGAGCTTCGCCCGCCTGGCAAGCTGAAGCATGCCCCACCCATGCTCGCTTACTTCACCCGCCGCGGCAGCCAGCAAAAGCTCAATAACGATGCAACCAGCGAGCTTTCTCAACGACCTTTTCCGCATTGGGCAGGAAGGCCTCCTCCAACGGAGGGCTGTAGGGGACCGGCGTGTCCGGCGCCGTCA
>PLDO01000252.1 GCA_003136215.1 Bryobacterales bacterium
GGGCCGGTGGTGGTATCGTCGGTGGCGCCGAACACCGCTACCGTGGGGACGCCGAGGGCGCTGGAGACGTGCATGGCGCCGGAATCGTTAGTCAGAAAGAGGCGGCAGGCCGCGGCCAGATCGATGAATTCCCGCAGGCTGGTTTCGCCGGCGAGGTTCCGCGCGTCAATTCCCTCCCGCCGCAACGCGAGGGCTACGGTCTCGCACAATGGGCGTTCCGCCGCCGCACCGAACACCAGGACCGATGCTTCCAACTCGCCGGCAAGCTGCCGCCCGCTTTCGGCGAATCGCTCCGGCAGCCAGCGCTTGGCATCGCCATAGGCCGCGCCCGGACTGATGCCGATCGCCGGCCCCGCCACACCGAGCGCGGCGAGGTGGGCGGCGCCCGCCTGGCGCGCTCCGGCGATGCCGTCGAGGCGGATGGCGCCACACTCCGGAAAGCGCTCGATCAGGCCCGCGCGGTGCAGCAGTTCCAGATAGTAGAAGCGCTGGTGACGCGGGATGTCGCCGGGTTCGGGCACGGGGATGGCGCGGGTGAGGAGCATGCCGCGACCGTCGCGGCGGTATCCGATGCGCTCCGGGATGCCGGCCAGCCACACCGTCAGGGCGGCGTCGAAGGCGTTTGGCAGCAGGATGGCGCCGTCGAACCTCTGCGCCCGCAGGCGGGCGGCAAACTCGCGGCGGGCGCCGAGCCCCTTGGGTGACGGGTAGGGAATCACCAGGTCGATAGCAGTCTCGCGGGCGTACAGATCGGCCACGCCCGGGCGCGCCAGCACGGCGAGGTGCGCGTGCGGGAAGACCTGGCGGATGGCGCGGATGGCGGGCAGCGACATGACTGCATCGCCCAGCCAGTTGGTGGCGCGCACCAATACCTTCGACATGGAGGACGGGTTGAAGGCCACGAACTTTCAGAATAGCAAGAGTGGCATAAGGCACCGCCTTGTGCATCCGAGCGATAGCTCGGACAAAACCGTTCAAGTTGAACGGTTCCTATTTTCCCCTTGCTGAAAACAAAGGGGATACTAGCTCGAAACCGTTCAACATGAACGGTTTGGGGCGGCAGCGGGCCGTGTCCGCGCTGCGCGCGGATACACAAGGCGGAGCCTTGTGCATCCTATTTCAATTCACCATCGGGCTTAGCGAATTTTGCGTCCTCGATAGCTACGTTATTGGTGGCTTCCTTGACCTGAATGGTGAAGCGCCCGTTGGTCCGGGAGAGCGTCCAGCGCCACGGGCTTTTTACGCCATCCATTTCGCGGTAATCGGCATAGTCGATCTGCGTCGCATTGCGGCCCACCGGCGTTTCCGCATAGCGCACCATGCGCACCAGCAGGCCCGAGTTCTTATCGAAGTACAGCCGCACGGGCGGGCGCCCGGGCCGGCTGCCGTTCAGCGTCTCGCACTCCACTCCGGCGATGGTTTCGGGGCGGCCGCGGCGCAGTTGCGGGAAGATCTCCTTCAGGCGCAGGGCGAGCGAAAACTCGGCGTCGAGTCCGGCGGCATCGGCCTCGGTGGCCGACATCTCGCGCGCCGGCTTCCCGGTGTTGCCCATCCAACCCGCGGCCCCGTCGAATGCCGTGTAGCTCTGGCCGTTACTGATGGAGACGCGCTTGTTGGGCGCCTTGGTGAACAACTCGATGGGAGTCTCGCTGCCGCCCACCAGAATGGCGCCCTTCATGACGCGGCTGGTCACCTTGCCGATGGCATCGGCGCCGCCCAAAGCGGTCAGATACTTTTCGACGATCTGGTCCGCCGTCACGGTGCTCGCCGGCGGCGCCATGGGTGGCGGCGCGGCGTGCGCGGGCGCATCGGAATCTAGGACGGGCGGTGTGTTCACCGGCCGTTGCGCTCCACGGTGGCAGGAGAAGCAGGTCACCTGCAACTGCCCGTGGAAGCTTTCCTTGTTGATGGCGGCTTGCATGGCCATCATTTCGCGCGCGGTCTTCTTGGCCCCCTTGTCGTCCAGTTCCATCTTGCCCGCCACGTGACAGAAGGCGCATTCCACTCCCAGGGACGATGACATAAACTGCATCGCCGGCATCAACTGGTCGGCCGGCATCCCCTTCAGCTGAACGATGTTCTTGAACACTTCTTCGGCCGGTTTGGACGGGACGGCAGCCTGCGCGTGCGCTTGCGCATGCAGGGGCCGCGTGGTGAATTGGGCATGGCCCAGGATTACAGCTACGGCGAATGCCGCGTGGAAAAGTCTCATTGGTTGTCCCCTCGACTCTATGAATTGTACACCGATCGTCAGCGCTTGCCGTCTGGGACCTCGCCGCCGAACTTGATGGTGGAATCCACGGTGTAGATCCGCACCCCCTCATTGGCCGGACGGAGCATCTGCAGCACAATCGAGTCTCCCCGCGTCTTCAGGGAGAAGTAGGAGGTTCCCTGCCTCTCCACGGGGAAGTCCCGCGTGCCGAACGGAGGAACCTGGACCTCAAAAGCCGCGGAACATACCGGCTTCAATTCGCGGCTGGCCTGGGTTTCTCCCGGAACGGAAAAGAGAGTCCCGGCCGAGTAGCAGAGCGAAGCCTGCGCGGCGCCTGCCGATACGTTGATGAGGGAGATCACCGAGCCGCGCAATTCGGCCACTTCGCCCGCAAACCAGGGGTTCCGCGTGGGGTACGCCACCTCGCGCACGGCGGTGCGCAGCTGGTTGCCCTGGCGGCATTCGGTGGTCCCGCTGACCGCCACCGCCGGGCCGACGCCCGCTTTGGCGTGCTCCCGCACCTGGACCCACGCTCCGCTCTCCTCCTGCTCAATCTGCAACTGGTAGCTGCCGCGTTCCCCCGCGGACAGGTGGACAACCTTTCCCGCGTGTCCGGCCAGCGGCACCAGGGCGCCGCTGGAGCGATGAGCCACCAATTCCACGTCCAGCGCGGTATCCGCCAGGTTCTGCAAGAACACCGTGGACGAACAGTCGCGCCCGTACGCCAGCGAGGGCAGGACGCTTTCCGCCGCGCTGCCGGCGAGCGCGCAGGCATGCGCCGCCAGCAGGAAGCGGCAAGCCTTACTCCACCGTGAACGTCTGTTTCGTCTCGTAAGTCTGCTTTCCCACCGCATCGGTGATGGTCACCGCGATCTTGTACTCCCCAGGCGTGGTCTTGGCTAACAGCGTAATCCCCATCGACGCCACCACGTAGCGCTTGGGATAAAAACTCTCGCTTTGCTCCACCGCCGGCTCGGGCTGGGTCCACAGTACCTTCCCGCTGGGGGAGATTACGCTGGTGAGGTAGCTCACGTCGATGCGATTCTTCTCGCCATACTTAAAGCCGATGATGTCGAACCTGGCAAATACCGAGTCGCCGCCCCGGTAGACGGCTTTCTCAATTGGCTGCGCGTCCTCTTCCCCGCGGAAGAATTGAAAATTCCGCGCCACCAGGGTATCGCTGGGCTCCACGGTCTTACTGCGCACCACGAACGGGACGCTAAGTTCGGCCTTGGCGTTAGCCACCAGGTCTTCGATCTTAATGAGGATCTTGTAAGTGCCGGCGCCCACCAGCGGGGGAATCTGGATTTCGGTGGTGATCTTGGGCATCCACGCCTTATCCTGCGGCGCCACGTCGGTCACCATTTCGTTCTTATAAATCTCGGTCAGCGGCACGCCCTGGGGGTCGAAGGCCTCCACCGAGTAGGACACGTGGACCTTTTCTTCCGGTGTCTTGGCGTAGCCGGCGATACGGCAGCTGAAGAACAGCGTCTCCCCCGCCACATGTTCGTATCCGGACGGCACGGGGACGCCCCCATCGCTCTGCGCGACAATCGGCCGGACTACTTCCAGCCCGGCGGCACAGCACAGCACGGAACATGTGAAAAGCAGCGGCAATAGCCGCGGAACCGGTCGCATAGCGAACCTCTGCTTCCGATTCTACGCTTCCAGCGCCCAAGGGGGTGGGGGCGAGCTTCGCTCGCCTGGCAAGCTGAAGCATGCCCCACCTATGCAGGCAGACGACACGACTTGGTGGCGCAGGCGGNNCGCAGGCGGTTCCGCCTGCGAGAACCTTGCCGCGCCAGATTCGCGGCGCGAATGGCCTGCCCCACCTTACGCTTCCAGCGCGGCGCGGAGATAGCGGCCCGTGTAGCCTTCGGTGACCGCGGCGATGGTTTCGGGCGTGCCCGCGGCCACCACGCGGCCGCCGCCGCCGCCACCCTCGGGGCCGAGATCGATCACCCAATCGGCCGCCTTGATGACGTCCAGATTGTGTTCGATGACAATCAGGCTGCCGCCGTTCTCGATCAGCCTCTGGAAGGTGGCCAGCAGCTTGGCGATGTCGTCGAAGTGCAGGCCCGTGGTGGGTTCGTCGCAAATGAAGAGTGTGCCGGCGTTGCTGGAAGTGGCCAGGTGCGATGCCAGTTTGACGCGCTGCGCCTCGCCTCCGGAGAGCGTGGTGGCGGATTGGCCGAGCCGCAGGTACCCCAAGCCGACATCGTCCAGCACCTTCAGGCGCTGTACCAGGCGGGGCGCCGCGTGGAAGAAATCCATGGCCTCGCGCACCGTGAGCTGCAGCACTTCGTGGATGTTGCGTCCGTTGTAGCGAATCTCCAGAATGCCGCTCTTGTAACGCGTGCCATTGCACTCTTCGCAGATCAATTCCACGTCGGCCAGAAACTGCATCTCCACGGTGACCGTGCCATCGCCCTGGCAGACTTCGCACCGGCCCCCGGGAATGTTGAACGAGAAGTGGCCCGCCGTGTAGCCGCGCTTCTCCGATTCGCGGGTGGCGGCGAACAGGGCGCGAATCAGGTCGAACGCCTTGATGTAAGTCACCGGGTTGGAGCGCGGCGTGCGACCGATGGGGGATTGATCGATCATCACCACGCTGGTGATGCGCTCCGCTCCCTCCACCTTGCGGCACATCAACTGCGGGCCGCGCACGTCGTCTGAGTCCACGCTGGCAGCCGTGGCGGGTGCATCCTCCGCGGTGTCGCGGGCTTTGTGGAGGGCTTCCAGGGAGCGGAAAATCACGTCGTGGACCAGCGTCGATTTGCCGGAGCCGGAGACGCCGGTCACCACCACCATCATGCCCAGCGGGATTTCGACCTCGATGTTCTTGAGGTTGTGCACGCGGGCTCCCGTAAAGCGCATAAGGCGGCGCGGATCGACGGCGCGGCGCGTGCGCGGCGCGGAAACCTTGAGTTCGCCTCGCAGGTAGCGGGAGGTGAGCGAGTGGTTGCCCTCCGCCATCAGCGCCGGCAGCGCTCCTTCAAATACGATGTGCCCGCCGTGCTCGCCGGCGCCCGGACCCAGGTCCACGATATGGTCCGCGGCGCGCATCACGTCGGGATCGTGTTCCACCACCACGATGGTGTTGCCCAGGCCGCGCAGTTCCTCCAGTATGCGGATCAGCCGTCCCGTGTCCCGGCTGTGCAGCCCGATGGACGGCTCGTCCAGCACGTAGCAGGCGCCCACCAGGCGCGAACCCAGCGAGGTGGCCAGCTGGATGCGCTGCGCCTCGCCGCCCGACAGCGTATTTGCCAGGCGATCCAGCGTGAGATATTCCAGGCCGACATCGTTAAGGAACTTGAGGCGCTGGCGGATCTCCACCAGAATCTTCTCGGCGATGGCGGTCTCTTCCGGGCTGAGGTTCAGGCTGAGGAAAAACTCCTGCGCCTCGGCGATGTTCATGCGCACGATATCGGCCAGGTTCCGGCCGTTGACGCGCACGTAGAGCGCTTCCTTGCGCAAGCGCGCACCCTTGCACTCCGGGCAGAGCGCGTAGCCGCGGTAGCGGCTCAGGAACACGCGCACGTGCATCTTGTACTTCTTGCTCTCCAGATGATCGAAGAAGCGGCGGATGAATTCGTCCAGCGTTTCGCGTTCCGCCGCGGTGAGGTCGGCGACCGGCACGTTCATGCGGACCGTGGCGCGGTGCTTTTTGAAATTGCCCATCCAGGAGCGGTACTTGGGCTTGGTCCACGGATCGACGGCGCCTTCCTCCAGGGTGAGCGAGGCATCCGGGATCACGCGGTTCATATCGAAATCGATGGTATTGCCGAAACCCTGGCAGCGCGGGCAGGCCCCCACAGGCGAGTTGAAGCTGAACAGGATGGGCTCCGGGACGTTGAACTCCATGCCGCAGGTCTTGCACTGAAAGCGCTCGTTGAAACGCAGCGGCGCGCCGCCCGACGCGCTCTCGAAGATCACTTCGCCGGCTTCGCGGTAGCAGATCTCGATGGTGTCCACCAGGCGCTGGTGGAGTTCCGGCCCAATGGCCAGGCGGTCTACCAGCATGAACACGGGCTTGCTGAAGTCGATATCGAGCAGCGATTCCGGGGTCGAGAACTCGAACAGGCGCCCGCCCTGGAATAGCCGGTTGAAGCCCTTCTTGCGCAGTTCGAAGAGATGGTCCCGCAGCGCGTCGCTGGTGGGGTGTTCGCCGCAGGGGAAGAGCGCGTACCAGCGCGACGCCTCGGGCTGCGCCAGCAGGCGCGCCGCCACTTCATCCACCGTGTCTTTGCGGACGCGGGTGCCGCAGGTGGGGCAGAAGGTCTGGCCTACGCGCGCGTAGAGCAGGCGCAGGAAGTCGAAGCACTCGGTGGAAGTGGCCACCGTGGAGCGTGGATTGCGTGTGGTGTTTTTCTGCCGGATGGCGATGGCGGGCGCGATGCCGTCGATGTCGTCCACATCGGGCTTTTCCATGCGCTCCAGGAACTGGCGGGCATAGGCGGAAAGCGACTCCACATAGCGCCGCTGCCCCTCCGCGTAAATGGTGTCGAACGCCAGCGACGATTTGCCGGACCCCGACACGCCGGTGATCACGGTCAACTTTTCGTGGGGAATGGAAAGCGAAATGTTCTTGAGGTTGTGGACCCGCGCACCCTGGATCCGGATAAAGTCTTCCACTGGAACTTTTATTATACGATTGCGGTCAAGACCGGTTATTTCAGCGAGTCGGGACCTGCCGCTTCTTCCAGCCGTTCGCAGTCCGCCAGATCCGTTGTGCGCCCGGTCATTCGCTTATTCGTAATCAAATCGCCGAGGCTGATGAAGGTGGTTTGAACATCTCCAAATTCGCCGGTAGTTCTTCTCCCCCAAGCTTCCTCGAAATCGATGCCGCTGATTGAAGTCAGAATGTCCACCCTGGAGGGTGGCATGCCCAGTTGATAGATCAGGTCGGGCGCAGCCAAGTCCTCCGCCTGAATACCTGCCAGCGGGGCGCCAAATTCGGCCAGGGCGCGGAATACACGAAGCGCATTGCCGGGGCTGGACTCGATCCAGATGTCCAGGTCTTTGGTGTAGCGCGGCTCGGTGTATAGCATCACCGCATAGCCGCCCACGATCAGGTACTTAGCCCCGCAACCGTTTAATGCTTTCAACAGATCTTTGAAATGCGAGTTCGGACTCACTCTTCTTCTTCCATCGGTGAGCTTCCACTACCATCTCCCACGCGGCGGCGAAGATCGCCGTGGAACCCTGCCGTTGCCAGAACTCGACGTCGAATTTGCGATTGCTCTGGCTTACCTTGCCGAGTCGCTCCATGATCCACGGAGGCTTGTCCTGGCTCTGGCTCATTACGGTTATAATGGCACAACCGGAGAAGTGGGAGGCGCCAGTGGCCCTACCCTACGCCCGCACCATGAAGGCGCTGAAGCTGTTCCCCTGCATCGGAGACCCGGGGGCGGAGAAGATTCTGCTCTTCCGCGGGGTGGTGGCGGGACTGCCACTGGAATCCAACGGTCTGCGCGTACTGATGCGCATCGGGCACGGACGCGCGCACCTGAAGAATTACGGCGCCATGTACCGCGGGGTGCAGGAAGCCATCGCTCCAGAACTGCCCAAGGGTGCGGAACAACTTGACAGACGACAAAAGGCGATCGTCTGTCCTTTGCTGCGCCTTCAGGCATCCCGGTGCGTCCAAAGGCCTTCGAAATACTCCTGGAACAGGGGACTGAATCCGCTACCGGCGACTTTCCATGTGTCGCGAATCGCCTGGCTGTTGGCCCACGNNAATAGACGTCTTCCATGAACTGGATGAGTTCCATGCAGAAGTAGACCGCTTTGCGCGGCGTGACCTTGGGCTGCGGCTCCAGCGGCATGCCGTCGAAGAGCTGGTTGTCGAGGAACGCCAGTTCCCGGTCGTCGCTGATGCGGCGCAGGAAGGCCGAGTACTGCTCCGTCAGGTTGCTTTCCTTGCCTTCCGGGAACGCCGGCGCGGGGTACCATTTGCGGCACAGGTCCTGGAACATNNGTCGTGCGCACCACGTGCAGGCCCAGTTGCCGGTAGCTTTCGAACTGCGATTCGCTGAAAAACTGGTCGGCCGTGCTTTCGTGCGGGAAGGCGGCGTAGCCGGCGTGATATTGCTGGACGTCCTCCGGCTCATCGCCCGAAAAGCTGGCCTTGAGGTAGAGCAGCCATCCGGTGGCGCGCGCCGGCGCGGCAGTTTCGGCGCGGCCGCAGGTGTCGGCGGCGAATCCCGCGTCGCTTTCCGGGTAGGTGATGGTGCCCACGACGCAGTGCGAGCGGCTGCGTCCGCCGGAGAGACGGATGGGGTCGGGGTTGATGGTGATTTCCACTCCGAAATCGGCGCGGCATTTGCGAATCGCCCCGCCCAGGCCTTCGAAGCCGAGGTTGGGGTCGGCTTCGGAATCGCTGACGACGATGTAGCGGCAGCGGCGGCGCACCAGTTCGTAGAGGCCGAGGTTTTCGAAGTGGCCGCCATCGGAGACGTTGACGTAGCGGCTGCGTCCGTTGGATTGGGCGAACAGTTCGGAGAGCAGCGAGACCAGCGCGTTCATGGGACCGGGGCGGGCGCTCGGGGCGTCGCGCCGCGGGTTGCCGAGCCACCAACCGAGGCGCACGTTGAGAATCGTCATCAGGAAGGCGAGCGGCGCGGAGGTGTGATACCCGGCGTTGGGATTGGCGGCGGCGCCGGAGATGGCTATGGCGGAGCCCAGCCGGGGACCGGCCGGCTCCATGTAGCCGGGAGTGGCGCGGTAGCCTTCGGCATGGAGATCGCCGGTGCGGTTGGTCACGGCCCGGTCCTCATTGGAGTGCGGTGGATCGAACCCGCAGTAGCGCGGGGTGAAGACGAAGGACGCGCCGCGGCGTTCCTGCTTGGCCAGTTCGCTGCCGGTGTTGAGGTTCAGCGCGCAATTGACGATGGGGTAGGGACCACGGTACGGAAGTTGCGGGTCGGAGGGCAGGAGCGTGGCGATGGGGAAATCGTCGTGCGGGTCGAACCCGGTCAGCCGGTTGGGTTTCCGGTCGTCGCGGCTGGCGCCGAGATAGCAGCGCACCAGGCGATTCTTATAGAAATGGTGCATGGAGAATTCATTGATATTGATGCGCAGCGGCAGAATGCCGATCATCACCCCGCAGGCGGCCAGCAGCGCCATACCGGCCTTCAGAAGGGGCATGTTGGTGTAGTAAAGGAAACACCAGTATTCGCGCCTCACGGGTTCCAGCCAGAGCAGCCAGCTGGGAATATTCGCGGTGACGGGAACCAGGCAATCGACCTGGGCGACCAGCGCGCGCAGCAGCAGGTGAGTGCCCAACGAGACGAAGAGGAGGAAGCCGGCCAGGAATAACACCGGGGCCACTTTGGCCAGCAGGTCGAGGGCGCGGATCTTGCCATCCGCGCCATCTACGTTAGAGCTGCCTTTGGTCTTCTCGCTCTTGCCCGAGAGATAACCACCGAGGCCGCTCAGCATCCAACCGCCGGCCAGCGCCGCGCCGGCGGGGGCCCAGCGCAAAGTGAGCCTGGCCACCCAGTAGGGACCGAAAACGGCCAGCACGAAAAGCCCGAACCAGGCGGCGATGGCGATGGAAACCTGCGCCCCCAAGCGGGCCAGCCACTCGCGCGCGGCGTCGGGAAAATCCGACCCCATGAGCCCGATTTGCAGGATCACGCCGCACATCCAGACGAACAGAATCATGGGCGGGCCCAAGGCGAAGCGCAGCCAGTCCACGTCGGGATCGACCCACGAGCCGGTCAACTTCCACACGCACCACAACAGCGCCGAGGTGAAGGCGGCGCACACCAGCGGAATGCCGATGAGGAACGGCCAGCCGCTGGAACCGCGGTGGCGCGCGCGATAGCACAGGCGGAAGCCGCCGAGCCACTGAAGCAGGGCGAAGAGCACGAACAGGAGGATGCCAACGGCTATGGGTTGCGGGTCGAAACGAAAGGCGCCGAGGATGTAGGCGGCAAACATGATGCAGACGGTGGCGCCACCGACGATGCCGCGGCCCGTCAGGTCGGGCAGTTTGAAGCGAGGCGTCAAATCGGGGAATTGGGCGAACACGATCTGCCGCAGGTTGACGCCGATGACAACCACCGCGACGCCGAGAGCGAACACCCAAAGCTCGCGCGCCAGGCTGGATGCCAGATCCCGGCCGAATTTCTGTTGCAGGAGGCCGCTCATCAGCACCGTCAGGACCACGCCGATGAGGAACGGAATCAGGATCAGCAGGTTGAGCGACATATTGCGGATCCAGACCGCGGCGATGGTCCAGAAATCGGGGCTGAAGAGGCCGAGTTCCGGGGCCAGGTAGTTGCTGTACTTGCGGAGGAAAGTGATGGGATCGTTCCCGTCCTGCCTGGGGACGCGGCTGGGGTCGAGCTCCGGCTGCGCGGCCGCGGGGTCGCCGAGAAATCTGTTACGGATGACGCCGTGCAGCCAGGAGCCGATGTAGCCGCCGCCGGACACGGTGGAGAGGTAATCGATGAAGGGGAGCAGGCCGAGTTCCGCAAGGCCCTGCAGCACTCCGAGGTTGAAGGTGGCAGAGCGGATGCCGCCGCCGGAAAACGCGAGGCCCAGGGCTCGCAAGCGATGGGCTTCGGCGTACGGGTGGGGCGGAGTGGGCGGGGACGGGGACGCGTCGGCGAGAGGTTGCTGGTGGGGGAAGAGGGCGCGCCTGCGCGCCCGGATGTCCTCGACTTCGGCGCTCAATACGCCCGGAAAATCGCTAGGAGAATCTAGTGGCATAGGGCTCCACGTTGTATCCGCAATGAGTCCGAGCTGCGCTCGGATTGGCAGGCTGAAGCCTACCCCACCTTGCACAAGGCGGAGCCTTATNNACGCCCTGCTGGCGGAGCGCATTGGCGAGCGTGATGGTCTCGCTGAAGCTGACGTTACGATCGTCATCGCCGTGGATCAACAGCACCGGCGAGCGCCATGTCCGCACGCTCGCCATGGGCGACGATTCGAAGGCGGTGCGCGCCGCGTCGGTAGCCGGGGACGCGCCATTGGCGCCGGCGCGCGCGCTCCAATCGTGGACCCCGTGGAAATCCACGCCGGCGG
>PLDO01000150.1 GCA_003136215.1 Bryobacterales bacterium
CTGCGACCGATCCTGGCGATGACGGATCGAGCATTGCGCGAGTTGTCGGAGCGTTTTGCCGGTATCTACTCGACTTTGGGACGTCGCTCGGTACCGCCGGAGAAACTGTTGCGAGCCCTGCTGCTGCAGGTGTTGTACTCGATTCGCAGCGAACGCATGCTGATGGAACAACTGGAATACAACCTGTTGTTTCGTTGGTTTGTGGGACTGAACATGGACGAGGCGGTGTGGAATGGAACGGTATTTAGCAAGAATCGGGAGCGGCTGTTGCGGGGCGAAATCGCACAGGCGTTCTTCGAAGCGGTAGTGGCACAAGCGCGGGACAAGGACTTGCTTTCCGATGAGCACTTCACGGTAGACGGAACGCTGCTGGAAGCCTGGGCGAGTAAGAAAAGCTACCAGAAGAAAGAGGAACCGCCAGAGAACGGCAGCGGCAGTCGTGGAGAGTTGCGGCTGCGCGACACGCATGCGTGTACGACCGATCCGGACGCGCGCTTGTACCGCAAGAGCGCGGGTGGGGCCTTTCAGCTTTGCCACATGGGGCACATCCTGATGGAAAACCGGAATGGATTGCCGGTGGATGCGCGGATCACCGAAGCGACGACGGCGGCGGAGTGGGAGGCAGCGCTGAGCATGCTGAAGACAGCCACGGAAGGCAAGCGTGCCACGGTGGGTGCGGATGCAAACTACGATAACGCTACATTCGTGAAAGATGTGCGGGCCAGCAACGTCACACCGCACGTGGCACAGCACACCAAACGCGCCAGCGCGATCGATGGCCGAACGACGCGGCACGAAGGCTATGACATCAGCTTGAAGAAGCGGAAGCGGATCGAACAGATCTTCGGTTGGCTGAAGACGACGGGAGGGATGCGAAAGCTCCACCATCGCGGGCGGGGGCTGGTGCAGTGGATGTTCACCCTGGCATTGTCCGCCTACAACATGGTCCGCATGCGGACGATCTCCCTTCAGGCCGGCAAGGCCTAGGGAGAAGTGTGCCCGAACCGCCCGAAAAAGGGCGTTTCGGGCCAGTATCCCCCTACACGCCCACCTCGCCAAGCCCGCAAATCGCCTAAAAACGCGAGATTTTCTGGCGCCGGGAAATCGATTCGCCGAAAGACTTACTTTTTCAGCAACGTCTAAAGCATGCCCCACCCATGCTCCGCAGCAGCCTGGAAATGGACAGGCCTCCTGGCCTGTCCTACAGATCCGTGCCGCGCCGCCACCGCTCCTCGAACAGCGCTTTCATGGCCTCGCCCATTCCTTCGTGCTGGAATACGACGGCGGTCCACGTGGGGCGCGTAATCACCGGATCCAGCAGCGCCAGCAAGCCGTTCTGCCCGTCGAACACCGCCAGTTTCATGGGCAGTGAGTCGGCCACCCGCACCTGCACTCCGCTGGCCACGTATTCCTCCAGACGCTGGCGGTGGGCAGTGTCGAGCGACGCCGATTCCAGAAGCAGGCGGCACGCCACGCCGCTCAGGCCGGCCTGCTTTACCAGTTTTTCGTCAAGCGGATCCACGGCGTAGGGGGGGCGCGAGAACTCCAGATACTCGTGCTTTACCTCCATCAGCATGCGCCGGTATTCCGCCCCGGTTTGCGCCGGCTCGGTCACAATGCGCAGGAAGTCCAGCGTGCCGCGTCCGCCCTGACCTTCCGAATAGAGCGACTTCAGGTCGTCGATCAGCGCTCCGCCGGCACGTCCGTTGTCGGTCAGTTCCTGTTCCAGGACCAGCCGTTTGCGAGCCAGATATCCGGGAATCGCCAGGCTGGGTTCCACCGCCGAGAAGAGCTTCGTCTTCTCCTGAACCACCTGTGCGAACCCCTTTTCCACCAGGCTGTCCAGCACTTCGTAGATTTTCTGCCGCGGCACGTGTGCCCGGGCCGCCAGTTCCAGCGCCTTGAACTTCGGATGGCCCATCAGCACGAGGTACGACCGCGACTCGTAAGCATTGAGCCCAAGCTGTTGCAGGCGTCGCCAAAACCGTTGAAAATCAACTTCGCCCAATTCTTCGCTCATATTCCTCAACCTTAGCAAAGCCGCGCTCCCTTTCGTTAACGGTTCCCAGGCCCAAAACCTCACCGCTATAGGCTACAATGATTCCACGGGACTGTTCACGCGTTATTCGAGCGTGAATTCTCAATGTGTTACGAAACAGGTCGCCGAGTTCCGACCCTGTCAGCCGGGGGCACTATTTGACTTGGTACCGCCAGAACTCTACAATTACGGACGGATAGCGTATGTCTGATTTCAGTGCGGGTACGAACGGACCATCCGGGTTGGGAACGGCGCCTAAGGCCAAAATCCGGATCGTCGTGGCTGACGATCACCCCATTTTTCGCGATGGACTTTGTCGGCTGCTTGCCTTGGAAGAGGATTTTGAGGTCGTCGCTCAAGCCCAGGACGGGCGCCAGGTGCTCGACGTTTTGCAACAGCATGAACCCGATATCCTCCTGCTGGACCTGAAGATGCCTGGCCTTGACGGCCTGGCCACTTTGCAGCGCCTCCAGATCGCCAAAAACAAGACCCGTGTAATTGTTCTCACCGCCTCCGACGACAAGAATGAATTTGTCCAGGCCATGAAATTGGGGACCTCCGGAATTGTTTTGAAGCAGACCGCGACGGAACTCCTGATCAAGAGCATCCGTAAGGTCCACGCCGGCGAGATCTGGCTCGATTCTCACACTACCGCGGCCGTGATCCGCCAGTTCGTGGCCAATGATGAAGCGCCCGTGCATTCGCCGGTTCCTCCGGCGCCGATAGCGCGTGAGCGCGAACGTTCCCCGCTCAGCCAGCGCGAGCGCGAAATCGTGGCGCTGGTGGCGCAAGGCTTCAAGAACAAGGAAATGGCCGAAAAGATGTTCATCAGCGAGCAGACGGTGAAGAACCACCTGCACAACATCTTCGACAAACTGGGCGTCTCCGACCGCCTGGAACTGGCGCTCTACGCCATCCACAACAACCTGCACACCGGCAGGTAAGTACCGCTACAGCCCCCACAACCCGGCCCACCCCCGATACAGACGGTAACCTTCCGCGGTCCTGAAAACGGACTCGGGGTCCTGGAATACTTCGCCGTCGGCCTCCCAGTTCTTCCGGTACTCGCGCAGCGTCTCCAGGTTGTGACGGATTTGCTTGCGCCACTCCGCGGGGTCGTTCACGTCTCTCGGATCTCCGGACTCGCCGGGCCGCTCCAGATCCGCCAAAACGCCCAAGGGATGCAGCGGCCACAGCGCGTCCGCTTCGAAACACACCAGCGCTTCGGGGTCGCTGGCTGCCGGGTGAGGCTTGCCGAGCTTCCAGAGATCGTGGGCGGCGATAATGGCGGCACAGCGTTCGCGCACCTCACCGGTCACGATGGGTTCTCCCCGGCGAAGCGGATGCTCCAACTCGCGGAGCAGCAGCCGGGCATTTCGGGCGCCGCCAAGCATGTGCTCGAGGCGCTGCCGCGCCTTTTTCTCCTGGAGCCGGGCGGCGAGTTCCGGGTCCCGCCTCATGGTTTCGCGAATCGCCGTCTCGGTGACGCGCGGGATGGGGTAGGTGTCGTGCAGAAAGGTGGCGCAGACCACCACCAGTTTCCCGGCCAGGGGAAGCCGCTCGGCTTCTGCAATCCGCATGGCGGCGCCGAAGACCACAAACTCGTGCTCCGCGCGGTTGTCTTCCGCGGTCCGCCCGCTCAGCCAGCGCTCGAACACCACCTCGGCGATGGTCTCCACTACCGGGCTAAGTGCGGCACGCTGCGCCGGATCCCGCACCAGGTTCAAGCCGCGCCGGATCATTGCCTGGAGCTGCGGCGGGAGCGCCGGCGATGGCGGGGGCAAGATCGCCTACGCCCCGATGCCCAACTCTTGCGCCCCGTACTCTTTCAATTTGTTGTGCAAGGTCTTCAAGCTGATCCCCAGGATCTCGGCGGCCCGCGTTTTGTTGTTCCGCGTATGCTCCAGCGTGCGCAGAATCAGCCCCTTTTCCGCCTCTTCCACGGTGGTGCCGATCTGGAACTTCACTCCGCCGAAATCGTCCTTCGGGGTACCCGCCGGGTCCGGCGCCGGCGCGGGGGCCGAGGATGCACCTTCCGCCGCAGCCTGCAGGTCTTGCAGGAACGCCGGCAGGTTCTTCAGCTCGATGGTTCCTTCGCCGGCCAGAATCACGGCGCGCTCCAGCACGTTGCGCAGTTCGCGGACATTTCCCGGCCAGCGGTGCCGCTGCAGGCATTCCAGCACCTCCGCGGAGACCTCCGTGACCCGGCACCCATGCTTGCGGTTCATGTCCGCGATCAGCGTCTCCGTCATCGCCGGGATGTCTTCCTTGCGATCCCGCAGGGGAGGCAGATGAATGTGGAATACGTTCAGGCGGTAGAAAAGGTCCTCCCGCAGATGCCCGCTGCTGACCGCTTCCTCCGGCAACTGGTTGGTCGCCGCCACTACCCGCACATCCACTTCAAACTCCGTCCTGCCGCCCAACCGGCGCACTTTGGAATCCTCCAGAATGCGCAGCAGTTTGGCCTGCGTCAATAGCGGCATCTCGCCGATCTCGTCCAACAGCAGCGTGCCGTGCTGCGCTACTTCAAAACACCCCGCGCGCCGTTCGCTGGCTCCCGTGAACGACCCCTTCTCGTGTCCGAAGAGTTCGCTTTCGATCAGCGTTTCCGGCAGCGCCGCGCAGTTGATAGCCACGAACGGCCCCTGCCGCCGCGGGCTCAGGGCATGCAGCGTCCGCGCCACCAGTTCCTTGCCCGTACCGCTTTCGCCGGTGATCAGCACGCACGCCTTGCTGGGTCCCGCCTGCTGCAGGAGCGCAAAGATCTCCTGCATTCGCGGCGCCATGCCCACCATTTCACCCAGCGATCCCTTGTAGACCAGATTGCGCTCCAGCACGCGCTTCTCAGAGCGCAGTTCCGCGTGCGACCCGGCGCGGCGGATGAGCACCTCGAGCGTGGATGGCTGGAGCGGCTTCTCCAGGAACCAGTAAGCCCCAAGTTCGTGCACCGTCTTGACGGCCGTCTCGATGTTCCCGTAGGCCGTGAGCACGATGGTAGGCGGCATGTCGCCGCCTTCGCGCAGACGCTGTAGAAACCCGAAGCCGTCCAGGCCCGGCATGTTCAAATCGGTCAGAATCACATCGGCGGCAAACTCGTTGAGCTTTTCCAGTGCCTCGTTGCCATCGGCCGCGGTTTCCGGTGTCATGCCCCAAGCCGAGACCATCGCCGCCAAGCCGGAGCGCTGGCTCGCTTCGTCGTCCACAATCAGAATTTTCAGCCGTTGGTTCAAAAAAGGTCCCTTCCCGTAAGCGGGCCGTCCTATTCATTTTACCCCGAACCGCGGCCAACGTCCGAAACGGTTCTTAATGATAAGATTGAAGGTAATTTCGGGGTTTCGCGACACAACGTCGCTCGCGAAACCGTACGCAATCGCACGAGGAATGACTGTGGGAGATCTGGTCCGTCGGGCAAGGCGCCGCATTCTCGGTAATCAACTTTTCACCCAGGGGGTGAATGCCACCAGTGCCGCCCTTGCCGCCTTCATCCTGCTATTGCTCTTCGGCACCCAGACTCTCAGCTGGCCGGTGACGCTTGCCATCCCCTTCGCCGCCGCCGCCTTGGGAATCTATCGGGTGAAGCGGCACTTGCCGTCGCGTTACGCTGTTGCCCAACTGGTGGATCGGCGCCTCGGGTTGGCCGACAACCTCTCCACCGCCCTGTTTTTCAGCGAAGTCGATTCCGGCGCGCGCGTGGCGCCCGATATCCGGCGCGCCCAGTTTGAGGAGGCCAGCCGCATCGCCCAATCCGTCGATGTGCGGTGCGCCGTGCCCTACACCATGCCGCGCGCGGTCTATCTGCTGGCCGGCCTGGCGGTGGTGGCGGGCAGCTTATTTGCGCTGCGCTACGGCCTTTCCCGCCGTCTCGACCTGAAACAGCCGCTCGCCAACTTCCTGCCCGAATCGCTCACCGGCGGCAAACTCGTCCGCCAGGCGGGCGATGCGCGCCGCAACCACAAGCAGGGCCCCGAGACGCCCGACGACGGCACAGCCCCCGCGAATCAGGATCAGCCGAACCCTGGCCAGCAGGACCAGAACCAGGAAATCCAACCCCCCGGCGATGCCCAATCCGAAGCCCTGGCCAAGATGGATGCCAAGTCGTTCAAGATCCCGAAGCCCGACGAGCAGGGCGACAACGAAATGGCCTCCGACGATGCCGATTCACAGGGCGAAGGCGCCTCCGGCAAGGATGGCGAAGACAGCCCCAACGGCCAGGGCGACAGCAAAGGCGGGCAGAGCGACAAGCAGCCGAACGGCGAGAAGCAGGATGCCAAGAGCCCGAGCGAAAGTTCCAGCCTCATGAGCAAGCTGAAGGACGCCTTCCAGAATCTGATGTCCAAAGCCAAATCCCAGCAGAACCAGCAAGGCTCCCAGCAGCAGGGCAAAGATCAGAAATCCGCCCAAGGCAAGTCGCCGGGCTCCAAGCAACAGAACGGCAAGGATGGCCAGCCCCAGAAGGGCAGCCAGCAGGGCGATGCGCAGGAAGGCGAGGACGGCCAGGAAGCCAAGAATTCCGAGAACGCGCAACAGGGGAAAGGGCAGGGCAAGAGCGATTCCCAACAAGCCAGCAAGCAGCCCGGCAGCGGCATCGGCAGCCAGGATGGCGATAAGGCCATCCGTGACGCCGAGCAACTCGCCGCCATGGGCAAGATNNCAAGGGGGCGCGGAAATCAGCCGCGACGAAGTCCCCGTGGCCCTGCAACCTTACGTGCAGCAATACTTCGAGCAGATGCGCAAGCAAGCCCAAACAGCCGTGAAGAAGTAGGTGGGGCAGCCGGCGACAGGCGACAAAATGCGATCGCCTGTCCCACTCGAATGCAGGACCCTACTCCCAGATGCGCTTGGGGACGCCGCGGTCCCGATCCTTCACGCGATCGTACTGGTAAAGCGTGGAAACGGTCCCCAGACCCTCGTTGTACAGGCTCTGGAGCCCGAGCTTTTCCTTGAGGTCGGCTTCGAAAGCGTGCAGAGCCTGGAGTTCGTCCGCCAGCGCCGGTTTCTTCTTCCCGCTGGATGCGCGGAAAAACTTCTGGAATCCGCCGTCCACCAGCACGGCAATTTCGCCGCCCATCGCCACACCCGCGCGATTTTCCACCTGGAGCGCCCCGCCGGTTTCCTTCAGGTCCACCGCGCAAACCCCGCGGCTCACCCGGACGCTGCCGCCCGGCTGCTGTGCCACCGTGAAGCCAGCCCCCTGAAGGGTATTCACCCGTTCCTGAAAGCCCGGATTCAGCACGCGCGCTCGACGAAAGAACATAAAGCCATTATAGAATGCGCGACCACCACGGACGCGGCGCCCGCCGCGGAGGGCTGGCGGCCGCCTTATTGCCAGCCGCCGCCCAGGGCCCGGTAAAGATCGACGAAAGCCAGCAACTCCTGCAAGCGCAATTGGGCCTGGGTCAGTTGTCCCTGAAAGAGGTCGCGCTCGGCGCTGAACACCTGCAGGTAGCTATCGACGCCGCCCTGGTAGCGAAGCGTCGAAAGGTGCGAGGCTTCGGTTAGCGCATGAACGAGAAGGTCCTGCTGGCTGCGCTGTTCGCGGGTGCGATCGTAGCGGATCAATGCGTCCGATACCTCGCGGAATGCGGTGTAAATGGTCTTCTGATAGGCGATGAGCATCTCGCGCTTTTGCGCCTCGGAGAGGCGCACGGCAACGCGAACCTGGCCGGCGTTGAAGATGGGCAGGAGCGCGTCGGGAGCCAGCGCCCAATAGCTCGCCGGACCGGAGAACAACTGGCTGAGCGCCCGGCTTTGCACGCCGAGAGCGCCGGTAAGCGTAATCTGCGGGAAGTAGTACGCCTTCGCCACACCGACCTGCGCATTGGAGGAAATCAACTTCTGCTCGGCCGCGCGGATGTCGGGCCGGCGGTCGATCAGGGAAGACGGCAAGCCGGCTAAGAGCTGCGGCGGCAGCTCGAAACTCTCGATCGGTTTGCCGCGCGCGATATCGCCGGGGAGGCTTCCCACCAGCAGGCTCAATCCATTCTCCACCTGTCCGATGTCACCCTCCACGCTCGCCATGCGCACCGTGGCGAGGTAGAAAAACTGTTCCGCCTGGTCAACGTCCAGTCCGGTGGCGGCGCCGTGATCGTGCCGCAGGCGGATCAACTTCAGGTTGCGCTCGGCGATGTCGCGCGTGCCGTGGGCGATGCGCAGTTCCAAATCGCGCTCGCGCAGGGTGAAATAGTTGCCGGCCACGTCGCCGATTAACGACACGGTGACGCCGCGTCTGGCTTCTTCGGTGGCCAGGTACTCGGCGCGCGCGGATTCCTTCAGGCGGCGGACGCGGCCCCACAGATCCAGCTCCCAGGAGAGTGTGGCGCCGATCTGGGAATAGCTGGCGTCCGTCACCGAGCCGGCCGGGGTCTGCACGCTGGCGCCGATGGTGGAAGTCCGTACCGTGCCGGCCAGTCCCTCGGCGTAAACGACTGGATACTGGTTGGCGCGGGCGATGCGGTAGCGGGCGCGCGCTTCCTCCACGCGTTCAGTAGCCATCGCGAGGTCGAAGTTGTGCGCCAGCGCGGTGGCGATGAGTTGTTTGAGCGTGTCGTCGGGAAACAGGTCGGGCCAGCGGGTGTCGGCGAGGGACGCCTGGCTGGGCGCCGGCTCGCCACGGTGCTGGGCGGGCATCGGAAGCGACGGGCGTTGGTAGTGGGGGCCCACGGTGCAGGCGGCGAGGAGCAGCAGCAGAGCGCAGCAGAGGACTCTCATTGTGCCTCCGTCACAGGCTCGACGCCGGGCTTCGGGTTGCGCGCGGCGATTTTCTGAATCACCGCGAACAGCACCGGCACGATGAAGATGGCCAGCAACGTCGCCGCGTTCATGCCGCCGAAGACCGCGGTGCCCAGCGAACGCCGGGAAGCGGCGCCGGCCCCGCGGGCAATTAGCAGGGGCGTAACTCCCAGAATGAAGGCGAACGAGGTCATCAGAATGGGGCGCAGGCGCAGACGCGCGGCTTCCATTGCGGCCTCCCGGATGGAGTACCCGTCCTCATACCGGGTGCGCGCGAATTCCACGATCAGAATGGCGTTCTTGGCCGCCAGGCCGATCAGTGTGACGATGCCGATCTGGGTATAGATGTCGTAAGGATAAGCGCGCAGCCAGACGGCGAACAGGGCTCCGAAAAGACCGAGCGGCAGCGCCAGCATGACGGCGAACGGTATCGACCAGCTCTCGTACAAGGCAGCCAGGAACAGGAAGACTAGCACGGCGGCGAATCCGAAGATGAAGCTTTCGTGGCCCTGGGCTTCTTTTTCCTGGTAGGTGGTCCCGGTCCATTCGTAGCTGTAGCCGGCGGGGAGGGCGGAGGCGGCCACTTCCTCCATGGCCCGGACCGCCTGTCCGCTGCTGTAGCCGGGGGCCGGAGTGCCGATCAACTGCACGGCGCGATTCCGGTTGTAGCGATAGATCACCTCGGGCCCGGCAGTGGCCGTGACGGTGGACAGCGTGCCCAGCGGGACCATGTCGCCTCCGCCGGTGCGGACGTAGAAGCGGTTGATGTCGCGAGGCTCGGTGCGGAATTCCGGCTCTGCCTGAACCATCACCTGCCAGGTGCGGCCGAACACGTTGAAGTCGTTCACATAGAGCCCGCCGAGGAATGTCTGCAAGGCACTGTAGGCGTCGGTGGCGGGGATGCCCAGGGTCTGGACCTTGTCGAGGTCGACATCCACTTTATAGGACGGGACATTGGAGCGGAAGGTATTGACCACGTTGCCCATCTCGGGGCGAACGCGTGCGGCTTGGGCCGTCAGGTCGGCGACGTGGGCGAGTTCCTCGACGCTCACGCCGAGGCGGTCTTCGAGCATGAACTGAAATCCTCCGGTGGTGCTCAGTCCCTGGATGGGGGGCTGGCCGAAGGCGTTGGTGCTGGCTTCCGGCACGCGGGCCAGTGCCCGCTGCAGGTTGGCGACAATGGCGCCAAACTGTTCGTCCGGGGCGGTGCGGTCGTCCCACGGTTTCAACCGGGTGATGACGGTGGCGACATTCGAGCTCGATGTGCGGGTGGAGATGTCCAGGCCGCCCAGGGTAAAGGTGCCCGAGACGCCCGGGACCTTGCTGACGATCTCCTCCACCCTGGCGGTGGCCGCGCTGGCGCGCTCCGCGGACGCCGCGTCGGGCAGGCGGACGGTAACGTAGATGGTGCCCTGATCTTCGTCGGGAAGAAAGCTGGTGGGAAGCTGGCGGAACAGCGAGCCGGCCGCAAACCAGAAGCAGAACAGCCCCAGCATCGCCAGCGCCGATTTGCGGATGAGCCCGGCCACGCCTTCCAGATAACGGCCGCGGGTCCACTCAAACACGCGGTCGAACCCGTTGAAGAAGAGCCCCAGCGGGCCGCGTGTCTGCATTTTCGGGCGAAGGAGTATGGCGCTCAGGGCGGGGCTCAACGACAGGGCGTTGAAAGCGGAGATCAGCACGGACGCCGCGATGGTCAGCGCGAACTGCTTGTAGATCTGTCCGCTGATGCCGCCCAGGAAGGCCACCGGAATGAACGCCGCGGCCAGAATGCAGGCGATGGCCACCACCGGAGCGGACACTTCCTCCATGGCCCGGATGGCGGCTACGCGCGGCTCCAGGCCGTCGTCGATGTGACGCTGCGCGGCCTCCACCACTACGATGGCGTCGTCCACCACAATGCCGATGGCCAGCACCAGGCCGAACAGGCTGGTCATGTTGATGGAGAATCCCAGCAGCGGGAACAAAGCGAAGGTGCCCACGATCGCCACCGGGACGGTGAGCAGCGGGATCAGCGTGGCGCGCCAGTTCTGGAGGAACAGGAAGACCACGATAATCACCAGGCCGGTGGCTTCGAACAACGTCATCATCACTTCGTGAATGGCCGAGCGGACAAATACGGTGGAGTCGTACGGGATGACGTAGTCCAGACCCGGGGGAAAGGTCTTCTTGGCTTTTTCGCAGAACTGGCGGACGCGGTCGGCGGTGGCCACCGCGTTGGCGCCAGGCGAAAGGTAGATGATGAGGTTGCCCGAGGGCGAGCCGTTGACGCGGCTGAAACCGCTGTAGGTGGCGGCTCCCAGTTCCACCCGGCCGATGTCGCGGATGCGCAGCAGGCCGGTGTCCGGGCGGGAGCGCACTACGATGTCCTCGAATTCGGAAGGAGTCACCAGGCGTCCCTGGGCGCTCACCGAATACTGGAACGCGGTGCCGGCGGGCGAAGGCGGCTGGCCGATCGATCCCGCGGGATTCTGCCGGTTCTGCGCCTGGATGGCGCTGTTGATGTCGCTGGCGGTAACTCCCAATTGCGCCATCCGGTCGGGGTTCACCCAAACGCGCATAGAGTAGATCTGGGCGGCGCTGAGCCGCGCCTCGCCCACGCCTTCGACGCTGGCCAACTGGTTCAGCAGGTTGATCTGCACGTAGTTGGTGAGGAACAGCGAGTCGTAGCGGTTGTCCGGAGAGATGAGGCTGATGCTGGTGAGGAAGGCGGTCGAGACCTTCTTGACCACCACGCCCTGGCGCTGCACCTCAGGCGGCAGCCGCGGCAGGGCGATATTCACGCGGTTCTGCGTTTGCACGGTGGCCATGTCCGGATTGGTGCCCAATTTGAAGGTCACGTTGATGCTGACACTGCCATCGTTGGCGCTATTGGACATGAAATAGATCATGCCGTCGAGGCCGAACAACTGTTCTTCGATGGGCTGGGCGACGGTCTTTTCGATGTCCAGCGAATTGCCGCCCAGATAGCTGGTGCTGATCTGCACCACGGGCGGGACTACTTCGGGATAACTGGCCAGGGGAAGATTGGGGATGGCGACACTGCCGAGGATGACGATCACGATGGCGATCACCATGGCGAAAATGGGATGATCGATGAAGAACCGCGCCATGGCTCAGTTTCCAGCCTTCCCCGGAGCCGGCGGCGCGGATTCAGTGGCGCGATACGGCTGTGGCTGGACCTTGCTCCCGGGCCTCACTTTCTGCTGGCCTTCGACGACGACGCGATCGCCGGGCTCGAGTCCCTGTTGCACGATCCAGGAGTTGCCGACCCGGTCGCCGGTGGTCACCGGCTTCACTTCGACCGTATTGTCCGGCCCCACGGTATAGACCGTCTGCATGCTCTGCAACTGCTGTATGGCTCTTTGCGGGACGAGAATGGCGCCCTTGCGGTCGGCAACCTGCACGCGAACGCGGCCGAACTGTCCGGGGAGCACCGTGTGCCGGGAGTTGGGGAAACGGGCCTGCAACTCGAGGGTCGCGGTCTTGGGGTCCACCTGGTTCAGCGAGTTCTCGATGTGGCCGACGGCGGGGAATTCGGACTGGTCGGCGAGAATCAAGGTGAGCGGCAAGGCGGCGCTGGGCAGTCCGCCCTGGCGGGTCCACGACAGGTATTCCGACTCCGTAACCTTGAAGCGGACCCAGATGGGGTCGAGCGGCACGATGGTGGTGAGCGGCTGGGGCGAGGTGGGCGTCACCAGGCCGCCGACCGGAACCAGGGTATCGCCAATGCGGCCGCTGATGGGCGCGACGATGGTGCCGTATCGCAGGTTCAGTTCCGCGGCGTTCAGGGCGGCCTGCTGCGCTTCGACCCTCGCCTGCATGGAGGCGATCTGGGTGCGCGTGGAAAGGCCGGCCTGCTCGACGGCGGCCTTCAAGGCGTCGACGTTCGCCTGGTTGGCTTTCAGCGCGGCGGCAGCGGCGTCCAGGTCCTGTTTGGAGGCGGCGTCGGCCTGGACGAGCGGGGTGAGGCGGTCGACGTCCTGTTGAGTCTTTACCAGGTTAGCCTCCGCGGAGGCCAATGCGGCCTGCGCTTGCAGGAGGGCGACCTGTTTGCGGGCGAATTCCTGATCGGCTTCGCTCTGGTGGAGGTTTCCTTTGGCCTGCTGCACGGCCGCATCGTACGGGCGAAGATCGAGCACGTACAGTGTCTGACCGGCCGTTACCTCGGCGCCCGGGCGAAAGTTCCACTTTTCGATGTAGCCTTCGACGTGACCGCGGACTTCGACCATGTCGCGGGCATAGGTTTGCGCGGCGAATTCCGAAAAGATGGGGACGTCGGCGGAGGCGACCTCCATCACCATAACTGCAATAGGCGGCGCGTGAGCCGTGCCGGTCTTCTGGCCCGATGCGGCGCATCCGGCCAGGAGGAGCGCCGCCAGCAAGCCGAGACCGCCGGCGGCTGGAACGGAAACCCCCAGGTGTCTGGTTCTGGGTGACATTGCTTTTTCGCGGGAAGATGCCATTAGTTCGGGTTGCCCATTCCGGACAGAATTGTCGAAACCACCCGCTCTTCGCCCAGCTTCGAGCTGATCATTAAATCGTAGAGATGGGGGTCCCGCCA
>PLDO01000620.1 GCA_003136215.1 Bryobacterales bacterium
GGCAGACGGCACGACTTGGTGGCGCAGGCGGTTCCGCCTGCGAGAAACCTGTCACGCCAGATTCGCGGCGCGAATGGCCAATCTCCAGGGGCAGGCTTCAGCCTGCCGCCCGCCCTTTCCACATACCGCCGCGGCCGCGCCAGTGGGCCACCGCGGAGCGCAGTGTCGCGTACAGGTAGAACAGGGCGATCAGGGGCAGCAGGGGCGCCCAGAACCAATTCCGAGTGGAATACCGTACCGCCGGCCAGTATGCCGCCGTCATGAGGAGCCAGGCCAGGGCGCCCATCCCGGCGGCCGCGCCGCGCGGCGCGGCGAGCGTCAACACGGGCGGCGCGAGATAGGTCACTGCCAGCCCCACGACCGTGCCCAGTAACAGCCACACGGAGTACTGAAGCTGGGTGTAGGCGCTGCGCGAAATCATCTGGCCGATTTCGCCGAACGTGCCGTACTGCCGGAGGCTCACCGCCGTGCCGCTGAGCCCCAACCAGACGTCCCCGCCGCTCTCCTTGACAGCGCGCGCCAGTGCGCAATCGTCGATCAGTTCACCCCGGATGCGCTCGATGCCGCCAATGCGCTCCAGAGCGGCGCGCCGGATCAGTAGGCACCCGCCCGCCGCGCCTGCCGTAGCGTGGCGCGGATCGCGAATCCAGGCCGGCGGATAGAGCAGGAAGAAGAAGAACACGAAAGCCGGGATCAGCGCCTGTTCGGCCAGCGACCCGCATTGCAGCCTCACCATGTAGGACACCAGGTCGTAACCGCCTTCCTGGGCGCGAGTCACCAATCCCGCCAGATGCTCCGGCGGGTGCACGATATCGGCGTCGGTGAGCAGCAGATAATCGCTGGTGACGCCGCGCACTCCCTCGGCCATCGCCCACACCTTGCCGGTCCAGCCGGGGGGAAGCGGGCGCGCCGTGATGACGCGCAATTCGGGCGCCGCCCGCTGAGCGATCGCGGCCGTGCCGTCCTCGCTGGCATCGTCCACCAGGATGATGCGGAATTCGCCCGCGTACTGCTGCGCCGCGAGCGAGGTCATGCTGCACCCCACCACATCGGCCTCATTGCGCGCCGGCACAACTGCCGTGACCGAAGGAGCGGGCGCGCCTGGCGTGCCGGTGCAGGCGTCCGCCCGCATCCGCCAGAAACCGCCGCGCGCCAATAAGAGGTACAGCCAGATGGCGAGCGACAAGGCGGCGATCATGGTCAGCCACATCCGCAAACCCTACTGTGTGTCCGTGACCGTGAGCCGGCGGAAGTCCAGCGTGCGGCGCAGGTTGCCATATTTCAGGATCAACTGTTCGGAGTCCACCGCGGCCTCCACGTAAGGACCGCCGAATAACGGCCAGTGCGCGTAATCGAGCGCGGCGCCGTCTACCCGCGGAATCTGTCCGTAGGTAAACTCAAGCAGCTTGCCGCGCAGCGAGCGGAAGCGCACGCCCGGCGTGGGAGTCAGTTTCACTTCCAGCGGCAACGCCAGGATCGCCCGGCGGAACGCTGCCATATCCGCATACTCCGAGCGCGCCGCTACTTGCACCACCATGCCGTTCTTGAGGTAGGGGCTGAAGAGCCGCCGTCCGCCGCCCTCGATGGGTTTCCAGGTGTATGGTTGCAGCGGGCGGCAGGCGATGAACGCATCGCCGCCGCGCGCGAAAATCCAGCCCGACGGGTCTTCCCGGACTTCGGCCAGATCCTTGGAGAAGAAGCCGTTGATGTGCGGGAAACGCGTCTCCGCCGGGATATCGTACAACACGATCACGGAATCCTCTTCCTGGAAAATCTGCTCGTAGGGCGAGCCGCCCACCAGCTTGTCGGGCGAATCGTAGCTCTTCTTGGAACTCACCACGTCGGCCAGGCCGGCGTCCGGCGGGAACGTGAAGTAGGTCTGCAACTCGCGCAGCGAAGAATAGGGATGCACGGTAAAAAGAGTATTGTGCACGCCCCTTGGGTCCGGAACGCTCCAGGTGACATCCCAGGAGTGCTCCTGTATGGGTTGCAGCGTGCCGCCCTGGTCGGAGCCCACCGCGTACTCGCGCCGCACGTAGGTGGTCTTATAGACCGGACCGTGCAGTTCGTCGAAAAAGCGCCAGCGATTGCGCGTGCGCTTCAGTTCGTAGTGGGTGTAGGGCCGCTCGCGGTCGGTGGCAATCAGTCGTAGAATCTCCGGAGGCTGGTAGGCGGCTGCCAGCACGAAGCAGACCACGTAATTGCCCGGCGGCTCCATGGGGCGGCCCAGACCGAAGAGCACCCAACCGAAATCGCTGGAGACGTTGAACCACTTTTCCACCGCCGGGAGGTCGTAGACCCGCGAGTGGGCGCCCACGAAGATGCCGTCCAGATTCTCCGCCGCGTAGTCGGCCGTCAGGTAATCCAGCATCATGGCGGCGCGCTGCTTCATGGCTGGGTCCCTGGCCCACTCCGAAAGGTAAGACATGGAAAGAAAGAACAGGCCCATATAGTGCGGGCTATCGTACTCGCCCTGCCCGCGCGTGGTGGTGAGCCGGACCCAGGATTCAATCCACCCCGCGGCTTCGCGCATGTTCTCGGCGGACGATTTGCCGGTGTACCACTGGTCGCCGTCCTGGTCCGGCCACAGTTGCGCCATCAGATAAAGCGACGTGTAATACAGCAGCCAGTGGTTCTCCGTATCGCCCCGGTAGGGCATGTACGTTTTGAAGGAGCGGCGCAGCGCCCGGCGGGCCGAATCGGACAACTGACCCTGGTCCAGATACGCCACCGCCGTGATGGGGAACATCCAGAACATATCGCCCGTGGGACCGGCCTCCAGCAGTTCTTCCAGGCGGCGCGAGCACAGCGCGGCATCTTCGTGCAGCTTGAGCTTGGCCGCGATATTCAGGTAACCGAGCGGTCCGGCGGCCTTGGGGTGGGCGTACGCGTCGATCACAAACTGAACGCGCTGCGGAAACTGCGCCCGTAACGGGAGACACGCGAGAAGGAGCAGTGGCATAAGGCTCCGCCTTGTGCATCCGAGCGCAGCTCGGACTTGCCTCCATGGGGCCACCTCCGAGCTTCGCTCGGATGCACAAGGCGGAGCCTTATGCCACCTCATGGCCGCTCCGGAACGAACTTCATGCGAAAGACCCGGCTGCCTTCGAGGCCGTCCCTGGTCCACGTCTTGCCGTAATCCTGCGACACGTAGAGCGCCTCTTCATGCACGCCGGCATAGACTCGGCCCGCCTTGGCCGGGTCGAAGGCCACGCTCCAGACATTGTTCGAGGGGAGGCCGGCATTGCGCAATTGCCAGCTCTTGCCGAGGTCTTCGGAGACCGCCACTCCCACGCCCCACCCCGCCACCGCGACGCGGTTTCGGGCGGCGGGGTCGAAGGCGATGTCGGAGAGATTGCGGCCCGCCCCCAGATTGCCGGCGCTCTCAAAGCTGATGCCGCAATCCGTGGACACGAAGAGCCCGCCGCCCTGCGCGGCAGCCATCCAGTAGCAGGCATCGTGCGGCGATTGCTCGACGCGCAACACCTGGAAACCGGCGGCGCCGGCGGCCCGCCAGTGTTGCCCCGCGTCGTCGCTGTGGAAGATGCCCTCTTCGTTGCCCGCCACCAGAACTCCGCTCTGCCGCGAATCGGCTCGAATTGCCGGCGTGTATTTGCGGTGCAGTCCGGCGCCGGCGTCCTGCCAGGTGGCGCCGCTGTCCCGGCTCACCCGAATGCCCGCGGTGTGGCTAAAGTAAATGGTGCCGGGCGCGTGGCGATCCACTGAGACGTCCAGCAACTCGGTGACATCGCTGCCGGTCAGAATCTTCCAACGCCCGGCGCGTTCGCGCACCCGAATCAGACCATTGCCCGCCGCCACGTACAGCGTACCGGGGTCGGCCGGGTCGTAATCCAGCGCGCTGACAAAGGGATGATTGTAGCCCGCATGCCGCCATTCCCCGTCCGCCGATTTCCGAAAGATGCCGCTGGGCGGGAGCTTCGCGCCCACCACGTAATCCTTGGATGTCACCATGCACGTGTAGAGCGTGTATTGGCCCGCGGCCGGAAGCGGCAGCATTGCCAGCAGGAGCAGCCATCGCATGACGGACTACTTTAACTAGAATTCGTCTTCGTCGTGTTTCTTCTTGCCTTTGCGTCTCAGGATGACAATGGCGATGAGCACCACGGCCAGAATACCCGCCACCAGTTGCACTGTTCCCTGCGTCATGATTTAGCTCCCGCGCGTCCGAATCGGAAGTATAAAACAAATCGGATACCGGATGCCAGTAAGCATCCTGGACGAGGCCAATCGCATCCAACACATCGTGAAGTCCAACGCAGGTCAACCGCATCGCGTAGTCGTCATCGGCGGCGGATTCGGCGGACTGTACGTGGCCAAGGCGCTGGGCCGCGCGCCCGTATCGGTCGCCGTGGTCGATCGCCGCAACTTTCACCTCTTCCAGCCCCTGCTCTACCAGGTGGCCACCGGCGGACTCTCGCCCGGCGAAATCGCCTCGCCCCTGCGCGTCGTGCTCAAGAACAATCGCAATACCGAAGTGCTGCTGGGCGAAGCCGTGGACCTCGACGTGGACCACCGCCGCGTCATCCTGCGCGATGGCGAAATCCCGTACGACACTTTGATCGTCGCCACCGGAGCTACCCACCACTACTTCGGCAACGACCAGTGGGAGCCCCTCGCCCCCGGCCTCAAGACCATCGAAAACGCCACCGAGATCCGCAGCCGCCTGCTGCTGGCTTTCGAACGCGCCGAGCGCGAGAGGGACCCCGCCGAACGCCGTGCCTGGCTGAACTTCGTCATCGTGGGCGCCGGGCCCACCGGCGTCGAACTGGCCGGAGCGCTTGGCGAAATCGCCAATGACACGCTGCGCCACGACTTCCGCCACATCGACCCGCGCGACGCCGCCATCCTCTTGATAGAGGGCGAGCCGCGCATCTTGCCCGCCTTCCCGCCGGATCTCTCGGCCAAGGCCGAGCGCCAGTTGATCGCTCTCGGCGTGCGCTCGCTGACTAACGCCAAGGTGACTGCGATCGATGCCGGGGGCGCAACCTTCACCGTAGACGGCCGCACGGAGCGCATCGCCACCCACACCGTGCTCTGGGCCGCCGGCGTGCGAGCTTCGCGCCTCGGCAAAGTCCTCGCCGAACGCGCCGGAGCCCCGCTCGACCGCGCCGGACGCGTCATTGTGGAGCCCGACCTCAGCGTTCCCGGACACCCCGAGATCCTCGTCATCGGCGACCTCTCCAGCTTCACCCACCAGGGCGGCAAGCCGCTGCCCGGCGTAGCGCCGGTGGCCATGCAGCAAGGCAGGTACGTGGCCCGTTTGATCCAGAGCCGCCTGGCCGGCCGTGAAAAGTCCGCGCCCTTCCACTACTTCAACAAGGGCAATCTCGCCACCGTCGGCCGCAACCGGGCCGTCGCCGAATTCGGCAAACTGCACATCTCCGGCTTCGCCGCCTGGTTCACCTGGGTCTTCGTCCACCTCATGTACCTGGTGGAGTTCGACAATCGCCTGCTGGTGTTCACCGAGTGGGTGTACAACTACTTCACCCGCAACCGGGGCGCACGTCTGATTACCGGCGGCAAGCCCTGAATCCGGCACCCTTTTACTGCTTGCCGGGCGGAGGGTCGAAAGTGATATTGGTTTCCGTCTGGAATTTGCGGTACTCGAGAAATTCCACGGTGTTGTCGGCGTCGAGGCGCCCGATTCGCGTCTTCACGTGCGCCTGCGAGGGCAGCAAATACTGCCTCCCGCCGACTGCGGCGAGCTCGTAATCCACCGTGAACCCGGTGGCTTCAATCGGGTAACCAGGCGGAATCTCGGCCTGCTGCGTGTACCGCAGTGGCAGGTGCGTTTCCTCATCCACGAAGACTTCCCCGTGGTAGGGCACGATGATCGCAGTCGGACCCTCCTTCAGGATGGGGCCGTGCTGTATCCGGTAAACCGAATTCTCGCGCGCGATGTGAAACGAGAATCTCGCCGCGCGGCGCTTGCGCAGGGTTGTCCAGCCTTTCCAGCGGAATTCACTCTGCGAACGTCGGTC
>PLDO01000696.1 GCA_003136215.1 Bryobacterales bacterium
CTACGGAGCAACTATAAGGGAGGGGTTAATCTAAACAGAGTTCTCGCTACCTGGCGCCGGCCAGCTTCAGAACGTACGCCTGCCGCGCCGGCAGGCCCGCCGATACTGCCTCGGGGATGCGGACCCGCAGTTGCTTGCCCTGCCTCGAGGACTCCAGCACCTGGCCGTCTTCGAGCAGCGTCACGCGCACTCCGGAAGGGGCGTCGATATCGTCCAGCACCACCTCGTGGACGGGACGGCGCGGCAGAATCGCGTACACCGCGTCGCCCTTCACCGTGTAGAAGGCTTCCACCCGCGCATAGCCGGAGGGCGGCGTATCCACCAGTTTCGTGATGTCGTAATCCGACATGAACTCTTTCTCTTCCAGCTTGGGAATCGCGCCCTGGCTCCACTGCCGTGGCGTGGCACGCGCGTGCGTGCCGTAGATGGCCTCGCCGTTGGGCCGCAGGAAATTGCCGATCTGGATCAGGCGCTCCTCCATCACCACCGGAATGCGCCCGTCGGCGGTGGGCCCGATATCCAGCAGAAGGTTGCCGCCGCGCGCCACAATGTCCAGCAGCATCATGAGCAGTTCGCGGTCGCTGTGGTAATCGGCGAGCGTCTCCATGCGGTTGTACCCGTAGGAGTAGCCCATGCCGCGGCTTTCCTCCCAGGGGTGCGCCGCCTGCTGCATGCCGCTGGTGTACTCGGTGGTGTAGTAGCCGCCGTGTTTGTGGCGCGTGTCCTTGCCCCAGCGATCGTCGATCGCCACCTCATCGCGCACCGGCGATTCGTTGAACAGCCAGGCCAGCAGTTCGGGCGACCGCCATTCGGCGCTGGTGAGGTCCCACTCGCCGTCGGAGAAGATGATGCTCGGCTTGAGGTGCGTCACGGCGTCCTTGAACTGCGGGAACATGTGCTCGTCCACGTAGCGCTTTTTATCGGAGAGGTACAGCGGGTTGTACCACTCGTAGAGCGAGTAGTAGATTCCCATGTGCAGGCCGCGGCGGCGGCCGGCCTCCATCAGATCCAGCGCGATATCGCGTTTGGGCCCGATATCCACCGCGTTCCAAGGGCGGCCCCATGTCTTGTTGGCCTGCTCGTTGGGCCACAGAGTGAAGCCTTCATGGTGCTTCGAAGTGAGCGCCACGTACCTGGCGCCGGAGCGCTCGAAGACGTCGGCCCAATGGTCCGGGTTGTAGAGTTCGGCGCGAAACATCGGGGCGAAATCGAAGTAGGGGAAGCCGGCGCCGTAGTTGCGGTCGTGGAATTTCCGGGTGGAGGAATTCGCCTTGTTGAGCGAGTTCCAATACCACTCGGCGTACATCGTCTCGCCCTTGGAATTGACGGGGGCATACGCCGGCACCGAGTAGACGCCCCAGTGAATGAAGATGCCGAATTTGGAATCGGTATACCAGGCCGGGCTGGGGCGCTGGTCGATGGATTCCCAGGTGGGCTGGTAGCGATTCTGGCCGAAGGCGCGGCGGCCGGCGGCAAGCGCCAGCGGGGCCGCTGCGCAGGTACGGAGTAGGTCTCGACGTCGCATGGTTTCGATGGCCATGGTATCAGGTCGGCGAGCGGCAGGGCGCAGGCAGAGGTCAGTTTGCAGTAATATGGTATTGACTGATGGGTCAACCCACAGTATCGTGCCACAATGAACATTCGCCTCATTATCGATAAAGCCGGCCGCGTCGTGATCCCCAAACCCCTGCGGAAAGAACTGCATCTGGAGCCCGGCGACGCCCTGGAGATGGATAGCGCTGGTGAGCAGATCACCCTGCGCCCGGTACGCGGGACAGGGCCGCTGACGAAGGAGAACGGCGTGTGGGTATTCTACACCGGGCAACCCCTGCCCGCCTGCGCCACCGATGAGATGCTCCGGCAGATCCGCGAGGAGCGCGATCTGGTTAACCTCGGCGAGTGAGAATGAAAGGGTTTTTCGATACTTCGGTGCTGGTCCCTGTGTTCTATGGCGATCATGTCCACCATCAGGCCAGTCTGGAGTTGTTCCTCCAATTCGATAAGTCAACGGGCTGTTGTGGAGCGCACAGCCTGGCCGAGGTCTTTTCCACGCTAACGCGGATGCCTGGCAAACACCGCATCAGCGGCGAGCAAGCCATGCTCTTCATCGGCAACATACGTGAGCGCCTTTCCATCGTCGCGTTGGACGGCGATGAATATGCCGATGCGCTGGAAGCAGCGGTTGCTCGCGGCATTTTGGGCGGGGGCATCTACGACGCCATGCTGGCGCACTGCGCCATCAAGGCCCAAGTTGAGTCGATTTATAGCTGGAACATCCGGCACTATGCGCAATGCGGACCGGAAGTCACAAGCAGGCTACGTACGCCTTGAGGGTTGGTGGCTGGGCTGCCGCCTCCCCGCCAATAGCCTCAAAGCGCGCCGCTCCCCACCTGCGTTAAAATAAAACACATCGCACTTTCCCCGTTTCCGACGGCACTTGCGATCGCTTCTCATGACTACATCCACCAGTACCCGCGCCCAGGAATTTCGTGACCAGTTGGCCAGCCGCGTGATTGTGGCCGATGGCGCCATGGGTACCATGCTTTACTCGCGCGGCGTGTTCATCAACCGCTGCTTCGATGAGCTCAACCTCTCCGCGCCCGACACCGTCCGGCAGATTCATCAGGAGTACGCCAAAGCGGGCGCGGAGATCCTGGAGACCAACACGTTCGGCGCCACCCGGCAGCGTCTGGGCGCATTCGGCTTCGCCGAGAAGTTGCAGGCCATCAACCAGGCGGGTGTGCGCCTGGCCCGCGAGGCGGCCAACGGAGCGTATGTCGCGGGCGCCGTGGGACCCCTCAACCTGCGCATCGAACCTCTCGGGCCCACCTCGTTCGCCGAAGCCCGCGCCGCCTTCCGCGAGCAAATCGACGCCTTGCTGGAAGCCGGCGTCGATCTGCTCATCTTCGAGACCTTCGGCAACCTCGATGAGCTGCGCGAGGCGGTCATGGCGGGGCACGACGCCGCCGGCGGCGACGTGCCCATCATCGCTCAGGTGACCATCGACGATTTCGGCTATCTGCCGGGCGGCACCGATACCGAGACCTTCACGCGCGAGATGAATTCCTGGCCGGTGGACGTCATCGGCCTCAATTGCTCGGTGGGCCCCAAGGCGACGCTGGAAACCGTCGAGCGCATGATGGAGTACGCCACCAAGCCGTTGAGCGCCATGCCCAACGCCGGGTTGCCCATGCGCGTGGAAGGCCGCAACATGTACCTCTGCTCGCCCGAGTACATGGCGCAGTACGCGCGCCGCCTGCTGTGGGCCGGCGTCAAGATCATCGGCGGCTGCTGCGGCACTACGCCCGACCACATCAAGCTGATCCGCTCGGAAACCCGCTCGCTGCAACCGCTGCAGAAAAGGCTGGCCGTCACGGTGGAGGAGCCGGCGGTCAAGGCGCAGGCGTTGACCCCGGTCCCCATCGCCGAGAAGTCCAAGGTCGGCGCCAAGCTGGCCGCCGGGCAGTTCGTCTCCTTCGTGGAGATTCTGCCGCCGCGCGGTGTGGACGCTACCCGGGAGATAGCAGGCGCCAAGATGTGCGCCGAGCACGGCATCGACGCCATCAACGTCCCCGACGGCCCGCGCGCCAGCGCCCGCATGAGCGCGCAGGTCACCTGCCAGTTGATCCAGGAACTGGCCGGCATCGAGGCCGTCAATCACTTCTGCTGCCGCGACCGCAATATCCTCGGCATCCAGAGCGAGTTGCTGGGTGCGCACAGCCTGGGCGTGCGCAACCTGATTTGCATCACCGGCGACCCGCCGCGCATGGGCGCGTATCCGGATGCCACCGCGGTGTTCGACGTGGATGCCATCGGCCTGGTCAACATTGTGCGCAATCTGAATCACGGGCTGGATATCGGCGGCAACCCGATGGGCTCGCAGACCGCCCTGCTGATCGGCGTGGGCGCCAACCCGGGCGCGATCAATATGGATGAGGAGATCCGCCGCTTTGAGTGGAAGGTGGAGGCCGGCGCCGAGTATGTGGTGACTCAGCCGGTGTTCGATCTCGACCTGCTGGAGGCGTTTCTGAAGCGCATCGAGCACGTCAAGATTCCGGTGCTGTGCGGCATCTGGCCGCTCACCAGCTTCCGGAACGCCGAGTTCATGGTCAACGAGCTGCGTGTGCCGGTGCCGGAAATGTTCATGGATCGCATGCGCCGGGTGGATAACGCCGAGCAGGCCCGCGCCGAAGGCGTAGCAATCGCGCGCGAAATGGTCTGCAGAGTGGGTAAGATGGTGCAAGGCGTGCAACTCAGCGCCCCGTTCGGCCGCTATCAGATGGCGATCGACGTTGCCGCGGCCATCGAGGCCCGCTAAGATCGGAACGGACACAGCTCAAGATGGCAACCGACCTGGTCGAAATCGATCCCCAGGATCCCCAGCCCGAAGCGCTGGAGCGAGCCGCCGCCGCCGTGCGCCGCGGTCAGGTGGTGGCCATCCCCACCGACGCGCTCTACCTTCTGGTGGCCGACCCCTTCAACCTGCGCTCCGTCACCGGCGTCTTTCAGGCCAAAGGGCGGGAGCCGAACCGCGCGCTGCCCATCCTCATCCGCGATACCATGATGGCCGAAGAACTGGCCAGTGAGCTGACCGCCCGCTTCTTCATCCTGGCGCGCCGTTTCTGGCCGGGTCCGCTGACCATCATCGTGCCGGCGGCCGCCAAGATCCCGCTCAAGGTCACGGGCAATACGGGACGGCTGGCGCTCCGCCATTCGCGCTCCGAAGTGGCCACCAGGTTGATCGCCCTGCTCGACCAGCCGCTGATTTCCACCAGCGCCAACATTTCCGGCCACCCCACCTGCCATAGCGGCATCGACGTTTTCGGCACGATGGATGGCCGCGTGGACCTGGTCCTCGATGGCGGGCGCTGTAGCGGCGAGGGCGCCACCACCATCGATATCACCGAGCCCTATTGGCGCGTCATCAAGAGCGGAGCCATTACGGAGAAGGATATCGCGGAGTGTCTGGAATCCTCGTAGCCCGATGAAGTACTTCCTCATCCTGCTCGGCGGCGGCGCGGGCTCGCTGGCGCGGTATCTCGCCGGCAGCGCCATCGCCGCCCGCCTGGGCGCCCGCTTCCCCACCGGCACCATGCTGGTCAACGTCACCGGCTGCTTCCTCATCGGCCTGATCATGACCCTGCTGACCGAGCGGCAACCGCACCCCTACTGGCGCCTCGTTCTGGTGGTCGGCTTCCTGGGCGGCTACACCACGTTTTCCAGTTTCGAGTGGGAGACCTACTCGGCGGTGCGCGAAGGCGGCTTCTGGATCGGCCTCGTCAATATCGTGGGCTCTGTCGCGCTGGGCTACGCGGCGGTCTGGCTGGGCGCCCTCCTCGCACGGCGCTAATCCCGGTAGACCAGGCCCGACGCCAGGGCCGCCCCCATCCGGGAAGGCACTCCGAAGAGAGCGCGGTCCTTACTTGGGGATCTCCATGGTCTGATTCAGCGACGCCATCTTTCCGTCGGCATCCTGCACGACCAGGCGCACGCGATACGGTCCGGGGGGCGCGGCGAGCGACAACGAGGCGTTTAATCCGCTGGCTGTCAGCCGCGGCAGAGTCTCATCCTTGAGTGCGAAATCCACTACGCCTTCCTTTGCCGCTACGATGTTGCCGTCGCCATCCAGCAGCGCTCCGATGAATGTCAGCTTCTGTATGTTGCGCCCATTACGTTTGGCGAACTTCAATGGAGAAACATCCACGTGGATCGCGAGCGACACTTCCGACTCGCCCTTTGCCGATTTGTCCAGCCGCCCGTCGAGCTGGATAGGGATATCCGTCAAGACATCCGAGGCCAGCGCCTGCCGGTCCAGCGGACGCAGCTCCGTGTGCGTGCTGGTGGGTGCGTTCCCCGGCGCAAAGTATCCCGGCCGTACCTGAACGTAATGGCCCTTTCCCGCCGTTAACCGCACTTTGAGCTTGTGATACTTGCCCTTGGCGCCTTCCGTAGCGGGCCGGAATGCCAGTAGATACGTCGTCTCGGGAACCGCGGCGAGCTGCGAGAATCCACCCGCCAGATCGTTGCTGCTATGGAAGAAGAGGCCGCCGGTACCTGCCGCCAGTTCGGCCATCACGGCGTTCATCGCGTCATTCCGGGAGAAAATCGTCGAAGTTTCGAAGATGAATGTCGCCAGCGGGAAGCCGGCATTGGGCCCCTCGCCGAATGGACGTCCCGGTGGCTCCGCCCATAGTCCTTTCGCATCGAGCGCATTGATCACGATGCCGGCGTGGATGGCGCGGTCGATGGTGGCGCCAAGTTCCGCGCCCATCATCCCGGAGAGAAAACCGGTGGAAACCATCAGCAGGACGCGCGTCCCCGGCGCCCCAGCAAGCAACGCCAGGGCTTGATCGACGGCATAGAGCGAGTTGAGCGTATCCCTTCGCGCCTGCTCCCAAGTCGCTGACGCTTGCGCCCGGACGGCGATGGTGTCTGAGTCGGTTGCCTTATGGTCCCGTGTATGGTCTTCCGACTCGTTCGGGTCCTTGGTCGTGCAATGCTGCAATTCCTGAACGGCTGCGTTCAACGCGGAATAGTCCAAATTGAACTCGATCAAGTAAGCCTGATACGGCGTGATGCGCGGGCAAGACTGCATGCCGCCCTCGGAAATGCGGGGGTGCGGGCGCACCTTCTGGATGGCGGCGGCGAGCGCAGCCAAATCGCCGGTAAAATTGAGGACCGGTCCTTGTGACGCCGCATAGACCGCCGCGCGCGCCCCCGGCCCGAGACCATCCTTCAGGAAGCGCTGGGCCGCAAGTTGGCTGCGGCGCAGTTCCGCCGGGTCCGCGTGCAGATCGTCAAAAAAGAGCAGCGTGGAACGCGGAGGCGCGGCCGGTGGCGCCGGCGCGCTTGCCGAAGGCGTGGCGGCAGGCGCGGCCTGGGCCGGCTCGGCGGCCTGCTCCACGTCGCGCGTCTCCACGGAAAATGCCGCGATCTCCCGCGGCTTACCTTCATCGAGGATTTCGAAATCGCCTTGCTTCAACCCGCCCACCGGACGGCCGTGCGGGTCGCGCACCACTACCTCCAGTTGCACAAGCTGTGACTGCACCACCAGCCGGACTTGAGGCGGCGGTGAGTAAACGTGGGCGCTGACCCGAATCTCGTCCGACTGCGCCGCGGCCAGGAGTGCACTTGCCAAACAGAGTCCCAAGCATTTCATAGGGTCGAGCACAGAATAGCACCCTCCATCGACCGCGATCGCCCCCAGCATCCTGCGAAAAACCACACCCACTATGGAGCCGGTTAATCAGGGAGTTGGATTTCTGCAGCGACGGCTGAAACCAGCCATTTCCGGGCGCTCAGCCCCAAAAGCCGTCAGCTGCAACCGTTCGTCAAGAGCATGGCAAGAATCATACCGTATCGGCCCCTTGCACTGCCCGCGGGGCCGGGGCAGCGCGGTCCGCGCAGGAACTCCTCGCCTAGTTCCGGGCGGCGTCCCCCCCGGCCGGCCGCTTTCGCGCCACGTACAGCACGGTCAGTGACGACACGATCGACGCCCCGGACAGCACCAGCAGCGCCATTGTCATGCTGTGCGTGGCGTCGCGGATGAACCCGACCACGGCGGGGCCCACAAAGCCGGCAAGGTTCCCCACCGAGTTGATCCAGGCGATTCCGGCCGCCGCCGCCACCCCCGAAAGAAGCGAAGTCGGCAGCGACCAGAACAGCGATATCGTGCACATGATCCCGATGGTGGCGAACGTCAGCGCGATGAACCCGGCGATGCCCGGGATTCCGGGAATCGCCGAGATGCTGAACGCCACCGCCTGCAGCAAGCCCGCCAGCGCGAGGTGCCAGCGCCGCTCGCCGGTCTTGTCCGAGTGGTGGCCGACCACGATCATGACGATCGCCGACGCTCCCCAGGGAATCACACTCAGCCAGCCGATGGACAGCGGGTCTTTGGTGAGGGTTTCCTTGATGAGTTGCGGCATCCAGAAGCCCAGCCCGTAGTTGCCGAGCACGAATCCGAAGTACACCAGGCACAGCAGCCAGACATCCGGGCTGCGAAACGCGTCCAGCAGCCGGTGGCCTCCTTTGCCGCCGGTGTGCTTGAGGGCTTCCTCCTCCCGCAGGCGCGCCAGCACGAGTTCCTTCTCGGGCGCGGTAAGCCACGCCGCCTTAGCGGGATTGTCGGTCAGGAAATAGAGAGCCACCGCGCCGGCGACGAGCGAAGGGATGCCCTCCATCAGGAACAACCACTGCCACGCCGCGAGGTGGCCGGCTCCGCTGGTCCGTTGAAGGATCCAGCCCGAAATCGGACTGGCAATCACACCCGAAAGCGGCACGGCGCTCATAAAAGCCGCCACCATTCTGGCCCGGTGCTTTCCGGTGAACCAGAAGGTCAGATACAGGATCACGCCGGGAAAGAATCCCGACTCCACGATGCCGAGCAGGAAGCGTACGGCGTAGAAGCCGGTGGCATCCTTCACCAGCATGGTGCAAGTGGACACCACGCCCCACACGATCATGATGGGGCCGAGCCACTTCCTGGCGCCCACCTTTTGCATGATAATGTTGCACGGCACTTCGAAGATGAAGTAGCCGACGAAGAAGATTCCGGCGCCCACTCCGAAGACCGAATCGCTCATCCGCAGGTCCTGCTGCATCTGGAGCTTCGCGAAACCGACGTTCACCCGGTCCACGTACGCCAGGATGTAGCACAGGAACAGGTACGGCATGAGCCGCCAGGTGATCTTGCTGTAGGTAGCGCGTTCGAACTGTTCGGCGGACTGGTCGATTCCCGGGCTCATGCCGTCCACCCCAGGAGAGGTGTCGCTGTGGCGCGGGATAGAAGAGTCCGGAATCTGAATCGCATGAACAGGAGTCTATCAGCCTGCCCGCCGCGCAACAACTGTTCAACTGTAACTGCCAGACGCGCCTCCCACCCCGCTCACAAGGTAGAATCAAGAATTGCCTGACTTCCTCGTAACGGTGGTAATTCCCACCCTCGCTGCGGATTCGAGGCTTCTGGAGTGCGTGCAATCCCTCTCCCGGCAGACGAGGGCCGATCTCGAAGTGGTGATCGTCGACAATAGCGGCCAAGGCCTGGTAGGCCGGAATGGCACGGCGCCGGGCGCGCGCGTGATTGAGAACGCGCGCAATGCCGGCTTCGGCACGGCCATCAATCAGGGGCTTCGCGCCTCTACGTCCCCCTATGTCGCCACGCTCAATGACGATGCCGTGGCACATCCCGGCTGGCTGGCTGCGCTTGTCTCGGCTCTGGAAGCCCGCCCCGATGCCGGCATGTGCGCCTCGCAGGTACGCCTTTTCGGCGAGCCCCGCCTGGATTCCGCCGGCATGCTGGTGGCGCGGGACGGCAGCAGCAAGCAGCGCGGCCACGGCCGGCTTCCCGAGGATTTTCCCGTGCTGGAGGAAGTCCTGCTGGCTAGTGGTTCGTCGGCTCTGTACCGGCGCAGTATGCTGGAGGACATCGGCGGCTTCGACGACCATTTCTTCCTCTACTGTGAAGATACCGATCTCGGCCTGCGCGCCCGCTGGGCCGGCTGGAAGTGTCTGTATGCCCCCCAGGCCGTGGTGGAACACCACTACTCGCTGTCGGCCGGCCGCGCCTCGCCGCTAAAGGCTTACTACGTGGAACGCAACCGACTCTTCGTGCTGGTCAAGAACTTCCCGGCGGGTATGCTGCTAGCGGCTCCGTTCGTCACCCTGGCGCGATATCTGTGGCACGTCTGGTACATCTTCAAGGGGCAGGGCAGCGCCGCGCGGTTCCGCGCCGAGGGCAACGCCGGACCCAGGATGCTGTGGTATGTGGTCCGCGCGCATGCCGCCCTGCTTGGCAACCTGGGGCGCCTGTGGCGCCAGCGGCGCGAGATTCGCGCGCGCGCCCGCATCACCCCCGCCGTCTTCCGGCATCTGCAGCGCAGTCATTCCATCAGCGCCCGAAGGATGGCCGCCCTATGATCCCCCCGCCCACGCCCGGTTCCCTGCTGGTCATCGTACCCGCCCTCAACGAGGAGGCCGCCGTCGGCGCCGTGGTCGCTGAAATCCACCGGCACGTTCCCGGAGTTCCGGTGCTGGTGATCGACGATTGCTCTTCGGACAGCACCATCGCGGTGGCGCGCCAGGCGGGCGCCGATGTGCTGCCGATGCCCCACCATCTCGGTCTCGGCGGCTGTGTGCAGGCCGGGTATAAACTGGCCTACGAACTGGGATTCCAATACGTCATCCGGGTGGATGGCGACGGACAGCACGACCCCGCCGATATTCCCCGGATCTTTGAGAAGCTCACCACCACGGGCTGCGAAATGGTGATCGGCTCGCGCTTCATCTCCGCCAACGGTTCGCGCACGGGGGCCGTCCGTTCGCTCGGCATCCGCTTTTTTCGCCTCGTGCTGCGCCCCGTCCTGGGCAGGGAGGTGCACGATCCCACCTCTGGTTTCGTAGGCGTAAACCGCCGCGCGCTCAACGTGTTCCGCGGTAGTTTCCCGCTCGAGTATCCGGAGATTGAAGCCCTGGTGGTTTTGCAGCGTCGGCGTTTCCGTTTCGAAGAGGTGCCTTGCACGATGCGCCCGCGCACCACGGGCCGCACTTCCATCACCGCTCTCAAATCGCTCTATTATGTCGTCCACGTGCTCCTCGGAGTTTTTGTGAACGTACTGAAATTCGATCGCCGTTATCACCGCGCGCAGCGCGAGCGCGGCGCTGGAGGATAGATGGAACGCCTCTTGAACGTCACCACCGCTTTGAGCGTGATCCTGCTGGTCATGGTACTGATCAGCGTGCGCCGGGCGCACATTCGGGTGGAGTATTCGGTGAGCTGGCTGCTGGCCGCCGCCGCCATGCTGGTTCTGTCCCGCGCCCACTTTCTGCTCAACGCGGTGCGCAACCTGATCGGCTTGCCGGATTCCCCGCTGACGCTTTTCCTGCTCGGCGGCGGCGTCTTTCTGATCATGTTCTTCCGCTTCTCGATCATTATTTCGCACCTGCGAGATGACAACATCGCCCTGGCGCAACGCGTCGCCATCCTCGAATATCACTTGCAAAGCCTGAGAGATCATGAAAACCAGGAAGCCTGACCCCAAGCGGCCCCAGGCCCCCGCCATACGGCCTTGGATGTGGTACGCCGCCCCGCTGGCGAGCCTTGCCGTACTCTTCTGGGTTTACGGCCCGACCATGCATACGCCGTTTCTGTTCGACGACGTCGGCCAGCAGTTTGCGCTCAGCTCCGCGTCGGATCCCCTGGCTAAGTGGATCGGTCCGGTTCGCCCCGTTTTGATGTTCAGTTATTGGGTCAATACACGGATCTCCCTGGAGGATACGTCCTCCTTTCACGTCTTCAACGTCCTCATCCACGCTCTCGCCGGTGTCTTCATTTTCCTGGTGATCCGGCGCCTCCTCGAATGGGCCGGCGCCGAAGAACGCAGCCGCGCCCTGTGGGCGGCCTTCGGCGCATTGTTGTTTCTGCTGCACCCGTTTCAGGCCGAGAGCGTCGCCTATATCTCGGGACGTTCCGATGCGCTCTGCGGAATGTTCGGCTGCGCCTCCTTTGCCGCCTTTCTGTACCGGCGTTCTTCCGCCATTTCGTGGGCCGGTGTTCTCCCGGTGGTGCTCCTCTTCGGCGCCGCCGTGCTGACCAAGGAACAGGCGGTGGTCCTGCCGGTGCTATTTGTCTTGACCGACCTATGGTGGAACCCCGATTCCCCGCTGCGCGCCGTGCGCGCCAACTGGAAGCTCTACGCCGTCCTGGCGCTCGGCGCAGCCGGTGCCGTGGCGCTCTTCTGGAACCTGATCGCCGGCTTCGGTACCGGCGGCAGCGCCGGTTTCTCCATGAAGGATCTCACCTGGTATCAATACCTGTTCACCGAATTCCGCGCCGTGTTCGCCTACGTGTTCAATTTCCTGCTGCCGGTCAATCTGAGTGTGGATTGGGACTTTCCGCTCTCGCACACCATCCTGGAGCACGGCGCAATCTTCGGCCTCGCCGCATTGCTGGCGCTGGCCGCGGCCGCCTGGTCGAACTTGCGCTCGGCGTTGTAGGTGTTGGCCAGGCCGCTGTAGGCCTCGGCGTAGTCCGGCTTGATCTCGATCGCCTGGTCCAGGCTGTCCAGCGCGGCCTGAAACCGGCGGAGCTTGTAGAGGGCGACGCCGCGGCTGTGGTGGGCTTCGGGGAAGGCAGGCTGAAGCAGGATGGCCTGGTCGAAGCTCTCGATGGCCGCCTGGTATAGGCCGAGCGCGTTGAGCGCGA
>PLDO01000650.1:0-4230 GCA_003136215.1 Bryobacterales bacterium
ATATTGCAGTGGAGCTCCCGCCGCAGGATCCAGGCGTCGCGGCGCTGCACCCGCGCCGGCATGGCTCCGCCCACATACGGGAAGGTCTGGTGCCGGTTCAGGCCGCGCAATTTCACTCTCTCGCCGTTGAGCATGAAGCCGCCGGGCGTGTAGCGGGCCTCGCGGAAACCAATGCGCGTGCGATACTCGTCCCGCGAGTCTTCCCCGTCCGCCAGCCGCACCACCACGTCGTACAGCTTCGGAGTCTTCAGGCTCCACAGCTCGATTTCGGGGAGCGAATCCAGACGGACGTCATGGTATTCGGCGTCGCCCGAGACCGGCGTGCTGACCGTCTTCAGCACCTTCGTTCCGTCGCGCAGTTCCGCCGTGAGCGTGGCCCGGCCGCTCACCGCACCCTGCAAATAGCAGCGCACGTCGACCGACCGGTCGGCGGCCAGCGGCCGTACTGCNNCGCCGAAGGTCAGGTAGTCGATATCCAGTCCGAAGGGCGGGATGTCGGCGCGCTCCGTGGAGTCCAGTTCCACGGCGATGACGTTGTCGGCATCGCTCTTGAGATGCGGCGTAATCTCGAAGCTGAACGGCGTATACCCGCCCTTGTACTCGTCGAACCGGTGCCCGTTCACGGTAACCGTGGACGCCGTCATGGCGCCGCCGAAATCCAGAAACACGCGCTTGCCTTTCCATTCCGGCAGAGCGCGGAAGTGGCGCCGGTAGGCAGACACGTATTGAAAGGAGCTTTCGTCGAAACTGTGCCATGGCAGGCTCGCGTTGCTGTGCGGAAGTGTGATCTTCCGCCATGCCGAATCATCGAAGCCGGGGGACGAGACTCCGGCGCGGGTTTTGCCGCCAAACAGCCATTTACGGTTCAGGTCATAGGAACGGCGGCGCGGGTCTGCTTTCTGTGCGGACGGCTGCGCCTGTGCCGCCAGCGCGCCCGCCGCGGCGGAACCGAGGATGAACATCCGCCGGTCGATTGGTGATTTGTTGTCCTTGATCGTCATCGAACGCTAGCCTAGCATAAGCCCGGCACAGGCACGAACAGGGGTGCTTGTATCCGCTATGCCACCCGTGACCGGAGCGTCACCGGAAGAATCCCTGCAAACTCCCCGCGCTTCCCGCAAGGCGAACCTCCGGGCTCGCCTTGACTGGCGCGGATCCGCACGTCGGGTTCTGGCCGGAAAGGTGCCTGGGGAGGCCGCCATGTGGGCAGGCCGCGACGCGCACCGCGCACAGGGTGCTCCCCGCGTGCTTTCACACCAATGATGTTCCGTCCCACTCGTGGCCCGGGTCCGGATAGAACGTGAGTCCCGCTCCGGAACCGGCTGCAATCAGCCATCCGCCCGGCACCTTGGCCCGCAGCAACGGGATGTGGCTGTCCACTGGCGTCCACTGCAGACTGGGCGCTGGGGGTGCGGGCCGCCCTGCGTCCGATGCGGCGGGAGAAGCGGGTTCCGCCGCTGGCGCCCGTTGCGCCTCCCAGTCCTGCGGATCGGTAGCCGAGGCCAGCAGCGTGTGGCTGCACTGGTACAACTCACCGAGATACGTAAACCGCTCGAAGTCGCGGTCCGGTTCGATGTTCTCGACGATGGCGCCGTAGGGAATGACCGCTTCAGGATCGCTGGTAGGGGAACCTGTCCTCTTGTTGAGCTTTCTGGCTTCGATCGACTTGTTCAGTTCCAGCTTGATCAACGTGGCCTCCGTATACCCTTGTGGAGATCCTATCACTTTCCCTTTACCACGAGCGCGTGAAGTGAACAACGTCTCCGGGCCGGGCAGCCGCCATCCGATAACCTGTAGGCGAGGTTCCAGAATAGGCGCCGCTGCAAGTTTGGATGAAGGGTCGGAGGAGTGCCTGACCGTTGCGGAGCTCCGTGCGGGCCCCCCGCTAGATCGGACACCCGTGTCCTGATAGGATAAACAACCATGAAGACCACGTCGTTTCGCACTTTCTGGCCGTGGGCTGCTGTGGCGATCGCCGCCCTCGCGGTTGCGGGAACCCGCGCGCAGGCTCCGGCGCAGACGCGCTTTGCCGCCGATCGGATGGACACCTTCCTCTATGGCGCCGCCTTCTATGAGGAGTACATGCCCCAGGACCGCCTGGAGAAAGACGTCGTGTTGATGGAACAGGCCGGCATCAACGTAGTCCGGGTGGGCGAATCCACGTGGAGCGTCTGGGAACCGGAAGACGGCCGGTTCGAGTTCGCATGGATGGACCGGATTGTCGAACGCCTGGCGCGCGCGCACATCCGCGTCATCATGGGCACGCCCACCTACTCGATTCCGCCCTGGATGTTTAAGAAGCATCCGGAAATCCTGGTGACCCGCCTGGATGGTCGCAAGGCGACCTACGGCATGCGCCAGAACATGGACATCACCAACCCGGATTTCCTGCGCTATTCCGAGCGCGTCATTCGCAAGATCACGGAACACTATCGCGACAATCGCGCCGTCATCGGCTACCAGGTTGACAACGAGACAACTTCCAACGGCACGGCCGGCCCAAATGTACAGACCGGTTTCGTAAACTACCTGCGGGAGACGTTCGGGAGCGTCGACCGGCTGAACAAAATCTGGGGCCTGGTCTACTGGGGCCAGAGCCTGCACGACTGGTCCGAGGTTCCTCCGCGCGACGGTATTCTGAACCCCGGGTGGAAACTGGAGTGGGACCGTTACCAGGACTCGCTGACCACCAGGTTCCTCGCCTGGCAGGCCGCTCTGGTCCGCGAGCAGCTTCGCCCCGATCAGTTTGTCACCCAGGATTTCGGCGGCGCCACCCGTGCCGACGTCAACGAATACGCGATTTCCAAAAGCCTGGACATCGCCGCCAACAACCCCTACCACGTGACTCAGGATTTGTACGACGGGGAAGGGTCGAGTTACGGCGGCGACTTTGCGCGCTCACTCAAACGCACCAACTACCTGGTGACCGAAACCAACGCCCAGACCATCGGCTGGGATTCCCGCACGCAGTTTCCACCCTACGACGGGCAGCTTCGCCAGGATGTCTACCTGATGGCGGCCACCGGCGCCAACATGGTGGAATACTGGCACTGGCACTCGCTGCACTACGGCCAGGAGACCTATTGGAAAGGCGTGCTCTCGCACGATCTCGAACCCGGCCGCCCCTATGCCGAGGTGGCGCGAACGGCGCATGAGCTACAGCGCATCGGTTCGCGAATCGTCAACTTGCAGGCGTCGCACCCGGTGGCCCTGCTCTATAGCAACGATTCGCGGCGCGGCACCGAGTACATGCCGTTCCTGACCACGCAGCCGCCCGGCGACATGCCCTGGAGCCATCCTGGAGGGTACGACGTGGAGATGCGGCGGCTGTACCGGGCTCTCTACCGCCTGAATGTCGGCGTGGATTTCGTGTTCCCCGAAACCGCGGACCTCAGCGGGTACAAGGTCGTGGTGGTCCCACCGCTGTACATCGCCAGCGACGCGCTGCTCACCAGGCTGGTGGATTACGTGCGCGCCGGCGGGCACCTGGTGCTGACGTTGAAAAGCGGCTTCTGCGACGAGTATTCCACCGTTCGTTCCAGCATGGCTCCGGGGCCGCTGCGCGAGGCCGCCGGCTTCCATTACCAGGAGTTTTCCAACCTGGCAAAACCCCTGCCGCTCAAGGATGACCCGTTCCAGACGGGCGCCGAAAACACGGTGACCGATTGGGCGGAGATGCTGCTGCTCGATACGGCGAAGCCCTTGGCTTACTATGACCACCCGTTCTTCGGCAAGTATCCCGCGATCACCGAGAACCGCTTCGGCAAGGGCACGGTGACCTACGAGGGCACCGTGCTCAGCGACGGCTTGCAGCAAAAGCTGCTGGAGCGGGTCCTGGAGCAGGCGCAACTGCTGGGTCCCGACCAGAAACTGCCCGCCGGAGTGCGCGTGAAACACGGAATAGGCCACACCGGCAAGGCGTTCCACTATTACTTCAATTTTTCGGCGGCGACGCAGCGGGTGGCCTATGCTTACGCCGCTGGCACGGAATTGCTCTCCAACCGGCCGGCGGCTAAAGGCGGGACGCTGGCGCTCGATCCCTGGGGCGTAGCCATCGTGCAGGAGGGACAACCGTAGGGCGGCCGGATCCGCGGGAACTTCGCGCAAGGCGCAACGTATATAAAGGTTGACATGGGTCATAACAGTCGTTTTGCTATCCGCACGCTGCTGAAGAACCCTGCTTTCGCTCTGATCGCAGTCTTTGCCCTGGCGCTCGGCATCGGCGCCAAC
>PLDO01000650.1:4284-4690 GCA_003136215.1 Bryobacterales bacterium
GTATACGACATCATGGGGCCGGGTATGAATCTCTCCGGCGCCGGCCAGCCTGAGCAGGTCAGGGGCGTCCATGTCTCGGAGGCTTACTTCCGCCTGTTCGGCGTGAGTCCGGTGATGGGCCGCACCTTCGCTCCCGAGGAGGACCGGCCCGGGGGGCCGCGTGTCGTGGTGCTTACCAACAGCCTCTGGAAGCGGCGCTTTGGCAGCGATCCAGGCATGATCGGCCGCGTCATCAGGCTCAACTCCGAACCATTCACGGTTATCGGCGTCATGGGCCCGGAATTCGCCGGCGAGCCTGAAACCGACCTCTTCGTCGCCCAGCAGGCCGATCTCAACAGCACCAATCAGGGCCACTTCCTTTTCCTCGGCGCACGGCTCAAGCCCGGCGTCACCATCGAGCAGGCCA
>PLDO01000160.1 GCA_003136215.1 Bryobacterales bacterium
TGTGATTGGTGGCCAGCCAGATTTTGTGAGTGGGCTGGAATTCGTAGGAGTTTTCGTAGAGGCGGCGAGCGCGCACCAGGTCGCCGCCGGTGAGCCACTTGATCAGGCTTTCGGCCAGCGCCGCGCCCTCGCGGCCTTCCTGCGCGGTCACCAGGTGGCGTCCGCGCATGTTTGCCACGTCGTCGCGCGGGCCGCCGCGGTCGTTCTGGCTGGTGAAGGTGGAAAAATCGGCGGTCACGGCGTAATCGCCCAGCAGCTCCATCAGGGTGCGCAGGAATACGCCCTTGCCGTTGCGTCCCGTGCCGTGCAGCAGGAAGAGGCACTCCTCGCGAGTCTCCCCGGTGAGCGAGTAACCGGCGGCGCGTTGCAGAAACGGCGTCAGATCGGGGTGCGGCGCGAATACCTCCGCCAGGAAGCGCTCCCAGCGCGGCGCGCGCGCTTCGGCGCGGAACGCCACCGGGCAGAGTCGCGTCAGCAGATAACTTGGGTCGTGCGGATGCAGTTCGCCGGTGCGCAGGTCCACCACTCCGTTGACGCAGTTGAGCAGGTAGGGGTCGCGGTCCAGCTCGGCGGGCGAGACGCGCACGCGCTGGTCGCTTTCCGCCAGCTTGACCATGGCGAAGAGGCGGCCCGCGGCCTCGCTGCGGCGCGCCCAATCCACCATGGCCTGACGCAGGCCCGGGTTGTCCGCCTGGGCCGCCTCGCCATAGATGGCGCGCACGGTGCTTTTGGCGTACTCCACGGCGCACGCCGCGGCGTCCAGGTTCCAGCGCACGCCGTCCCACGCCAGCCAGTTGCGCAATTCGGGGCAGTAGCGCAGCTCGCCGCCGTGGCGCTTCACCAGACGTTCGGCGTTGCCCAGGTCGGTGAGCTTCAAGTGATCCGGCGCGGCATCGGGCGGGGCGATGGCGAGGGCGATGGTGCGGTCGCGGTAATCGGCCCGCTCCCACTTATCGCGGTAGAGGCCGGATTGGCGGAAGAGGGCGTCGATGCGCGCCGGGTCGTTGCCGGTCTGGCGTGCCAGCACGCGGCACAGGGCCAGGTCGGCGCGCGATTCGTCGCCGCCCCAATCGCTGGTGTCGCCCGCCCAGAGGCGCTCGAAGCGGTTGGGGGCGGTGGTGGGACAGACCATCGGTTTTTGTGGTCTGTCGTTGTTTGGGGCGGCAGGGGCGCCGAACATGCGGGCGTACAGCGCCTGGAGTTCGGTGACGCGCTCTTCGACGGTTTCCGGCATGCCGGGGACGCGCTGGCCGGTGATGGTGAAGTAGCGGTGTCGCGAGTACATTTCGATCTCGCCGGATTCCAGTTTCTTGCGCCGTCCCTTGCCGTCCGGAAGTGTGCCGCGAACGATCAGCTTGACGCCGCGGCCCGAGGGAGAAACCTCGGTATAGCTGGCGAGCTCGTCCAGAATGCGGCGCGCCCAGGGCGCGATCTCACCGCTTTCCGGATGGCGGCAATCGTCCAGATCGATTCCGGTGTAAGGCCCCTCGGGGGCGAACACAAAGCCGACGCCGGTGACGTGGAAACGCTCCACCGCGCGGCAGGCCTGCTCGTAGGTGGCCCAGGTGCCGGGATTGTTGGCCATGGCAAGGCCTCCGGTGGACGCGTTGATGGGCAGTTTGTGCGGCTTGGGCCGCGGTTCCAGCGGGCGCGAGGGCCGCGAGTTCGGCAGCGTTACGGGCGTGCCTTGCCCGGCGACGCTCCACCACGCCACCCATTGGCGCAGCGCTTTCAGTTCCTGGGGAATCCCCTCGTGCGACGTCTCGAATTGCATCCTACCCTCAAGCTAGCATTGAGGATATTCAAGTCTGATTTTGGTGGATCGCGAAAGGCTGGGGTTCTGCGTGCAGGCAAAGGGAGTTACAAAAATATAATGTTCGTGTGACAGGTGGGGCAGGCGGTTCCGCCTGCCAAGTTTCTTGAGAAAACAAGCCACCCTGGGAGCACTCTGTTTCAGTTCCCCTGGCATGCCGGAATACCGCAGACGATTGCCGCATTTTCATCCCGATGAGGCTGACTTGTTCCTGACGTGGCGTCTGTTGGGGTCCCTGCCGTCGAAACCGTCATGCCACGCATATCAGACGCCAGGGCAGGCCTTCGCATCCGCCGATCGCGCTTTACATCGTGTTCGCTCTGGCCCTCTGTGGCTGAAGGAACCCGGGATCGCCCGGTTGGTAGTCGAGACAATTGTCGCCGGCGAGCGGGAAAGAGGGTTCTACGAACTCTCCGCATGGGTGGTCATGCCCAATCACGTTCACATGCTCATTCTTCCCAAGGTTGCGGTGCCTGAAATTACGCGCTGGCTGAAAGGCTCAACAGCACGTCGGGCCAATCAATTGCTGGGACGCACCGGCCTGCCATTCTGGCAGGATGAGTCTTACGATCACTGGGTGCGAAGTACCAGGGAGTTCGACCGAATTGCTGGTTATATCGAAGAGAACCCGGTATCCGCCGGGTTGGTTGCCTCCATGGAGCTTTGGCCGTGGTCCAGTGCCGCCTGGCAGGCGGAGGCAGGCTGAAGGCCTGCCCCACCAAAGAAGCAGACCTACATGCCTTGGTGGGGCAGGCGGTTCCGCCTGCCAAATGCAAGCTGAAGGCCTGCCACTGGAACCTCTAATCCGCCCAGTCCGCTCCCCTGAGCTTTTCCCAGGTTACCGGCAGGTCTTCCGGCAGCACGCGCGTCTCGCCGGTCACCGTCATGAAATTGGTGTCGCCGGCCCAACGAGGCAGAATGTGCATGTGCAGGTGGTCGGCGATCCCCGCGCCGGCGCTGCGTCCCAGGTTCATGCCGATGTTCAGGCCATCCGGGCGGTAGATCGCCCGCAGATGTTTTTCGCACTCCCGCGCCAGGCGCATCATCTCCAGCAATGTTTCTTCCGCCAGTTCCTGGAGCATGGCGGCGTGCTGGAACGGCACTACCATGACGTGACCGTTGGTGTACGGAAAGCGGTTGAGGATGACGAAGTTGTGCCGCGCCCGGTGGACGATCAGGTTGTCCCGGTCTTCGGCGCCGCCGGCGGCGGCACAGAAGACGCATCCCGCGGGAGCATCGCCCTTAGTTACGTATTGATAACGCCACGGCGTCCAGAGATAATCCACGTTACGGGTTGGGCACCTGTTCGGGCACGGCGGGCGCCAATGCAGGCGCCGGAACGGGGGCGCCGGAGCTGTTGACCACGTCCTTCAATTCCTTGCTCGGCTTGAAGTACGGGATCTTCTTGGCGGGCACTTCCACCCGCGCGCCGGTTTTCGGGTTGCGGCCAATGCGGGGCTGGCGTTGGCGCGTACGGAAGCTGCCGAATCCGCGGATTTCGATCTTATCGTTGGACCGGAGTGAACGTACGATACTGTCGAAGATCGCCTCCACGATGACTTCGGATTCCTTCCGGGTCATCTCGACGACGCGGGAGACTTCTTCAATCAGATCGGCCTTGGTCATCGCATTCTCCTGGAGTGTAAAACTGGCATGAAATCGCAGTATCTCCTGAATTTAAAAGATTTGCAAGCGCCTATTCCGGGGTTCGGTCCTTCAAACTGAGGACTTCCTCAATCGTGCTGGTAGCGGCGGCCGCCTTGCGCTGATAATCGTTCAGGCGGTTTTTCTCCTCGTCGTCGGTCACGGCGCGCAAGCTGAGCCCGATTTTCTTCTCCGCTTCGCTCATCTTGACGATCTTGAAATCGAATTCATCGCCCACGCGAATCGGCGGCTCCTCGGCCCCGCGCCGTCCGGTGTAGCCCGGCACTTCGGAGAAATGGCACAGGCCTTCCACCCCCTCGGCAAGCTCGACGAAGGCGCCAAAGCTGGCCAGGCGGCCGACGCGGCCGTGCACCGTATCGCTCACCTGGTGGCCTTGAAAGTAGCTCTCCCAGGCATCCGGCTGCAACTGTTTGATGCCCAGGGAAAGGCGGTGCGAGGAGGAATCGATATTCAGGATCACCGCCTGCACAATCATGCCCTTCTTGAGAATTTCACTGGGATGTTTGACGCGCTTCGTCCAGGACAGGTCGCTGACGTGCACCAGGCCGTCGATGCCTTCCTCGATTTCGATGAAGGCGCCGAAATCGGTCATATTGCGCACCCGGCCCTCCACCACGCTGCCCACGCTGTAGCGGCTGTCGATCGTGGTCCAGGGGTTGGGTTCGAGCTGTTTGAGGCCGAGCGAGATGCGGCGGTCCTTGGAGTGCACCTCCAGCACCACGGCTTCCACCCGGTCGCCGGCCTTGACCACCTTGGATGGATGCTTCATGCGCCGCGACCAGGTCATCTCGCTGATGTGGATGAGGCCTTCCACGCCGGCTTCGAGTTCCACGAAAGCGCCGTAATCGGTGACGTTGACCACGCGGCCGATNNCCTTGGCGCGGTCGAACTTGAGCACCTTGACGGCGACGTCCTGGCCCACCTGGAGCATCTCCGAAGGATGCGTGATGCGGCCGTAGGACATATCGGTCACGTGCAGCAGGCCATCGATGCCGCCGAGATCGATGAAGGCGCCGTACTCGGTCAGGTTCTTCACCGTGCCCACGACGGTGGCGCCCTCCGAGAGATGCTCCAGGGTGACGCTCTTGCGGGAGTTGATCTCTTCCTCCAGCGCCAGTTTGCGGGAGACCACCACATTGCCGCGGCGGCGGTTGAGCTTGATGATCTTGACCGGGATGTCCTGCCCGATCAGCGAATCCAGATTGTGCACCGGGCGCGGGTCGGCTTGCGAACCCGGCATGAACGCCTTGACGCCGACATCGACGGCGAGGCCGCCTTTGACGCGGCCCAGCACCCTGCCGGAGAGGATCAGTTGATCGTTGGACGCCTTTTCGAGATCGTCCCAGATGCGCAGGCGCGCGGCCTTGGTGTGCGAAAGCAACACGTAGCCTTCCACCTGTTCACTGCGGTCGATCATGACATCGACCACATCGCCGCGCTTCACCGTCACTTCTCCGGTGGGGGACTGAAACTGGTCGATGGGGACGATGCCTTCGGACTTGTATCCAAAATCGATGATGACGTCCTTGGCGGTGATGCCGAGGACGGTGCCTTGAACCACTTCGTCAGCTGCCGGCGGGGCGAACTGACTGTAATCTTCGAGCAGATGCTCGTAACTTTCCGGGACCGAGGGGTCCATTTGCCCGTTGTCTTGGTCTACGGCCATTCAGCCTCCACCGCTTACTGACTCACAGGGCTCGGAGGGTGTGTGTGCGGGTTGAAGACCTTGTAGCGAGACCATGCATCAGAACCACGAGCAAACCACTATGA
>PLDO01000334.1 GCA_003136215.1 Bryobacterales bacterium
CCCAGCAGCAGACCGGCGAGGCCACCGAGGGCGAACCAGCGGACGATGCGGTCGGGGGCGTACACGTCGGCGGGGTCGAGAACTTCCAGGTAGGGGGCGCCCCGCATCCGCGGTCCGTCGCCGCCCCCTTCGACGAGTTTGTTGTCGAGCAGGTCGGCGGCGCCCCGCTGCGGGACGTAAGGGTTGACGAACGGATCGGCGGTGTCGCTGAAAAACAAGCGGCCAGGGCCGTCGGAGGGCGCGTGCCGGAGGGCCCCATTCTTCTGCGGCGGCGGGGCGGCTTCGACGAATTTGCTGACCACCGCCTGGACGCAGGCACGCGCTTTCGCCGGATTGGAATATTCGAAGGAAATGCGGAAGGCGGTAGGATGGCCCCCGAAGGGATCGCGTAGCGGCTCCACGTGGAGGTCGCGTTCGCGCATCTGCTTTACCACTTCATCCAGCGAGCGGCGGGAGCGCTCCTGCGTGTAGAGCTGCAGCTTGGGTCGCAGGATGATTTCCGCGAGGCTGTCGCGGCTGAGAACCGGCCGGAACATCTCCGGCATATGCTCGGCGGCGGCTTGCACGCTGACCGGGGATCGTGGGTCGGCGCTGACCAGCCGTAGGACAGCGGTGGACACGTAGCGATTCGGAATTTGGAGGGCCGCATATGAAGCCAATGTCCAGCCCAGAATTGCCGCCGGGAGCGCGTATTTCCAATAGGACGGGCGCGGCCCCAACCCCGCCGCCTGGCGGTCCGCGCGCTGCTGCCGTCGCCAGGCCAGGAAAGGTCCCAGCAGCATTCCAGCCAGCAGGCCGATGGCGGCTGCCGCGTGCCGGTTGGGGGAGACGGGGTATCCCCGATCCGAGGCGGGATCGAGCACTTCGAGCGCCAGGCGGCCGGGCATTCCGTCACGATGGAGAGCGCGCTCCGCCGCGGCATTGCCCTCGGTGAATTTCGTCACCAGCTCGCGGACCACGGCCTGGGCTTTGTAACGGTCTGGATACTCGAAGGAGATTTCGAAACTGGTCAGGTGGCCGGGACCGGCGACGAGGCCGAAGGGTGGCGGGGGCGCGATTCGGATGTCCCGATTGCGCATGTCGTCGATGATGTCTTCCAGTGGGTCGGCGCGTCGCTCCCTGCGATAGAGATCGAGCGAAGGGCGTTGGATGAGTTCGGCCAGGCTGCCGCGGCTCAAAATGTCTTGCGTGAGTTGGCGCAGGCGTGCGGTATACTCGATCTCTCCCTGTGCCGTACTGGCGCCGCCGCCGGGAAACGGAACCACCCGCAGAACAGCAGTGGACACGTAGCGGTCCAGAATGACGATGGACCCGAGGCCGAAAGCGATGGCGCCTGTGGCCGCGGCGGCGAATGTGTATTTCCAATAGGACGGGTGCGGCCCTGCCATCGCCGCCTGGCGCGCGGCCAGCCATCGGCGCAAGGCAAGAAGAGACCCCACCAGCAATCCAGCCAGCAGGCCGATCGCGGCGGCCGCGGGCCGGTTGGGGGAAACGGGGCTGGCCGGAACCGACGCGAGGTCGAGCACTTCGAGCCACGGAACGCCGGGAATCAGGTCGCTATCGGGCTTGGCCCCCGCCGCAATACCGAACGGCAGACTGCCGGCCATCTCGTCGCGAGGGAGATCGCGGTCCGGCCTGACACGTGCGAGGTCGCGGTTCGCCAAGACATTGCCTTCGGTGTATTTCGTCACCAGCTCGCGAACCACGGCCTGGGCTTTGTCGCTGTCGGGGTACTCGAACGAGATCTGGAAATTGGTAACGGGGCCGAGATCCCTGAGACCGGAGAGGCCGGAGGGAGGCGTGGGCGCGATCCGGATGTCCCGCCGGCGCATGTCGTTGATGATGTCTACCAGCGGGTGGTGTTGTCGCTCGTTGCGATAAAGATCGAGCGAAGGGCGTTCAATTAGTTCCGTCATGCTACTGCGGCTCAGGATGTTTTCTGTGAGCCATTGGAGCCGCTCGGCGTACTCGGTTTCTCCCGGTGCAGCCCCCGGGCCTTCACCGGGGAACGGAATGGCCCGCATCGTGGCGGTGGACACGTAGTGTTCGGGAAGCGCGAAAGAGACGAACCCGCCGGCGATGGCTCCGCAGGCTGCGCTGAACGCGATCAGCCTCGCGTAATGGTTGCCGCCCGTGCCGCGGGCGCGTAACAGAAAAGCGCCGGCGACCAAGCCGGTGAATGCGCCGAGGGCCAAGAACTGGTAGCTCTTCTGATCGTCCGCAAACGTATCGGGCATCAGGAGCCAGACGGCGACCGCGAGGGCGCATCCGGCCACCGTGCAGCCAGCCATGCCGAGCGTCCACTTCAGCGCGCGGCGGCGCAGGAAGGCAAACAGGAGCCCCAGCGCCAGTCCCACGCCGAGCCCGATCACCATGATGGCGAGCCGGTCCGGTTGGCTGGGCTTTTCGGGGAGGCTGGCCGGGGTAAGGACTTCGGCGATCCCGCCGGCGCCAAAGCGCGTAGTCAACTCACGCACCACGGCGTGCGCTTTCACCCGGTCCGGATACTCAAAGGAGACACGGAAATCCCGAGGCGACAGGCGTTCGATGCGCACGTCCCGGTTGCGCATATCCTCAATCACATCCTCCATGGGGTAGATGGCGCGCTCTTGCCGGTAAAGGTCCATGGTGGGCCGCTGGATGATCTCGGTCAGGCTGGCCCTGCCAAGGATCTCTCCTTGCATCTCCAGGAGGCGACGGGCCGCTTCGGCCTCGACCTGCCAGGCCGGCTTGCCGGCAATGGTTCCCGGAGTGAACCGCATCACGGCGGTAGAGACATACCTGCGCGGCAGGGTGAAGGAGATCGCACCGGCGGCGATGGCTCCGAGGATGGCGGCAGCCGCTCCCAGTTTCACGGAGGTCGCGGCCGTGATCGGTGTCATGTAGACGAGATATAGAGTAGCGCCGGTTCAGCTACCGCGGTAAATCCATGGCCGGATTACGGCCGAAGAATCCCCAGGGGACCAGCTGAAAACCGGCCGCGTGGACGGGCATGACGGGCCAGTCTTCGGGGCGCGGATTGTGGGTAATGCCCATGGTGTACCACATCACTACGTCTTGGTTGTGCAGGGTGCGGTTGGCGGCAGCCCAGGCAGGCAGGCCATCGCCGCCGCGGCTTTGGTTGGGGTAGTTGCCGCCCGCGTAGATTTCGCCGGCCTGATAGGGCGTGAACCAGACGTGCGAATTAAGGAATGCGGCCCGTTTGCGGACCCAGCTATCGGGTTGCGCGAAGGGGACGGCGTTTTCGCCGGGGAGGAGCGCGTAACCGGTGGGGTGGCCGAGCGGGTTGCGCGCACCCGGGTTGATGACAATCCATTTGCGGCTGGTGGAGAGTTCCAGGTTGCGCTGCGCTTCGCTTTCGGTGCGCAATTCGGTTTCCCGCATCTGGAAGGCGCCGCCATAGGGGTTTGCGGGCCCGGTGGGCACGGGCTCGCTGTTCATTTCGATCACGCGATTGGGCAACGGTCCATCCACATCCAGATCCAAACGGAAGGTGAAAAAGTGCTGGTGGTGGGGCGCCGCCAGATTCTTGCCGACCAGGTGACTGTAGGCGTCGTGCGACCCATCGGCCACTGCCTTGGCCGCCATCACCCCGGTGAGCGCCACGCGCATTTCGAGGCTGCCGTTCTGGTGGAAGATCCAGTCGAAGCCGTAATCGTAGTTGCCCACGGTGGAGACGAAACCGAGCACCAGGTCGCGGGCCCGCCGGGCTTCCTCCTCGTGCTTCCAGGCGATGCCGCCATCGCGTTCGTACAGCGCGACGGCGTGAGGAAGGGGAACGGGGCGGCCCTCGGGGTCCGCCGTCACGGCGTCGAAGACCGTGCAGTTTTCGGGGCAATCCACGCCCGGCTTTAACGAGGCGGCGTTGATGCCCAGGCCGAGTTCGCCGGCATCGAAGCTGTTGCGGAAGAACCAGCCGCCCGAGGGATCGCCATAAGGAACCACCATTTCGGAGAGCGATCCGCGATACAGGATCGGGCGGACGCGGCCGGAGTCCTCGTAACCGACGCTGTAGAGCACCAGACCCTCGCGCGGGTGCAGCGCATACCGGAAGCGCCATTTCTGCCAGCGGACTTCGCCGTTCTCGATGGAGAATCCGGGGCCGTCGATCTGCGTGATGGCGAGCGGCGCGGGAGAGAGCCGCAGCGGCGCGTTGAAGAGCGGCGCGAGTTCGGCCGGCTCGCTCGGGACGGGGACGCCACGATCGGTATCCAGGAGTTCGATCACGCTGCCGGTGGTGAGATTGACGTGGGCGACGACGCCTTCGATGGGATGGGCGTAAATGTTGCGCGTATTGCCGGCGGAATAATATGGGATGGCGCGGATCACCCGTCCCTGTTGGGTGCCGGGGATATCGAAGTACCCTGCTGTCCAGGCCACGATGACGACATGATTCAGGTCGTGGATACCGCGCGCCTCCATGGCGTGCTGCCACCTGGCGTCGGCGCGCACCATCTGGTCGGCCCGGGCGGCATCTTCGCCGGTGACCATTGGCTGGACGCCGGGGATCTCCTGGAAGCGATCGATGCGCCGCGCGTCGAGGTTGGCGGTGGCTTCCCAGGTACGGTTGGAGGGCGCGTCGTAGACGACTGCGAAGGCGCGGCGCGGCGTGGTGATCTGGCGGAGGACAATCTCCTTCGGCGGCTCGTCGAGAGCGATGATGCTGAATCGGGCGGTTTCGGGGACGCGCGGGCGAATGATGCGCACCGCCTCGCGGATTTCAGCGGCGTTGAGCGGCGTCAGGGGATGCGGCGCGGCGGGAGGCCCTGTGCGGCAGGCGGCCAGCGCGGCGATGAGAATGACGAGGGCGAGGCGCACTGGATTTCAGGGTAGCGCAGTGGCACAGACGATCGGGTTTTGTCGTCTCTCAAGCAAGCACGACAGACCACGGAAGGCGATGGTCTGTCCTACAGGACGATCTTGAAACAAACGGCGTGGTCGCTCGGCTTCTCGGGCGGGAGCGTGACGCGCAGCGACTGCTCGTCCTGGGTGAACTTGAGTTTGCCGCGATGCCCCAGCAGTTCCAGGCTGCGGATCTTCCCAACCTGATTCTTGCCGCCGAGAGCGAGGGTCGGCACGACGGCTTCGTGTTCCGGCCAGCCCATCACGAAGGCGTACAGCGTGCTGCCCTTGGTGGTGTACCGGACGTCGGCGGCCGTGAGATCCTTGCGGTTGCGTTCATTGAAGGCCATGTTTCCGGCGTCGGGCGGGGCCGCGCTACCGGCGATCTTCCAGGGGCGCGTGCCGTAGATGCCTTCGCTGTTGACCGCCATCCAC
>PLDO01000653.1 GCA_003136215.1 Bryobacterales bacterium
CATTCAAACAGGCCTCCCGGCCTGTCTCCCAGTTAACCCTGCAGCCGCTCAAGCAGGTTGAAGTCAAACCGCGCATCGGCATCGTCACGCAGGCCCCCCTGCGTCTGCCGGAAGTGATTGAGCGCGTCCTGGCCAACGATCCCGATCTGGCCATCTCGCGCATTCAAGTAGAAGAGGCCGGCCTCCAGATCCGCAGCGCGCAGGGCTATTGGGATCCGCTCGCCGGCCTGCGCTCTTACCGCACGCACGCTATCGTGCCGGTGGCCTCGCTGATCGGCGGCACCGCCAGCGGCCAACTGACCAGCACCGATCTGAATTTCACCCCGCAGTTGAGCGGCAACAACCCCATCGGCGGCACGTACGCGCTGAACTTCAGCAACGCGCGCCAATCCACGGACAGCGGTTTCAACCTGCTCAACCCGCAGTTTCCGACATCGCTTTCGCTCAACCTGACCCAGCCGTTATGGCGAGGGCTGCGCTTCGACGAAAACCGCCATCGCCTCCAGGTGGCGCGCAAGAGCCAGCTGCTCAGCTTGCAGGCGCTGCGCCAGCGCGTTACCGAAGTGGTTACGCAGGCCATCCAGGCATACTGGGAACTCGATTACGCCTGGAATAACTTCAACGTGCAGGCGGAGGCCATGAAACTGGCGGAGCGGCAGTACGACAGCAACCGGCGGCAGGCCGAGCAGGGGATTCTGGCGCCCATCGACGTGGTGGCGGCGCAGACCCAGGCCGCTAATTTTCAGCAGAACCTGTTTGCAGCGCAACTGACCCTGACCGCGGCGGAGAACCAACTGAAATCGCTGATGCTGCCCAACCGCAACGATCTCATGTGGGGGGCGGCGCTGATTCCGGAGACGCAACTCGATATGAACGTCGCCATTCCCGCGTTGGATGAGGCCGTCAAGCAGGCGTTGGCGGCGCGCCCCGAGGTGGCGGAGAGCCTGTTGGCTCTGGACATCAACGCGCTGAATACGCGCCTCGCCCGCGAGGCCGCCCGGCCGCGTATCGATGCCTTTGCCAACCTCACGGCAGCCGGGTTGGCCGGCACCGTCGTGCCGCAGAACAACGACGTGCTGGCGGCCCTCTTCCCCGGCTTCGGCCTGGTGCCGGCCATTCTCGCGGGCGGCTACGGGCAGTCGCTGAGCAACCTCGCGCACGGCAACTTCCCGACGGCCCAGGTGGGTGTCCAGTTGTCGCTGCCGATTCGCAACCGGACGGCGCTGGCGCAGACCGCCATCTCCGTCGACGAGGGACGCCGCCTGAAGGTAACGGAGAACCAGATCGGCATGGCCGTGGAAGCCGAGGTGCGCAACGCGCTGCAGGCGGCCAATTCCACCCGCGCGCGCCTGGATGCCGCGGCTCTGGCGCGCCAATCCGCCGAAGAACAGTACGCCAGCGAGCAGCGCCAGTTTCAAGCCGGTACGTCCACCGTCTTCCTGGTGCTCCAGCGCCAGACCGACCTGATCAACTCACGCAATCGCGAGCTCCGTGCCCATGCCGACTTGGCCGTCGCTCTGGCCAACCTCGATCGCGCCACCGCGCGAACCATCGAGGCCCACGGCATCAAGCTCCAGTAGGATAGACCTCTTGGCCTGTCCCTCTTGGTTCTCACCGCACCGGCAGCACTGTCATCGTCCCCGAGTTGCACTCGCCGGCGCTGGGCGTGCACGCCTGCGGCGCGAGATCCTTGCTGAAACAGATGCGCGCTTCCTGCAGCTCCCCGGAGGTGCAGGCAGTGCGGAAGGCCGCTTTGGGGAAACTCGGGTTGGCCGCCGCGAAAGCTTGTTCGATGGCGCCCGGACTCAGCGTCTGCGTCTGGGCCGGCGCCTTGAATTCGTCGGGAATCGTCACGGAGTCGCGCACCTTGCGCACCGTCGCAAAGTAATCCTCCACGCTCAAGCCGCTGCACGTGCCGTGCGTCGTCCACTCGTGCTGGATCAGGCTCTGGGTGGGGATGTAAGGCAACATGGTCTGCACCACGCTGTCTGGCACCGAACTGGCGGGCCCGCAGTTCTCGGGACCCCGCCCGGTGTCCCCCTGCGGCCAGAGTCCGTGGACCACGAAGCCGATCTTTTTCCCCGCGCCGCACTCGGCCGGATCGCTGCCCTTGCCGGGTTGCGCGCAGAAATCCGGCGCCCAGGAGAGCGACAGCAGGTAGTAGCTGAATGCGGCGGCCGCCTTCTTCTTCTTGGCCGCCGTCAGGGGTATCGAAGCCACTACGGCGGCGATCAGGACCATCGACAGGATGAGCTTTCGCATAGCAGGAATCTTATCATTCCCGTGTCAAATCCGCCCGCGGCGCCTCAGGCCGGACACAATCAGAGCCGCAACCGTTAGGGAGCGGTTGCAACCTGCCTTGGAACCTCGCGTGCACATACGAAATTCATGATTCGCGCCGCCGTGTTGATGCTCGCACTCAGCCCGCTATTCGGACAGTCCGCCGCCGGTCTGCTGGGGAGTCTCGACGGAGTCAGTTGGGAAGCGCCGCCCACCGCCGCCTGCGCCCCGCGCATTCCTATCCAGATGGACATATACGCCACGGTGGAGTGGACCCACCATTGCACCAGCACCCGCGACGGGCTGGTCCGTGAGGACTTCTTCTACGTCTTCGGCGAACCGGCGCGCCTCGCGCGTCTGCGCGTGGACGTGCGGGCCGCCGATGAATCGCCGGAAACTACCGCCCGCCTTCTCCCGGCGCTGCAACGGGCCCTGACCGCGCGCTTCGGCGCGCCGGCGCATGAGCCGGAGTTGATGGAAATCGGCTTCCGCCATCTGCGTTACGGCCAACCGGTCAGCGGCGACCAGTGGAAGGGTGGCGGGTTGCACTACTTCCTGCACGCCAACCTGAGCGCTTCCCAGCCGATGGGCGTACGGCGCGGCGTCCAGTTGGTGGTCATCACCGACCGCCTGTTTGCCGAGCGCGGCCAGGACGATCTCATCCTGCGGGCCGAAGGCTTCGGCGGTCCGCCGCCCCAAGAAGACGAAGACGTAATCCAGGCGCGGCTCAAGACGCGCATCGGCGCCCCTTACGTGCGCGCCATTGCGTCGAACTTTACGCAGCCCGCCGATCGGGCGCGCCTGGTGGGCGAGACCATTCAGGACCTGACCGCCATCCTGCGTGAAGCCGATCGCTCTGACGCCCCCCGGCGGGCGCTCTGCCTGCTAGCCGCCGATCAAGTGGTCAACAAGCTCAGCCCGTGGCTCGACACGCCGGCGCCGATCCAGCCGCTGCTTTCGCGCTACGCTGTGAAACTCGGCGGCATGACGCATGACGGCGGGTTGGCCTACGGGCGCGAACTGCTGTGGCGCGTCTGGCGCGAGTGGCCCGACACCGAGGGCGGGGAACTGGCGTTTCTGGAGTTGCAGCGTCTCGGCTGGAGCACCGGCTCCGGCGAAGGCTGCCCCGAGAATCCCGATCTCTTCCGCGAGGTCATCGCCCTGGCGGAAGCCTTCCTCGCCGGCCACCCGCGGACCGACTTTCGCGGACAAGTGCTCTACGCGCTCGCCGTGGCCAACGAAAGCTGGTGGTCCATCGCGCATGCGCCCGCGGACGACGAATGGGTGAACGCTCCACCCTACCCGCGGCGCGGCGCCAACGCACGGCAGGCGGGGCGGGCGCGCGATGAGGCTATCCGCTATTACCGCGAGGTGGTGCGCCTGGCTCCAGGCACTCCCGAGGCTGCGAGCGCCCTGCGCCGGCTGCCGCGCCTGGAGATGGGGCTGGATACCGGGCAGCGCCGCTTCTTCTGTTCTTTTTGCTGACGGCCCTTAGAGCTCGTGGAACCTGTTGGGATGGGCGTTCCGGCCGCGAAACTTCATGAAAGATGGTGGGGCAGGCGCTTTCGCCTGCCAACTCTTGATCTGGCCGGCGGTTGGCAGGCGGAAGCGCCTGCCCCACCGAGGGCACCAAATGGGACGGTCTGGGGTGGCTTTTCGCCTCTGTCAATAGCGGAAACTGCTCAGCGAGCCCGATGCGTCAGGGGCTGGTCCGCCTTGGCCGGCGGCTTGTTCAGCAGCCCGATCACACGTTCGTAAAGCCGGTTTCGCACCTCAAAGCGGTCAGCGGCCCGCGTGACGTAGCGGACAACGATATCGATTCCCGAAGCGCCGGGGCGCATTTCCACGGCGGGGTCCGCGGCAAACTGGCTCAAACCGGCGTGCCGGACGCTGCGCTTCCACTCCGCTTCGGCGAGGCGCGCATCCTTTTCGGTCTCCTTGAGCACCGCGGCGTGGATGAGTTCGATCATCGCGTAGTTTTCTTCCGCCGCGGGGATATTGAACCGGATCTCATCCCACATCCACTGACCCGCGGTCGAAAAGTTAAAATACTGGCCCCTGATGGCAAAGCTGTTGATGAAACTGACGCGGCGGCCCGTCGGATGGCCCTGATCCGTCCAGTTGCCCGTCTCCAGCATGGACGTGCGGAAAAGACTGACCTCCGCAACCTCGCCGGAGACGCCATTGATCTCCACCAAATCGCCGATCCGGATGCCATTCTTACCCATCAATACAAACCAGCCAAAGAACGCAATGATGAAGTCCTGCAGGACCAGCGTGAGTCCGGCAGTGGTGAAACCGAGGATGGTGGGCATCTCGCTGGGGGCGCCGAAGACGACAAACAGGATGATCAATACGCCGAGCAATTGTATGCCGAGTTTGAAGATGATGTGCAGGGTTTTGACGCGGCCCCGGTCGAGTTTAGGACGATCGATGAGATGGCGGGCCAGCGCGTCGAGGAAAATCACGCAGATCAGAATGAAGGCGATCAATGCGAAAGACCGCAACAGCAGATGCTGTACGATTCGATGCTGCAGAAGTATTTGCGCCGACCACTCGCCGTAAACGCCCGCGAGTTGCTGCTGGCTCTGGATGCGATCGTTGCAGATGCCGAGAATCTGGCTGAGCGCGCTCCTCCTTTTCAAGCTGGCGAGCTTGTCCAGGCCGGAAGTGGAAGACGCGGCGGCCTTGATCTGGTTTGTGAGGTCCGCATGCTGGGCCGTGAGAGTGACTATGTCGGCTTGAGCCTGCCGCAGGGCTTGTTGGACTAACTCGTAGCGGGTACGCTGATCGAACCACGCGCCGACCCTTCCGGCGAGGGTTCCGTGCCGCTGAGCGGTAATCACGGCGACTTGACCATTTTGCGCCGCTTTTGCGTCGTAGTCCTTCATTTCGACTTCATGCGCGGCGAGCTCCGCCTGCACCCTGCTGGGNNAAATCCGAGTCGAGTGCAAGCTGCGCCTTGGCAATTTCCAGGTCGTCTCCCGCCGTCTCGGCCGCGGCGGCCTTCGAGCTGGCAGCCCGGTCTGTCAGGCTCTGCACCAGCGCCTGATCGCCGTTGACGACCTGCTGCAGTTGTTCTACGCGTTGCGAGAGGGCTAGCGCCTCGCCGGTGAGAGAGCGCGGTTCCAGGTTGGCCTCACGCAGCGCCGACGCGAACGCCTGGTCCACTTCGTGATCCGCGAAGCGCTCGGCCTTCATGGCGAATTCCTTCTCTTCCGCNNTCGCGGGTCGCCCAGGCGAGGGCCAGGAACAAGACGAGCACGGCGAGCAGGCCCGCTATGAGCAGGCGTCTCGTCCTGCCGAGCATGGTGTGAAGGAGGCCCTTGGTCGTATTCCCGCTGGAGGAGCTTTCAGCCACTAACTTGATTGTCACAGGATTTGGCCTCGCGCGTGCGACCGGGGTACCCTATGGGTCGGGAGCGGTTGTGATGCTGCTATCTCCCCTGCAGCACTTCGCGGACTTTGGCGGTGAGCGCCGCCTTGGTGAAGGGTTTTTGAATGAAGGGGGCTCGGCGGTCGAATCCGGGGAGACGCAGGACCGGGTGCTCGGTATAGCCGGACATAAAGAGCACGCGGAGATTGGGGCGCGAGCGAAGGGCCTTTTCGGCGACCTCGCTACCGTTGGTTTCCGGTAATACCATGTCGGTCAGCAGCAGGTCCAGCCGGGTGGAGAATTCGCCGCAGATGCGAAGGGCCTCGTGCGGCGTGGCGGGGGCGATCACGTTATAGCCGCTGCTCTTCAGCATCGACATCACCAGATGGCGGACGGTCTCATCGTCTTCCACTACGAGAATGGTGTCGGTGCCGCGCTGCGCCGGCGTGGAGCCGGAGGCTCCCTTGACCGCGGGCGGCACGAGGTCGGCCGCGCGGGGCAGGTAGATGGAGAACGAGCAGCCTTGGCCGGGTTGGCTGGATACCCGGATGTGTCCTCCGCTCTGCATGACGATGCCGTATACCGTGGAGAGTCCCAGACCGGTGCCGCGGCCGACTTCCTTGGTGGTGAAGAAAGGCTCGAAAATATGGCGCTGGGTCTCCTC
>PLDO01000678.1 GCA_003136215.1 Bryobacterales bacterium
CCCAAGGCAACGGAGAGATACGACGAGGCGACATATGGCCGATCGTTGACGTAGTCCTCCAGTTGTTGGGCGCCGCGCACCAGTTCCACCGGATCCAGTTCCAGGAGAAGGCACGCTGTGCACCGCTGCTCCGTGGCCGTGGAGTAGAAGACGTACGCCTTCCCAAACGCCAGGTCTGCGGAATGCAGATTCGCGGGATTCTTGTGCAGAAGAAATCCCAGATCGGTGGCCGGCTCGGCCGTGTTGGTGATCGTGATGAGCATTTGTGATTACTGATCCGTGTCGAAGTCCCAACTATAGTCATCCCACCAGTACACTGAGAGGACCGAACTGACCTGATAGCCAGCATCGTCACCGTCGGCGGGGGTGTACAGGGAAATTCCCATAGCATGCGCGAGTGCCCGGTCATAATCGCGAAATGCGGCCTTAACTGCTGACGATGATGAGAGGGGATAAACGCTGAAGCATACCAGCCGGTCATCGTCCGCGATAGCGAGCAATTGACGGGCAATGACCCTTCCACGCTGGTCGCGGGCGTAAAGCACTTGCTTATTAATGTCGAGGAGCGCAGCGATTGCGGAATAGGAGAAGCCTCCGCCTACACCGAGGCAGGTGCCGGCATAAGTGCCGAGCTTCAGGATCTCGAGCGGATCACGCTCGATCTGTATTGTGAAGCCGCCATGATCCGCCCCGTATGGAATGCCGCGCTCCCACATCGCACGAGGGATCACCCGGTGCTTCCGATACCAGGCAAGTGTTGCTGGATGCTTGGACAGATATCCTCGATCACCTGACCAATAGGCATTGAGAAAGCTCCGCAGCCCTCGCCGATTTGCGCTTGCGGCACCAAGAAGCCGTAAGGCGTGCCGGCTGTCCTTTGTCACCGCCTGCACCGGCAAGCCCAACTTCAATCGGTCAATCACCAAATCCTCAATGAGGCCGAGCCGGGTGAGACAGATCCTGTCCGCGAGAACCCGTTGGTAACGCTCCAAGCTTCCGGCCGAAAGCTGAATTTCTCCCTGACACCAGGACCTAAGGCGTGCGGGAATCGGGTTTACGTATTTATCGCCACCGCTGGCCCATATCTTCGAACAGGTCTCCTTGATTGGAGTAGCCATGGGATCAAGTTGGAACAGCGGGTGTTCGACGCACATCCGGCTGATTTCCGTGCGAACAGGTCTACTCACTCCGCCGAGCATCCGGGCTGCCCGCATAAGTCTCGTGGGCGATGTGCAGAAGGCCTGCACGGTGAACGCCTCCAGATGGTGGAGCAGTGCCTCTAGGCCGCCCGAAATCAGGGTGGCATCATTGTCGCGACGGCAGGCGCGCTCAATGGATTCGAAGCTACGGTTCGGTGCGGTAAGGAACCGCTTCAGGGAAGTGCTATCCTTGGTCTCCAACATGGCGCACAGGGACGACGCCGCTCCGTCTCCGGTCTTAAAAGGCAGAGTGGCTAAGCGACGGACCAGATCGAGAACGAAAGGCATTCGCTTGCCAATCACGTCCGGTTCATCCCAAGTCCAGAGCCAGTCCGAGAAGTAGCCGGCCGCTTTTGTCTGATACGCTGACGGAGCGCTCGTGAGGAGCCCTTCAAGGCGCTTCGCGTGTTTGCGGAGCACCTGCCATTTCAGTTGGGCTGCTTCCGGCACATCGGTGTACGCAATCGCGATCAAAAACCTGAAGTAGCGATACGCTGCATCCGGCGTGAGACTCAGCCACACCGATTTCCCTATGACGTCGCCCATGCCCGGAAATTGGCCACACCGTTCCCACAGTGTCATTGGCAGCCAATCTCCACCTGGCTGGTCGGCGAGCGCGATTCCGATTTCCTCCACATCCTGCTCGGGGAAGTCCTTGCATGCGCCAACCGTGCCGAAGGGATAGTCCGAAACGAATTGCGCCGCCAGGCGGAACCCGGCCATCAGGTAATCGACATCGCCGCCGTCCCGCACTGCCTCCAGGAAGCACCTCACCCACGTAGGAAACTGCTCGTCTGCCGACAACTCGCTGATCTGGGCCAAGCGAGTTTCAATACGGGAGCCGGGCGGCGTTGCATCGGGCTTGACCTCCGATAGCACGCCGACGAAGGGAAGCCGACGGTGCGGGGGCAATGTGGTGGCGAGTCGGCACCAAGCGCAGGCGTGTCCAGTGTCCGATAGAGCAATGAAGCGGCTCACGGCCCTGAGCAGATGATCGTCGCTCTCGAGTTCGAGCGCAACGTATAGCGACAGATAGGCCGAAACGTCGCGGGCAGGTCGCCACCGCACCAGCGGCCAGATGCACTGCACGAACCGCGCTGCCATGGTCCAGTACGCTCTGCTGACAGGCTGGCGCACATTCGCAACTCGGGGAAACTCGCTCTCGATCGCTTCCACAATGGCTCTAGAATAGCCGTGTTGTTCAAGGCGAGCTTGCACCTCTGGCAAGTGCGTTCGCATCGGCGAGAGCAGGGCATGCATCGAGCCGGGATGGCACAGATGAGGGCGAATATCGAGCGGAGCGGACCGGGGCCCTTTGGGCGGTTGACGCTTCGTTCCCTTGAAGGCACGGGGATGTGCGCTGGTCGCCTTCGGGGTGGCCGGTACGGCTCCCCAGTTGATTGGCAGAGGCGGTGGAGTTGTCGCAAGCGAGAGGTCCGGCACCGACTCGATCGCGACGATCAGGACATCATACAGAGTGTCCGAGTCCGCTGCGGTGACATTTGCCAGCCGTTGCCAGGACTCCTGCAGCCTCGCTTTGCGGGGAAACAGGGAGCGACTTAACGCGTCGAGCGTGGATTTGATCTCGAACGACTTCGGATCTTCAGCGTTTGGCTCGCTGATGAGGGCGACGAGTTCTCCCGGCCGTCGAACAATCGAAATGATGCGTGCCAGGTTGGGTTCTTGCATTTCGGTCTGTCGCAATCGGCTCACCACCGGCGCGCCCATTCCGGAGCTTCGATGCTCTCCGGGCGATCACTGTTGAAATCAGCCAACTCTTCGAAACGTAGGGATGTGTGGCGGCTGTATTTCCCGACGAGAAGCTTCCCTTTGTGGGCGACGATAAGCCGACCCTTCTGGTCCCAATCAGCCCATTCCGCATCGAACGCCTGTCGCTCATCGCGCTTGTTGGCGAAGAGTAGAAAGTAGGTCGGGCTACTGAAGGAGCGGTCCAGAAGCAGTTCACCGTTCCCGGCCGGGTTCGGCTTCCTCCACTCCAATGGCTGTCCTTCTACTTGCGTCAATATTTCCCAGCCGCTGTGCAGTAGCCTTAGGCCCAACCGATAGTCGAGCGACCTCCAGTCCAGGGTAGCCGCGTACGCGTTTTCCGGCACGTCAACGAGGCCCTTCACCGAAAACCGCCGATGTAGCGGCAGACGCTCGCCATGCCAGAAGCGCCGATCATCCATGAACATCCCACCGCCACCAAATGTGGTGCCGTTGGGCCACAACGCAAGCGCGGTGAAATACGGCGGCTTACTGATCGCAGTCCACGTGTCGGGCATGTCCCGGTCGCGCTTGTCGCCGTGCTTGGAAGCGAAGTAGATGAACTTCGTTCCATCAGGCGAAAGATCGCACCGTTCTGCGTAGATCCTACCGTGAAACCATTGGCCGCGCTGAAACCGGTCCTTTTTCGTATCCCACAAGATCAGTTGCGCCCAACGTGTCGGCCCACGCCGTACGACTAAACCCACTGCCGCCTGGCGCGCCAGAAAGAATGTGAGCTTGCAAGGAACTGGTACCTTGAGGGTCATTGGCCCGGTCCGCTGTCCGCCGTACTGGCGACACACACTCGCGTGAATGCCTCCTCCGACTGCACCTCGAACCGCACCGGCAGGAACTCTGCGATGACCGCCATATTTGTACGAGCGTGCATGTTGATCTTCTCGGCCGTAAACGAGCCCGTTCCAGCCAGCGCTAGCGGCAGCAGCAACTGGTCCGTCAGATGCTCGCCTGCGGCTGCCCGGGAGACGAGGTACTCTCGCGCGTCCTTCGCCGCGATGGAAGCTACCTTCTCAGCGCTCACGCCCATCTGGCCAAACGCCGAGAAGATCTCCGTGACCTCAGAGCTTCCGATTTCGACCATGACAAGGTTGCCGGGGCCGGGCGAGTTGCGGGTTTGGTCGATCTTGCCACAGTCCTTGTTCCAGTTGAGCATGCCTGCCGCAGTCTCGATCTCGCGCAACGCGATGTGCCCTGGAAGGTTCGCGACCACGGCCACGATCCGGCGCGACAAGACCTCACCGCGTTCGCCGACATGGAGTGGCGCCAGAGACGGAGCCGGTTCGATCTCCGCGCAGAAGCGTCCGCCGCCGGCGGGATAGAAGCCGTAGCGCTCGAACTGCAGCCGAATCTTCGGCCCCATCCGCTCGACCAGCGGCAAGAAGGTCCGCTCAAGGAAATCGAACGGAGGCGCGGCGGAGTTGTGCGTGCCGCCTTCGATTGTGATGTGGCTCGGCGCATCCGCCGTCAGCAACGCGGGCAGTATGGTCTGAAACACGAGCGTGCCGCTTCCGGCCGTGCCGACGGCGAAGCGATAGTCGCCCGCCCGCACCTTGCCGGGCGAGAAGATGACAGCGGTAGAACCGAGGGTGGCCCCATCGACCTCAGCGCCACCCACTTCGGCCGCGGCCAGAACCGCCGTCAGATGCTGACGCAGCAATCCCGGCCGCTCGCGGCCTGCGCGAATGTTCTCAATACGAAATGGCTTCCCCGTGGCGAGGGAGAGGCTCAGCGAGGTGCGCAGAATCTGTCCGCCGCCTTCACCGAACGATCCATCGATTCGAATCACGATCCCTATCTCCTGGGCTCATGAGTCCCAGGAAGCAGGATCATGAGCCCAACTGTTCTACCCTTTTACGCAGACCACTTGCCGCAACGTGTGGACGATCTCCACCAGATCCGCCTGGGCCGCCATCACTGAGTCGATGGACTTGTAAGCCGCCGGCGTCTCGTCGATCACGTCCTCGTCCTTCCGGCATTCGATGCCTTCCGTCATCCGCACGTGATCCTCTACTGTAAATCGGCGCTTGGCTTCGTTGCGCGACATCGCTCGCCCGGCGCCGTGGCTGCAACTGTTGAAGCTCTCGGGGTTGCCTTTGCCGCGCACGATGTAGGAACGCGCCCCCATGCTGCCGGGGATGATTCCCATGTCGCCTTCGCGCGCCCGTACCGCTCCTTTGCGCGTCACCAGGACGTTCTCCCCGAAGTGCGCCTCGCGTGCCACATAGTTGTGGTGGCAGTTGATGGCCTTCACTTCGGCATTGAACGCCGGCGCCTCCCCCGAGTTGCGGACCGCCCCGACGACCTGTTCCATCATCAGGTGGCGATTCCACCGGGCGTAGTCCTGCGCCCACTCGACTGCTTCGACGTAGTCGTCGAAGTGTTCCGTGTGCTCCGGGAAGTACGCCAGGTCAACATCCGGCAGATTGATGAAGAACCGCTTCATGTCCTTGCGTGCAAGGTCGATGAAGTAGGTTCCCATACGGTTGCCGACTCCGCGCGATCCGCTGTGCAGCATGAACCAGACGGTCTCGGTCTCATCCAGGCAGACCTCGATGAAGTGATTGCCGGTGCCGAGCGTACCGAGGTGGTTTGCGTGGTTCCCACGGTCGAGCTTCGGATGCTTCGCGAGAATCGCCTCGTAGCGGGCCTTCAGTTCCGTTAGCCAGACTCCGCCGTTCCGTTCCGGAATGTCGCCCCAGGCACCGCGATCACCAGCGCCACCGTGGTTCGTCCGGCCATGCGGCACGGCAGTTTCAATCGCGGTTCGAATGCCATGCAAACTGTCCGGGAGATCGCGCGCATTCAGGCTGGTCTGGACCGCCATCATTCCGCAGCCAATATCCACGCCGACTGCGGCCGGAATGATCGCACCCTTCGTCGGAATCACGCTGCCAATGGTCGCCCCCATTCCCCAATGAACGTCCGGCATTGCCGCGACCCACTTGAAGACGAAAGGAAGTTGCGCGACATTCAGGAGTTGCTGGCGCGCGGCGTCCTCGAGGGGTACGCCTTTCGTCCACGCCTTCACTGGCAGGCCGCGCTCGGGCGCGAACACGTTGTATGTGGTTTCCGACATCTCTGTATCCTCTATTCTGGCCCTGCTCTGCGATCTCGAATTCAGCGTTCAGGCAAGCTCCCTATTAACCCAGTCGGCGAGGCCGTGCGCTATCCGGGCCAACTCTGGGAAAATCAGCAGCGAAGCGTGCACGGTGTCCGAAGTTACGGGATCGACGCTCTTCGGGTGGCCCACATCGTTTCGGACCGCGCGGATCTGTTGCGCGAACGCAGACCAGTATGCTTCAAACGGTTCCCGCAGGTCGCGTCGGAACAAGTTCTTATGCGTTTCAAATAAGCCGTGGAGGGCAATCGATACGGTCCTGATCCTCCAATCGTCAATGTCCTTTGGGAGCGGTTTACCGAGTTCAGTTAATCGCCGGACCGTGACTTCGCGAAGATTCAGGATAACGGCCTCCGCAGCCGCACCCACCATTACTGCGGCAGCCTTGTAGAGGCCTGCGACATAACACTCGAGGCCTTCGGCCAGATACGACATAGATACCACGTCGATAGGCGCGATTGACGCTAGATGACGCAGATAGCCGGCTGGATTGGACGGGTCGCGTGTAGCGTTCTCAAGGGCTCGTCGGCCGCTGCCAGTGGTGTGAAAGAAAGGCGGATCGGGATTTGACAAGTCGAGCCCCCATGCCAGAAGTCCGGTACGGAACAGTTCGCTCCATTGGGTAAGGATCGCCTGCGGGTCGCATCCCCGAAGCTTCCTTGCTGCGGCATCCAATACCGACCTCTGTGAAAGAGGTGCCGATATCGCCGTCTTCGGCTCCTGGAGTGCGATTTCGGATAGCAGGACCTCCCTTATCGAAGCGGGCTCGGGTTTTTGTGTAGACATGTCTGTTAACCTTTCCAGGAACACAATCGGGTCTTGACTTCCTGCTCTAATCGCATCGGCTACTGCCATTCTGTCATCTGTCTCGGCCTGCGGCGACGATCGTTGGAGAAACGTTCTGCTGCTCTACCAAGTTGAGCTATCGTGCCCAGGAGGCGCGACCCGGATTTGAACCGGGAACCCACAGATTAGAATGTAGCTCCCCCTGCATTCGCCGCAGGCCTTCCGCTCTGGCGACAAGTGTTGACGAGAGTTTCCCGCGTTCCTCTTGCGAGGCGACGCGAGAGCGAGTATCGAAACCCGCCATACCATGTACTCCCGCCGGCGTTCGCCAGCAAGACCACTTCAATGAGGCCGACAAGAGGGTTGGAGAGACGGCACATGGTTTGATGTAGTCCCTTCCAGCATTCGGCCTCCGAAAGGATCCAGCCGGGCCTGCGGTGACAATCATTAGAGAAACGCCTCACTGGCATCCTGCCGCTAGACCACTGCGTTCGTTAAGCGCAGCCCGGAGTTGAACCGGGACCTCCAGAGTCGTGTAGTTACTCCTGCATTAACCGCAGGCCGACCATGCCGGCGACAAGCGTTGACGAGATTCTCCCAGCCAAACTTCTCCCGATTGACTCCAACCAGGAAGCGGGAGTTGAACCCGCAAGGAGTTATGTAATCCCGCCGGCATTCGCCAGCGACCATGGAAAGGGCCGACAAGACAACTTTGGTCGAGACGTCTCATTGTTTGAAATGTAGTCCCGCCAGCATTCGGCCCTATTCACAGTCAAACCGCTACCGCTTCGATACGGGCGATCCAGTGGTCCGCCTCGAGTTGCCCCGAAGCAAACGCCGAGATCACTTCGAACACCTGATCGGAGAATCCTCCGATGTTCAGGATGTCCGCACGCTCTGCCGCTTGCGTCGTCTGGTTTGGCTGGATATCCAGGCAAACCAGACGAGCCTTCGGATTCCGCTGCCGGAATGCCGACCACTCGGCCAGTAACGCAGTTCCCCGGCCGCGGCCCTGGTCCACCCACGACTCGTTGTCCGAGACGAAGACGATCAGGTCGGCATCCTTCTGTAGCGTGCTCAGAAGACGAACCGGAGCGCTGCAGTTCGTGCCGCCTCCGCCGATCGACGCCAGCTTCCCAGCATTCGTCATCACGCTGTCGCGCGAATTCAGATCGAGAGAAACCACGCCATAATCGAACGGAAGCACAGTCGCGTCCTGGTTCTTCCGCAGCACCGACGCGGCGACCAGCGCCGCCACATCGATGCACCGCACGCTCGTCGTCGAACCGCGCCGGTGGCCGGTGACAGGACTGGCCATGGAGCCCGAAACATCGGGACACACCACCACCCGTCCTTCGATCGAGGGCACGTTCGCGATCGCCAATTCCATCGCGTCCTGCAGAGCATCCCGCACCTCTTGAGGAACAGCCGCGTCACAGCTCTGATAGGCCGTCAACAGTTGGTAGGGGAACACGCGCGCCCGCCGAATCTCGCTCGCATCGCGCAGACGTGCCGCGATGACGGTCGCCAAGCCAGGCACGTCGAATACACCATGCCGGGCGAACGTATTCAGGTTCATGCGCGTGGTCTGCCACGAAGCATTCTTCGCGATGCTCACCCAGTTCGCCTGAGAGAGCGGTAGCGCCGACAGCAGCATGAACGGAAGGTCCGGAACTTCCAAGGACTCGCCAGCCTTGAACTGCTCGAACTGCATTACCAGCTTCGGCAACGCATTCGCGTCGTGGGACCGGCCGAGCATGTAGCCGTAGAACGCTTCGCGCTTCGCTCCCGCCGGCTTCGGGTGAACCATCTTTACGATGTCCGAGAGCGACGGGCTTTGCCCTGCGCTGGAGCTGAACAGGATCGCCTCATCACGGCTGGCGAGCCATTCGCGTACCAGCCGCTTGGGAGCAGTTCCCAACGACTTCCGGCCAACTACCCCGGACCGAAGAATCTGCACATAGGTCCGCAGCATGCGCGCGTTGTCAATGACGCGCGCGAATACGGCTTCGTGCAGCCGTGGCTCACGCGCGGCAAGCCACGCGCACAGCAGTGCGGGCATGTCCTTCATGAACGACTGCGTCCGAGCGTAAACGGCGACGCGCGCGACGAGCTCCGCATCCACCGCATCGCACAGTTCGAGGACACGGGTCAGCTGCTCGTCGGCCGTGGCGTAGAAGGTCCGACCGAAACAGCCGGTTGCCGCGTACTGCGCCAGGGCTTGCTTCGGTGCTAGCGCATACGCCGGTGCGTTTTCGGAGTTCACTGTGTTCGTTTGCGGGATCAACGCGTCCCGAAGGCTTGCGAACAGTGTCTTGTTTGCCATGTCCATGTCCTCGCTTTCGCGATGTATAAAAGCACTCGCTCTGCCAAACCACAAGTTGCTGATTCCAAACCATGACCATCGACTAGACCTTTTGTCCGTGGATACGTTAGGATAAAATCTTAGAATTCTGTCTATGCCTAACGGTTCGTCCATCGTCATCAGTCTGCTTGGGACAACACTCGACCAGGGCAAACACCCCGACCGCTGGCAGACTTGGCGACCGTCGGTCGCTCTCTGTCGCCAACCGGATCTGATCGTGAAGCGGTTCGAACTCCTGCACGGCTCTCGCGACAAAGCGCTTGCCAGCCAAGTGAGCCGCGACATCTCGACGATTTCGCCGGAAACCGAGATGCGGCTTCACCAAATCGATTTCGGCGATCCGTGGGACTTCGAGCAGGTCTACGAGGCGCTGTTCAACTTCGCCCGCGCCTACCCATTCGATACCGATTCCGAAGACTACCTGATCCACATCACCACGGGCACGCACGTGGCCCAAATCTGCTTGTTCCTGCTCACCGAATCCCGGTGGCTGCCGGGACGGCTCGTCCAATGCTCGCCGGATCGTGATCGCAGTGCGCCTGGAAAGATCAAGATCATCGATCTCGACCTGTCTCGCTACGACCGGATCGCTTCACGCTTTCAACAGGAGCAGAGAGAAGGTGTCTCCTACCTGAAGGGCGGCATCGAAACGCGGAACATCGCCTTTAACCGGCTGATCGACCGCATTGAGCAGGTGGCGATTGCCACCCGCGACCCGCTCCTGCTGATGGGGCCCACCGGCGCCGGCAAGTCGCGCCTGGCACGCCGCATCTACGAACTGAAGAAGGCGCGCCATGCAGTCAAGGGCGAGTTCGTGGACGTAAACTGCGCGACACTGCGCGGCGATGGAGCCATGTCGGCTCTGTTCGGCCACACAAAAGGCGCCTTCACCGGGGCGCTGAAGGATCGCCCAGGTTTACTTCGGACCGCCGACGGCGGCGTGCTGTTTCTCGACGAAATCGGTGAACTCGGCTCTGACGAGCAAGCGATGTTGCTCCGCGCGCTAGAAGAGAAGACGTTTCTTCCGCTCGGGTCGGACCGCGAGAGCCATAGCGACTTTCAATTGATCGCCGGCACGAACCGCGACTTGTTCGCCGCCGTGCGGGATGGCCGATTCCGCGAAGACTTGCTGGCCCGCATCAACCTCTGGACGTTCTCGCTTCCGGGACTCCGGGCGCGGCCCGAGGACATCGAACCCAACCTGCAGTTCGAACTCGATCAATACGCCCAGAAGACTGGCAACCGGATCACATTCAGCAAAGAAGCGCGCCACAAGTTTCTTGAATTCGCGCTTTCCCCAGTCGCCGCGTGGAAGGGAAACTTTCGCGATCTGAATGCAGCCGTGGCCCGCATGGCCACCCTGACCTTGGGCGGCCGCATTTCCGTTGAGGTCGTGGATGAAGAAATCGAACGCCTCCACCATTCATGGGCTGACCCGCGGATCGGAGGGTCGGAAGACCGACTCCGAGATCTCATCGGCAGCGATCGCGTAGCTGAAATGGACGAATTTGACCGCGTGCAGGTCAGCCATGTGATTGAAGTGTGCCGCCAGTGCCGATCCCTCTCCGAAGCGGGCCGCGTGCTGTTCAGCGCCTCGCGCGGTCGCAAGGCGACTACGAATGATGCCGATCGCCTGCGCAAATACCTGAACCGCTTTGGAATCGAGTGGTCGCAGATTTCATCCGCGGCCGACAAGTAGTGGCGCGGCCAGACTTGAACTGCGCTTCTCGTCTCTAAGTTGTGCGATAGCGCCTAACCGTTGGCAACCACGTGTTCTGAAGCGTCCTTAGCTTCGCAATCAATTGTTGCTTACAATTCGCCCGGACAATCGATAGAGGGGTGAGCTCGCGGGCTTGAGTATTCCATAGACCGCCGGCCCCCTTCGCAATGCCTGAATTTTCCAACTGAGGGGAGGCAAGTTCCCGTGACCAGACACCTCCCACATTCTCTGGTTCTCGGCCGCCGATCGCTCTAAGTCGAGGTTTTCCTGGAAAGCCTGAAACAGTGCCGACGCGATCGGAACGCGCATCGACTTACGAATCCTTAGATTAAGTGGCCTCGCAAGTTCATTAGGAATGACAGTCTGCAGCCGTAGCGCGTATCCGGTTCCATCCGTCTTCGTCGTTTCTTCCGCTGTCAAGAAGATCGCCGGCCCCTCCCAGAGGCGGATTGCAGCAAGGGTCGCAGCGTACAAACTGGCACCGGGAGCAACGATCCCCGTGGCCGTCTCAATCCCACCAAAAGTCAGATTTCCGGCGGATGTATCAAGCAATGCAGGCTTGAACAGCGGTTCCCAAAATGCGAGGAGACCTGCAATGTGATCGACTGCCGATTCAAGCGGATCCTTGCGTTTGAGAGCATCGCTCGGCGTTCGCCGGAAGCCCTCGAACATCATTTGCTTCGGTGGACACAGCAAAAGATGCGCAACCTCGTGCCACGCCGTAAAGTAGGCGCGGGCTGCCCGCGATCCGCGCGCGTCGATGATGGCGAGGTAGCGTCTCCCACCCTTCTTGGGGCTTGGGTTGTCAACTAAAAGTCCCTCAGTATCACCGGAAATGAACTCCGCGTCCAGAATCTGTCGAAACCGAAGAAAAAAATGTTGGTACTCCGAAGCAAGTCGACTTACGTCTTCATCGCTGCGAATGAACTCAATCTTTAACGACAGGCGATCCGCTACAAGTCGGCGGAGGTCCTCGATTGTTTCCAGACTCCACTCCCGCAACATCTCGCGCACGGTCTGGATTGCGTGATCGCGAAGATCGCGCAAACAGTCCTCACTGTCAGGGATGTGAAGGTCCCGCGCAATCTGCCGCAATTTCGGATGGCGGACCAAATCGATCATTCAAATAGCCTCCTGTACAAATCGAGCCAATCATCCCTTTTGTAGATTTTCGGCACATCAGTCCCATCGGGGCTGCGGCGCGCCTTAATTAAATGCCGAGCTTGAAGGAGAGCAACTGCCTCTTGATAGGACCACCCGCGTTCCTGAGCCACCTCGTCCAACTCCGGCGGGATTTCGACTGGCCGGCGCTCCCGGACGGGAGCATGCTCTCCTCGCATCAAGTAGTCGAGTGAGGCCCCCAGTTCATCGGCCAAATGCAGGAGTTTGCCAGAACTGAGGTTACGCTTTCCGTTTTCGATTTCGCTTAAGAAAGCTACGCTAAGCCCCGCCTTTTCAGCTAGTTGCTTCTGGGTCCACCCGCGTTCCTCGCGTAGCTCGGTGAGCCGCTTGCCCAGTCCTGGTGCGGTGACTTCGTTGTCCTGTTGACTCATCGCTTATAGTGTAATATGCTTATGCTATAGTTGAACGTATGAGATCGACAATTAGCCGATCGCAGAAGCAGCATAGCGCATAGTCAATCTGTTGTAAAGGAGAAAACTAATGGAACACAGCGATGAAGTGCAGCAGGCTGAGGCCCACCTGAAGCGGGCAGAAGCTGATTTGGGGGCGGCACGGACCCTGGAGCATGCGGCCGAGCACGAAGTTGACGAGGCGTTGCAGGAGCTACGCGATATAGAGAGCTTCGAGCCCGACGCTCATCACGTTGCGGTGGAGGTCGCCACCACATCTGGGTTCTATCCGGACGGCCACCCGGCGCGCGTTCCGATTAAGCAGGCCGTAGAAATCGAGTTGGCAAAAGCAGCCAAGGCCCTGAAGTTGACCGATACGACGGGCTGGGTCGCGACGGCGGATAAACGAACCATCAACCCTTCGCTATCGTTCGAGGCCAACAACTTGAAGGGGTGTGTGGTCGTCGATTGGGGTCCGGCTGAAGGTGGTGGCGGAGTCTAAATGCACCCATTAGCGTCTAAGGCCCTATTTCAAGCGCAAGTTGAGCACATCACCGCGAGGCTGGCTGCCGCAAGGGGATGGCTCATACACAACCTTGAATACCCATACGTCGATCTGACCTTCACTGCCGACCGGCGCACCGCCCTACGGTTACTTGCTAACTGCGAGGACTGGAACTCGGAACCACCAAGCTTCAAACTGCTCTCCGCCACTGGTGTGCCACTTAAATCTAGCCCGGCGCCTGCGGAAATCTCCCCAAACCGAACGGGGGTCTTTAATACCAGTACACACCCCGGCACTGGCTTGCCTTTTATCTGCTCGCCCGGAGCGCGCGAATACCATACCCATTCGAGCCACATAAACGACCATTGGGATGCCTATCGTAGTCAGACGGGATATGATCTCGGAGGCCTCCTCACTCGTTACTGGCACGCATGGCTGAAGGGAACCGGCTAACCATGCCGAAGCTCATATGCAGCAATGCCATAATTGTCGAAACAATAGACCACTTGCGGGCCGCCGGTCGCGGTCAGCAGGAATGTATAGTGCTTTGGCTCGGACGCCGTAACGCCGCTACCGAAACGGTGGACATCCAAGAAGTCCGCCGGCCGAGGCAAACTGCGAGACGGGATCGATTCCAGATACCTCCAGAGGAGATGGCGGCCTTGAAGGGTTATCTCCGTGAACATCGTCTAATTATCGGCGCTCAGGTTCACTCGCATCCCGCTGAGGCATTCCATTCGATCGCGGATGATACCGGAGCAATCATTCGACATGTTGGCGCACTTTCGTTTGTACTCCCGTGGTTCGCGAGCAACGTGCGGGTTGCGTCATTTCTCTCTGACGCTGCGCTCTTCGAACTTCAGGAAAACAATAAATGGGTTGAAGTTTCGAAGGACTACATGGAAATAAAATGCCAGATCATTACCTGAATGCTCAAGCTATTCGTGAGAATGCACATAGCTTGGCGGCGACGCTTGGTATCGATACCGAGGAGGCAGAAGAATTGCTGCAGGCACATGCTCTTGTAACAGTTGATGAGTCTGTGCCGTCGAATGTGTTCCTGTGCGAACAGGTGTCTAAACTCCTGGCGCGCACACTAGAGAGTGCCAGTCACCACGTGGACTCCGGAATTCCAGCGGTTGAAATAATTATCGGACAGATTCCACCACGATCGGCGGCGCCGACAATCTGGGTCAGTTCGGATGGCGATACAGCCTGTATCAGCAGGCAAAGAGCGAGTCTGCCCGGTGTCCAAGAAATCCATCCCGCGCTCTTGGTTGTCGTCGCGTGCTACGTCGCCGCTGCCGCGCTCAGAGTTGCCATAGGCGACAGCTTGCCGTTTCCCGATCATGATCCGCTGATCCTCGACCTTAAATCTCTTGGCTTGACACTTGACGTCACATCCCGCCAGGTCGATCTCGGCCGGACCTATCTCGCCGGTGCCGGGGCAATCGGCAATGGGTACCTGTGGGCGTTGAGGTGGTTTGACGTTCGGGGACAACTGGATGTAGTTGACTTCGACATCGTAAAGAAGGGTAATCTCAACCGCCAGCTTTGGTTCAGAGAAAGCGACGTTGGTCTTAGCAAAGCAGAGCGGCTAGTTGGTCGTGCCCAAGCTTCGTTTTCACACGTCAAACTGCTGCCTAGAGTGGACCGTTTGCAGGACCTGCCGGAAAAGAAAGACGATCCACGCTGGTTGCGGCGATTGATAGTTGGAGTCGATAGTCGGATGGCGAGACGATCCCTTCAATCGGAAATACCTGGCGAAGTGTTTGATGCCTCCACAACCGATATCCGTGAGATCGTCCTTCATTTCAACTGCCAGCCATCCCGCCAGGCATGCCTTGGGTGTATCTACCCACCCGACGACTTGGAGACCGGTCGGACACTGGATATCGCACTAGCATTAGGGGTGACAATAAAGGATGTTCAGGAAGGTGTCATCTCCCCAATGGCAGCTCAGATGATTCTCGCCCGGTATCCTGATCGCGGCTTGACTGCGGCCGCGCTTGAAGGCGAAGCGTACGACAGCCTCTTCAAAGCATTGTGTGCAAAGGCAGCACTGCGAACGGAAAGCGGCCGGCAGGTGTTTGCTCCGTTTGCTTTCGTGTCTGTGCTCGCGGGGGCGCTGCTTGCAATCGAGACCGTCCGGCGTCTCGGCGGCGGAGACGCCAACTTCAACTTGTGGAAAATTAGCCCGTGGTCGCCGTTCATTCCAAGATTACGACGTCAGGTCCCTGCGATCCCTACGTGTCCAATTTGCGGCGAAACCGTGTTCCGCAACACTGCACAGCAACTCTGGGGATAATCGCTCGAAAAGCGCATCTTATGACGAATCGATCAGAGCGAACGACAGAATATCGCTGGAACATGGTTTCGAGGTCCATTGGATTTCTTGGGTTCCGCGATGCGCATTAGACAGTGGCTAACATCGGCAATCCGATGGCTCACCAGTTTTGTCAAGCCACCAAGCGAGTCGCCTTCTAGTAGCCGCAAAACGCCCCGACTCGGGCCTGCTCGGCACACTGTAGCCCGCCGCTATTGTGGAGATGGCAATCCACCACCCCTCCACTGGAAAGCATGCAGTCCTGCCACGGCCTTACGCTTTAGGGCCGTGCTGACTTGTCCTCATGGCCACGGTCTGACACTCAGGATGCACACGATTGAGTCAAACGGAACCGTTTGGCCCAGTGTGGTTTGTCAATTTTCAGGATGTACATTTCACGAATTCGTTCGACTTCTTGATTGGGATTTGGGCCGCCTTGGATCATTTGAGGATCGACCATATAGTTCGGACCGCTAAAATGAATCGTCGACCAACGCCGGGTCGGTGAGCCTGTTGCGCGCGGACTGCCTTCTCCCAACATCTTCGGCGACAACGCGATAACCTTTAGTATTCTAAGCATTTCAATAATCATGAATGCGACTGCCGCAATCCCAGAAGTCGGCCAGATTGTCCGTGTCCGCCAAAGACTGTACCTGGTGGAAGGGCTGGTTCCACGCCCGCGACCGCACGATTCGACGCTCGTAGAACTTTCCTGCATTGAGGATGACGCACAAGGGCAGGAACTCGCCGTTTTGTGGGAGCGGGAACTGGACGCGGCAATTCTGACGGGCGAGGAATGGGCGCGACTTGCCCAGCGCGGCTTCGATCCGCCTGAATACTTCTCCGCCTATCTCAATACCCTCCGTTGGAATTGTGTCACTTCCACCGACGCCACCCTCCTGCAATCCCCTTTCCGCGCGGGTATCCGGCTTGACGCCTATCAACTCGAACCATTGAGGAAGGCGCTGCGACTACCTCGCGTGAATTTGTTTATTGCGGATGACGTCGGCTTGGGCAAGACCATCGAGGCCGGCTTGATTGCGCGGGAATTGTTGATGCGCAAGAAGGTTCGCGAAATCGTAGTGGCCTGCCCGCCGTCAATGCTACTCCAGTGGCAGGAGGAACTTGAGCAGCGCTTTGGCCTCCTCTTCGAGATCTTCGACAAAGACTTTATCGCTCAGATTCGCCGCGAACGAGGCTTCGGGGTCAACCCCTGGACGGCCCATTCCCGATTCCTGATTTCCCACCGTCTGTTGATCGACGAGACCTACGCCGGGCCTCTCCGCAACTGGCTCGGGACGTTCCGCCCGGGCACCCTGTTGATCCTCGACGAGGCCCATCATGCCGCGCCTTCGAGCGGTCAACGCTATGCCATCGACTCGCAGATTACGCGAGCGATCCAGGGGCTCTCTCCCAGGTTCGAACACCGATTGTTTCTATCCGCCACCCCGCACAACGGCCATTCGAATAGTTTCACCGCACTGCTGGAGTTGTTGGATCCGCAGCGCTTCTGCCGCGGCGTCAAAGTGGTTAAGCGCAACCTGGATGACGTGATGGTGCGCCGCCTCAAGGATGACCTGCGTGAGATCGTTGGCGGATTTCCGAAGCGCCATGTCGTGCAGGTTGATATTTCGGGTCTATCCGCCGACTCTCCCGAGCTTCGTATCGCCGCCTTGCTCGACCAGTACCGTTCCCTCCGCGAAGAGCGTCTGGCGGGAGAAAGCCGGCGCACGCAGAGTGCTTCCGGCCTTCTGATCACCGGTCTTCAGCAGCGGCTGTTCTCATCAATCGAAGCTTTCGCCAAAACGATGGCGGTCCATCGCAAGACCGTCAAGAAGCAGTGGGAACAGGCGCCACCGGTGCCAACAGCCGCGACATCGCTCGACTTGCTCACAGAATCGGTTGGCGCGGACGACGAACGCGCTACCCTCTCTGAGGAGGCGCTCGCCGCGGAGGCCGACGCCCAGATGGAGGCCGCCACCACGGCGACCATCGGACCGACCACAGATCAATCATCAAGGTCCCTTTTCGACCGCGAGCAACAGCTTCTTGACGAAATGACGGAGCTTGCCGACAAGGCCCGCTTCCAGCCCGATGGCCGGGTAAAGAAGCTGGCGGAGTGGATTCGCGCTGAACAGCTCCAAGACGGTAAGCACTGGACCGACATTCGCGTCATCATTTTCACCGAGTACGACGACACCAAGCGCTATCTTCTCAATCAGCTAAACGCGCTCATCGATCAATCGGACCGGGCCGAGGAGCGCATCGCGGTCTATCACGGTCCGACTCCGGCTGCGGAGCGCGAGTCGATCAAGAGAGCCTTTAATGCAGATCCGAAGCAGCATCCATTGCGAATTCTGATCGCGACCGATGCAGCGCGCGAGGGTCTCAACCTGCAAGCCCATTGCTGGAATCTTTTCCATTTCGACGTTCCCTGGAACCCCGGGCGCATGGAGCAGCGCAACGGACGCATCGACCGCAAGCTGCAGCCCAGCCCCGACGTCTATTGCAATTATTTCTTCTACACGCAGCGGCCTGAGGATCGAATCCTGAAGGTGCTGGTCGAAAAGACCAAGCGCATCCAGGAGGAACTTGGCTCGCTCTCGCAAGTCATCGAAAGTCGCCTGGAAAGGCTGATGAAGAACGGCATCCGCCGCCGCGATCTCTCGACACTCGAACAGCAGATCCGCGACGCCGATATCGAGAAGGAACGCCGCGAGACGATGCAGGACGAACTGGAAGCCGCCCGAGAGCGGCAAGACGCTCTCCGCGAGCAAATCGACCGCCTTCGCGGCATGCTCAATCGCTCCCGCCAGGCCGTCGCCTTTCAGGAAGACCATTTCCGCGCTGCCATCTCCTGCGGACTTCGCATCGCAGGTTCCGAGCCACTAGGTGCCCAAGCCGCCAGCGGCACCCCGACCGCCATTCATGGCCCGACGCAGTACACGTTCCCCGCGATCGACCAGCGCGATGGAGCCGATCCCACCTGGGCCGCCACTCTCGACGCCCTGCGCAAGCCACGTGATCGGAGTGAGCGCCTGTGGGAGTGGCGTCGCATCGCGCCCATCCGGCCGGTGGTTTTCGAGGACCCCGGAATCGTCACGGATGAGGTGGTGCATCTTCACCTGGAGCACCCGGTCGTCCGCCGCCTGTTGTCTCGATTTATTTCCCAGGGTTTCGTACACCACGATCTATCCCGCGCCTGCTTGAGTCAGACCAACGACGCCATCCCCCGCGTGATCCTGCTGGGGCGGTTGGCACTCTATGGCCCCGGTGCAGCCCGCCTTCACGAAGAGATCATTCCCGTGACGGCCCGCTGGCGCGAGTCCACCCGAACGGAGCCGCTTACCCCTTACGCCCGCACTGCCGAAACCGAGACGTTGCGGCTGCTCGATGATGCCCTGATGGCTCCGCGCGATCACCGTCTCAACGAAACCATCCGCCGCCAACTGTTGGAATCGGTAACGCGCGACATCCAGGATCTGCTGCCTCACCTTGAAACTCGGGCGCGGGAATACGAACAGGACGCCCGCACCGCTCTCGGTAAACGCGCGGACGCTGAGGCCAAAGCCATGCGAGAGATCCTCGATCTGCAACAGACCCACCTACTCTCCACCATCAGCGCCCACGACAAGAGCCTTCAGTTGTTGCTCGACTTCAACGATGACGAACGCCGTCAGAAGGAGCATGACCGGCGCTACTGGGAGACACGCCTCGGCGAATTGCATCGCGAACGTGAGACAGAGCCTGAGCGTATTCGTGCCCTCTATGAAGTGAAGGCCCGCCGCGTCGAACCCATCGGCCTCGTCTATCTCTGGCCGGTGACCAACTAACCACCATGGCGAAGTCCCCGGAACAGCTCGCGCATGAACAGTGGCTGGGCTACATCCAGCCTGAAGGGTTGGTAGTCTCCATTCCGGCCCTGCTGGAGGCCCGTGCGCACATCAATCAGAACTTCCTGCCTCGCCACCGTGCGCTGCTCGAATTCCTGCCCAAGGACCGCGCCGGCCAGCCCATCGGTGAACTGCCGGGGTTTCTCCCGTTCGCTGAATCGATTCTCGGCTGGTCGCAAGCCGACATCGCCGGAACGGCGCAAGGCCCGGCCCTGCCCGAGACGCTTCAGTTTTACTTGCGGGATTATGGCGAGACGCTTCAGCCGACCTATGCCGTACGCGACTCGGCCCGTGACGACTCCGACTGGCTGCTACTGATTGAGGAACTGCCAGCCATTCAGGATTTCGATACCGCCATCCCCACCGGTGTGCGGCAATGGCAGGCCAGCCCGCAAGCCCGCTTTGAGCGCCTGCTGCGCGAAACGAAAGTGCCAGCCGGACTGCTCGTCAACCGGCAAGCCATCCGCCTGGTCTACGCTCCCCGAGGCGAATCGAGCGGCTTTCTCACCTTCCGCATCCCTGAAATGATCCAAGTCGCGGGACGGCCGCTCTTCGCCGCCCTCGACATGCTGCTCTCCGCCGACCGCCTCTTCGTTGTCGAGAGGAAGGAGCAGCTCCCGGCGATCCTCGCCGCCAGCCGTAAATACCAGAACGTCGTCTCGACGCGTCTGGCGGGGCAGGTGTTGGCCGCGCTGTACGAACTGCTGCGCGGCTTCCAGGCGGGCCATGACCAGTCGTCGGGCCAGTTACTGAAAGACGTCCTGGCGAACGATCCCCATCAGGTCTACCAGGGCCTGCTCACGGTGCTCCTGCGGCTGGTCTTCATCCTCTTTGCCGAGGATCGCGGCCTGCTCTCGACCGATCCGATCTACGCCAACCACTACGGCGTCGGCGGTCTCTTCGAGCGGCTCCGCGCCGACGCTGCTCGCTATCCGGACACCATGGACCAGCGCTTCGGAGCCTGGGCGCAACTCCTCACGCTATTCCGCCTCATATATGACGGGGGAAGCCACGGGCCCAAGTTCGATCTGCCCGCCCGCCGCGGCTACCTCTTCGATCCCGGCCGCTACGCCTTCCTCGAAGGCCGCCAGGGAGCGGGAGATCCTATCGCCATTCCCCGCATCTCGGACGGCGTACTCCATCGCGTACTCGAGAACCTGCTCATCCTCGACGGCGAACGGCTCAGCTATCGCAACCTCGATGTCGAACAGATCGGTAGCGTCTACGAAGCCGTCATGGGCTTCACCCTTGAGGTTGCCGCTGGACCTGCCATCGCGATCACGTCGCCGAAGAAAGCGAAGGGTGGCGCGCCCGTCACCATCAACCTGGAAGAACTGCTTCGCGCCGGACCCGCCAAACGCGGCGAGTGGTTGCAGAAAGCCACCGGCCAGAAACTAGCCCCGAAGGCGGCGGCCGCACTGAAATCCGCTGCTTCGCTCGCCGACCTATTGGCCGCGCTCGACCGAAAGATCGAGAAAGACCTGACGCCCGCAGTGGTCCCTGCCGGCTCGATGATCTTCCAGCCGTCACCCGAACGCCGCCGCAGCGGATCGCACTATACGCCACGATCGCTCACAAGCCCCATAGTCGAAGCAGCCTTGGCTCCCGTGCTTCAGCAACTCGGACCCGAGCCAACGTCGGAACAGATTCTCGATCTCAAGGTCTGTGACCCCGCCATGGGCTCTGGCGCCTTCCTGGTGGAAACCTGCCGGCAGTTGGGCGAGCACTTGCTCGAAGCCTGGCGCCGCGAAGACTCCCTACCGCCAGTTCCTCCGGACGAGGATGAACTGCTCCATGCCCGCCG
>PLDO01000140.1 GCA_003136215.1 Bryobacterales bacterium
CGCGAATCTGCGCCAGCACCAGTTCGCGGTCCGCCGCCACCACAGGCGTCAGGCCGCGCGCATCGAAGCTCTCCACTTCCTGTTCGAACCGGTGGAGCGCCGCCGTCTGCGCTTCGATATCGGCGCGCGACCCCGTTGCCAGCATCGCATCGTATTGATGGAACCCCGCCTGAGTCGCGGAAACGGGGTCGTAGTGGAACATCACTTCGTCAAAAAAGCGGTCGGCCAGCTTCTGAAACTCGCTGTCGCGAGTGTCCGCGAGGCACACGCCGGCCGTCATGAAAATCAAAACCATTGGCCACACCTTCATGGATCGATTATGGCGCGGTTCGAGGGTTCATTTTTGGCGCGGCGCCGGGCCCGTATAGGTGAGGCGCAGTCCCCAGTCGGTATCTCCCGGAAAATCGGGCAGCATGATGATGCCGATCACGCTGGAGGGGAGCGTCCCAGTGCCGCCCACGTCCTGCCACGTGGCTTTTCGCGGATCCCACCATTCCGCCCGGTACACGCTGTTCAGCCTGGCGCCGCGCACCTGGCTGCGCGGGCAGCCCTTTTCGAAATACGCCAGGAAGATGTTCTTGTCTGGAGTGCGCGCGCAGTACGCCCAGCCTTCGTAGGAGCGGATATCGTGGGTCTTGTTGGGCGAGACGAGATCGGCCAGCGGCACCAGTTCCTGGTAGCGCTTGCCGATAGAGAAGGCAAACGTGCGCAGGTGCTGCATCTGCCTGCCCGAGTTCCACTGGAATGCGTCCCACATTTTGGTGGGAGCGGCAGCTTCGATGTCCGCGCCCCAGATGCCCTCGGCTCCGTAGACGTGCCCGCCGAAGCCGCCCGAGAGAAAATTCCCGTACATGGAAGAGCGCACGAACTGATCGTCTTTTTCGGTTCCGCCCGGAGCCCCAAACTGGTAGCCGCGCCCGCCGCCCAGGCCCCGCACATCCGTGTAGCCGGCATAATACGGCTCGCCGTCCAGCGCCGGCTGCGGATGCGCCTGGTTGAAAATCTCGGTCAGATACCAGTAATTGTTGTGCTCGCGCATGTTCCCGGTCTGTTGCAGGGTGACCCACGAGCCCTCGCCCCAATTCTCCAGCGTCGACGGGTTGGCGTTCGAGGAGAGCAGCGTGCCGAAGGGCGGCAGCCCAAACTTGTCCACTACGACTTTGATGGCGGCCAGGTAATCGTCCGGCCCGACGCTCTCGCTGATGATGTCCAGGTGAATCGGGCTGAGCACCGTATTGTTCGCCTGATAGCGCGACCAGACGTACTGAATGAACCGCGCGTAGGAATCCGGCCAGCCGTAATACTTCTTCCACAGCAGACTGGCATCGCGGCGCGACACCTCGATCAACGGCACAAACCCCTGCTCGTTCAGGTAATCGATCTTGCGATCCACGTAGCGAAAGTACTCGGGGTTGACGCGGTCCACATCGGGAAACATGTTTTCATAACCCGGAACTTTTCCAGGGAAGACGAAGGGACGGCCGCCCTCGTTGTCCATGTTTTTGGCGCTGCCGGTGCGCGGTGAGTCGCCGGTGCCGAATTCCAGCCATGCCGAGCGAACGGTCGTCTTTTCCGGATCGTTCATGACGACGTGCCACGATTGGCCGTCGGTCATCCAGTTGGGAAACGCCGCGATGATGTTGACCCAGTTGTAGCCTTGCGCCTTGCGGTAGCGCACGTAGTCTTTGAACCCCGCTTCCGGTCCGATGGGGCGCTCGCGGTCGTCGTCGTACCACTTGAAGCGATTGGTGCCGGTGGCGTACCAGGTGTCGCCGATGACGACGAAGGGCGTGCCGTCGGCCAGTTCCAAAGCGTGATGATTGGCCGTGGCGCGCAGGAACCCTCTGCGCAGCGGGTTCTTCTGCTTCTCCGCCTCGGTCCACTCCGCGGCAACGAAGGACCCGGTTTTCCCCGCCAGCCCCTGGTCTACGGGATTGGACCCGCTACGCCAGGTCCACGTCCCCGGCGCCATGGCCAGAACCCGCACGCGAAAGGTCTGCCCCCCGTCCCAGAACCCGTAGACGCGCTTCTGGAAGTTGGGACCCTTCAGGTCCACCCAAACTGTCACGTCGGTGTAAGGGTTCGGCCAGGAGCGGGCGCTGGTCAGGGTCACTTCCTGTTTTTCCCAGACATGCACGGCGGCATTGGCGGGCGTGGTGGAGGCGGCAAGGGCGAGGGCGAACAGGGCTCCGGCCGTTTGGAATGTCTTCATTTGAACTCACTGTACGCCGCGGCGGCGCGGTTGACAAGGTNNACAGGCCTCCCGGCCTGTCTCCGCCTGGGATTGGCTTGGACAGGCCGGAGGCCTGTCCTACTGGTCCCGCAGGGCAGCGATGGGGTCCACCCGCGCGGCGCGCCGTGCGGGCCAGAAGCTGGCGAAGATCCCCGCGGCGAACAGCAGCAAGGCGACCGCCGCAAACGAGTACGGGTCGAACCGCGAGACGTTGCGCACCAGTCCGGCCAGCAGCTTGACCGAGGCAACGCTAGCGCCCAATCCCACCGCCACGCCGATGGCCAGCAGCCGGGCGCCCGTGCCCAACACCATGGCCACCACCTGCCCGAAACTGGCGCCCAGCGCAATCCGAATCCCGATCTCCCGCGTCTGCTGGGCCACCGAATGCGAAATCACGCCATAGATTCCGAACAGCGCCAGCACCAGCCCCAGGGCTGCGAACACGGCGAAGAGCAGCAGGTTGAAGCGCGGGCGCGCATACGCATTTTCGCCCAGCACCGTCTCCATGCTCTTCACGTCCATCAGCGGTTGGCTGGGGTCGACAGCATACACCTGCGCTTTCAGTACTGCCGCGAGTGCTTCAGCCCGGCCCGCGCCGAGCGCGAAGATCCGGTCCGCGCGCCCTATGATGGTATACGGCAGGTACAATTCCGGCAACGTCTCGTTGGTGGACACGTTGTTTACCGCGTCGTTGACCACGCCCACAATCTGGAACGAATCGTCCGCCAGATTCAGCGGCGCCGTGCGCAGCAGGGGAATCCGGAGCAGCCGTCCGACGCTCTCGCCGCCCGGGAAATAGCGCCGCGCCAGCGTCTGGTTGATCGCGATGCTGTGGCGTTGAGCCTCCACCTCGTCTTCGTTCAGAAAGCGCCCCTGCACCAATTTGAGTCCCATCACCCGGAGGTAGTCTGCGTTTGTCTGCTGCACCAGCACCGGACGGTTGTCCTTCTGCGAACTCCCCACCGCTTCCACCGGGAATTGCCAACTGTACACCGGCGGCATCCCCGCATTGATCCCCACCGCGAGCACTCCCGGAGCCGTCTGCATTCTCCCCAGGACGTCGCGCAGGAAGGCGTTGCGGCGGTTCGCGTCCGGATAACGTTGCTCGGAGAACGGAATCCGCAGCGTGAGGATCCGGTCCGGATGGAACGTAAGGTTCGCTCCCTGAATGGAGAGCAGCGTGCGAATCATCAGGCTGGCGCCCACCAGCAACACCACGGAGAGCGCAACCTCCGCCACCACCAGCGCGCCGCGCATCAGGCGCTGCCGCACGCCGCCGGAAACGCCGCGGCCGGCCTCCTTGAGCGGCGTCAGCAGGTCGCGCCCCGCCAGCTGGAGCGCCGGCGCCAGGCCGAACAGCAGCGAGACCACCACCGAAACCACCAGCGTGAAGAGCAGCACCGGCGCATTCAGCGTGATGTGCGCCTCGTCGGGGATGGTATTGGGCGGCACCACGGCGATGATGCCGCGCAGCCCCGCCCAGGCCAGCAGCACACCCACGGCGCCGCCGCCGATAGCCAGCGCCAGGCTCTCCGCCAGCAGTTGCCGCACGATCCGCCAGCGGCTCGCGCCCATCGCCGCGCGAATGGCCATTTCCCTCCGCCGGTACGCGCCTCGCGACAGCAGCAGGTTCGACACGTTGACGCAGGCAATCAAAAGCAGCAGACCCACCGCGCCGAACAGCGTCCACAAGGCATCCTGAATCCCGCTGGGAAACGTCTCGCCGAAAGTTTGCAGGCGGATGCGCCATGGCTTGGGAAAGTCATTCGGATAGGTTTGTTCCAGGTCTTCCAGCACCGGTTGCAGCACTGCTCGTATGCCGGCCAACGCCTGCTCCCGCGTTACACCCGGCTTGAGACGGCCGAGCAGATGAACGCTGCGCTCGCCTTCCACCGTCTCTCCCTTGTGAAAGACGTCCGGCAGGTACACATCGGCGCCGCGCCACATGAAGCGCGGCGGCATCACGCCGATCACGGTGCGGACCTTGTCGTTCAGGCGGAGTTTGCGCCCCAGGACGCCTGGGTCGCCGCCGAATTGCCGCTGCCAGAACTTGTAGCCGAGAATCGTCACCGGCTCGGCGCCCTCGACCGCGTCGGAGGCAAGCGTGGCACGCCCAATCAGGGGCGGCACCCCCATCACATCGAATGTGTTCATGGTGCAGTGGTTGCCGCGCAGCCGCTGCGGTTCGCCCGCGCCCGTCCACAGGATGTCACTCCACGTCGAGGCGATCACCCCGCTGAAAACCTCATTGTGCCGGGCGATTTCCAGGAACTGGTCGATCCGGTAATAGCTGAAGTTGCCACCGCGCTGCCCCAGCACGGTGACGCTCATCAGGCGGTCGGGATCTTTGTAGGGGAACGGGTCCAGGATGACGGCGTGGATCACCGAGTACATGGCGGTGCTGCCGCCGATGCCCAGCGCCAGCGAGCCGACCGCGATGGCCGTGAAGGCGCGCGCCTGCCCGAGGCTGCGCACGCCGAAACGGAAGTCCGCGAATACGCCCATAGCTACTGTCGATTATTGTACAGTGGGACAGGCTTCAGCCTGTCAAAACTTGCGGGAACAATTCCGCCACAGCCGCCGTATTCCCGCTCAAGGAGAACTCCGCATGGGTGTGCTGCTGCAAGACCTTCGTTACAGCTTGCGTACGTTTCGCAACTCCCCGGGCTTCGCGCTGGTAGCCGTGCTGGCTTTGGCCTTCGGCATCGGCGCAAATTCGGCCATCTTCACCCTGCTGAACGCCATCGCGCTGCGGCCCCTCCCGGTCCACAACCCTGGCGAAGTGGTCACCGTGTACCAGATCATGCAGGGCTTGCGCGGACGCAACATTCACGGCTCCAGAGCCTTCTTATCCTACTCCGAGTACGCGGCATACCGCGACCAGAACCACGTCTTCACCGGGCTTACGGCGCACTCCGCCGCCCAACTCACGCTCGGCGGACCGGGAGCGCGGCAGCTTACCGGCTTCCTGGTTTCCTGCAACTATTTTTCCGTGCTGGCGCCCCCGCTCGCCATGGGACGAGGATTCCTCCCCGAGGAGTGTAGCGCGCCCGGCTCCACTCCAGCCGTCGTGCTCAGCCACCGGCTGTGGAAGGGCCACTACGCCGCGGATCCGCAAATTCTCGGACGAACTATCGTGCTGAATCGCGGCTCCTTCACCGTCGTCGGCGTCGCCCCCGAGAGCTTCGGCGGCACCAGCATCCTGGGCGCAGACGTCTGGGCACCGCTCTCCGTGCAGGAGCAGTGGATACAGAATCAGCATCTCCTCGCTGACGCCAACCTGAGCTGGCTCGAAGTAGCGGGGCGCTTGAAACCCGGTGTCACGGTGGCCGCCGCGCGCGCAGACCTGGCGGTAATCGCCGCCGGGGTAGACCGCCTGAATCCCGGTCGAAAGACCACGCTCCTGGTAGATCCGGCCACCTTCATGAACAACCCCGAAGGCCGCGGCCCGATGCTGGGCGTGGGCGCCGTGATCCTCGCCGCGGTGAGCCTGGTGCTGGTCATCGCATGCGCCAACCTTGCCAACCTCCTGCTGGCCCGCGCCGCTGGCCGGCAGAGAGAGATTGCCGTTCGCCTGGCGATCGGCGCATCGCGTTGGCGCCTGCTCCGGCAACTGCTCACCGAAAGTCTGCTGCTAGCCGGCGCCGGCGGCGTTCTCGGACTGCTGACCGCGTGGGGGACGCTGCGCGCCGTGTACCCCATCCTGATGGCGCGTCTCCCGGAGGAGTTGCAGTCCATCGACTTGAATCCGAATCCCGATATCCGGATCGTGCTCTACTCCCTGGCGCTGGCCTTCGCCACCGGCATCGGATTCGGGTTGATTCCCGCACTCCAGGCCTCGAACCCGGACCTGAACGCGGCGTTGAAAGAGTCCGGCGCGACGGCCGGTGGGCGCTCGGCCGGTTGGCTGCGCGGCTCGCTGGTCGCGGCACAAATCGCGGTCTGCCTGGTATTGCTGATTGCCGCCGGTCTGCTGATGCGCGGCCTACAGGCGGCGCAATCCATCGACCCCGGGTTCGAGACCCGGGACATCGCCACCGCATCCTTCGATCTCCGCCGGGAAGGCTATGACGAGCCAAGGGCCGCGGCATTTAACCGGCAGCTTGCGGCGCGGCTGTTGGCTCGCCCGGGCATCTCCGGTGTCGCGTTTGTAGACTCGGTGCCGTTGAGCGGCTCGCGGCGCGGCACCATGGTCACCCTGGAGGGAAAGGAAGGCAACCACCAGATCACCGATGCGGAGGTCTCACCGAACTATTTCCAGCTTCTCGGCATTCCGATTGTTCGCGGCCGCGGGTTCGACCCGGGCGAGACCAGTGCCGACCAGCACGTCGTCATCGTCAGCGAGTCGACGGCACGCAAGTTTTGGCCCGGTGAAGACCCCGTTGGTAAGCGGGTGTTGGTCAACGACTATAAGGTGTACCAGCAGGTGGTGGGCGTAGCGAAGGACATCCACGCGACCGGCCTGGCGGCGGTGGACCCCGTGTTCGTCTACTTTGCGGCCGGGCCGCAAACCCATCTCGGCCTCTCGTTGCTGGCCCGCGGAGAGGCTGGAGTGCCGTCCATCGCCAAAGCCATTCGCGAGGAGACACAGGCGCTCGATTCCAACGTGCTGGTGCATTCCGGCAGTCTCGAAGACAACCTCGCGCTGTTCCAACTCCCCTCCCGCATTCTGTCCATCCTGGCGTTCGCGCTCGGGCTGGCCGGACTGGTACTGGCGTCGATCGGAATCTACGGTGTGATGGCCTACGCTGTGACGCAGCGGACGAAAGAAATCGGCATCCGCATGACGATGGGCGCCGGGCGGGGAGACGTGACGCGGCTCATCCTCGGGCAGGCGATGCGTCCGATAGCGATCGGCGTCGCGCTGGGCCTGGCCGCCGGCGCCGCTGTCTCGCGGGTGTTGGCCAGCCTGCTCTACGGCGTGAGTCCGCTGGACCCGGTGGTTTTCGGCGGCGTGGCGTTGTTCCTGGCGGCAGTGGCCCTGCTGGCGGGCTATGTTCCGGCGCAACGCGCCTCGCGCGTAGACCCGATGACCGCGCTGCGACACTCGTAGATCTCCTCTGTCTACCGGCGCTTCGCAGGCGGAACCGCCTGCGCCACCAAGGTCGTGCCCGTGCCTGTATCGGTGGGGCACGCTTCAGCCTGCCAAGGCGAGCAAAGCTCGGCCCGCGTGCCCCACACCGGGCTGGCATCCCTCGTCCGGATGCGCCAGAATCGAAAGACATGAGCGATCAGCAAACCTGGTGCAACCCCGTTCGCGCACAGTTCGAGGCGGCCCGGCGCGCCTTCGGCGTTACCATCACCACCGCCTCGGGAGCGCGGCAACTGCTGGACCCGCTCGGCGTCAACGGCATTCCGCCGCGCAACGCGCGCTATATTAACATCCGTGACCCGAATCCTCGCCTTCCTTCTTCTATCCGTGGCGCCGGCCATCGCCAGCGACCTGACGCATGCCATCGTGGTGGCGCCAGGCGACCTCTCCGGTCCGGAACGTAAAGCCGTTTCGCTGCTCATCGATTCCGTGCGGGAACGCACGCGCATCACGTGGACCCTGGCGGCGGCGAATCCGGGCGCCGGCAAAGCGGTGGTCACCGTTCGCCGCGCCGCGCCTGGCAGCGCGCTCCCGGCGGAAGGCTACCGGCTGCGCTCCTTCGACAACGGCGGCGCCGCGGGCGTGGAGATCACGGGCAATGACGAGCGCGGCGTCCTGTTCGGCGTGGGCGGCCTGTTGCGCGCTCTCGAAATGCGCCGCGACTCGGTCACCCTGCCTGGCACGCTGGATATCCAGACTGCCCCACGCTACGCCTTGCGCGGCCATCAATTGGGCTATCGGCCCAAGACCAATTCCTACGACGGGTGGGACGTACCGCAGTGGGAAAGCTACGTACGGGACCTGGCGGTCTTCGGCGCCAACGCCATCGAGTTGATTCCGCCGCGCTCCGACGATGCGGCCGACAGCCCGCATTTTCCGCTCCCGCAGATGGAGATGATGGTGGAGATGTCGCGCCTGGCGCAGGAGTACGGCCTGGAGTGTTGGGTCTGGTATCCCGCTATGGATCCCGATTACGCGAACCCCGCGACGGTGGCGACCGCGCTCCTGGAATGGGGCGAAGTCTTCCGCCGCCTGCCCCGCATCGACGCCGTGTTCGTGCCCGGCGGCGACCCCGGGCACACCGAACCGCGGCACCTGCTGGCCATGCTGGAGAAACAGACGGCCAATCTCCGCAAGTTTCACCCCAAGGCGACGATGTGGGTCTCGCCGCAAGGCTTCAACGCCCAGTGGATGGAGCAGTTCTTCGGCTTGATGGACCAGCAGCCGTCGTGGCTCACCGGCATCGTATTCGGGCCGCAGGTGCGCGTCAACCTGCCGGAACTGCGCGCGCGCATCCCCAGGCGCTACCCCATCCGCTTCTATCCCGACATCACCCACTCGGTGAACGCGCAGTTCGCGGTGAACGATTGGGATGTCGCCTATGCGCAGACCGAGGAGCGCGAAGGCATCAACCCGCGCCCGCTGGACGAGGCGCAGATTTTCCGCGTGCTCCAACCGTTCGCCGACGCCGGCTTCCTGACCTATTCCGAAGGCTGCAACGACGATGTCAACAAGGCCGTGTGGAGCGCGCTCGGCTGGAATCCGCAGGCCGATGTGACCGGCGTGCTGCGCGAATACGGCCGCTACTTCGTCGGTCCGGACATGGCGGATGCCTTCGCACAGGGCCTGCTTGCTTTGGAGCGCAATTGGCGCGGTCCGCTGCTCTCTAACGCCGCCGTGGAGGTCACGCTCGCACAGTTTCAGGACCTGGAGCGCCGGGCATCGCCGCAACAGAAGCGCAACTGGCGTTTTCAGCAGGCGTTGTACCGCGCCAACTATGACGCCTACCTGCGCGCCCGGTTGTTGGACGAAACTGTGCGCGAACGCCGCGCCATGGAGTTACTGGCAACGGCTCGCACCGGGAACGTGCTGCCGGCGCTAGGGGCGGCGGAAGCAGCCCTTGCGGTGGACCCCGTCGCCCGCGCAGGCGGCGCGCTTCGGGCGCGCGTCTTCGAACTCGGCGAAGCCCTGTTCCAGAGCATCCACATGCAGCTCAGCGTGCCGCGCTATGCCGCCATCGACGCCGGACGCGGCGCCAATCTGGATCTCATCGACCGGCCCATCACCAACGCCGAGTGGCTCCTGCAACGTTTTGCCGAAATCCGCGCGCTGGAAAACGACGCGGCACGCCGCGGCGCCATCGAGCAGCTCTTGAACTGGAGCGACCCCGGGCCGGGCGGGTTCTATGACGATCTGGGCGACCCGGCGAATCGTGCGCACCTGGAGCCCGGCGCCGGATTCGAGAAAGATCCCGCGTTCTTCCACACGGCGCGGACCGGTTTCGGCTCGCGGAGGAATACGCCGTGGCGCGTCTCCTGGTACCGCCATGCCGAGGCCCTGTATGGCAATTCGATCCAATTGCGCTATGCGGGCCTGGACCCCTCGGCGCGCTATAAAGTGCGCTTCACGGAGGCCGGCGACAGCGGCCCGCGCGCCACCCGCCTGGTGGCCAACGGCAAGTTTGAAATCCACCCCATGCGCCCGAAGGAACGCGAAGTGAAACCCGTGGAATTCGAGATTCCGGCGGAGGCAACCGCCGGCGGCAGTCTGCTGCTGGAGTGGCAACCCAACCCCGAGGAGAGCGGCAACGGCCGCTTTGTGCAGGTCTCCGAAGTGTGGTTGATCCGGGTGCAGTGATGGCAAGCATTCTCGCAATTCACGCGCACCCCGACGATGCGGAGATCCTGGCCGGCGGCACGCTGGCCCTGCTGGCAGGACGAGGACACCAGATCACCATCGCCACCTTCACGCCGGGCGACTGCGGCTCCAAGGAAATGGGTCCGGAGGAAATCGCCGCCGTGCGCCGGCGGGAAGCGGCCAACGCGGCGGCGTTGATCGGCGCGCGATACATGTGCCTGGAATTTGGCGACCTGGCGATTTTCGCCGAGGATGGGTCGCGGCGCCGCGTCACGGAAGCCCTGCGCCAAGCCCGTCCCGAACTGGTGTTGACGGCGTCGCCGGCCGATTACCATTGCGACCACGAAGCCGCCGGCACCCTGGTGCGCGATGCCTGTTTCGCCGCGCCGGCGCCCAACTACGACACCCGAACGGCTTCGCCGGCGCCGCCGCTTCCGAGCATCCCACACCTCTACTTTATGGACCCGGTTGAAGGCAGAGACCGCGATGGCAGGCTGGTGGAGCCGGATTTTGTAGTCGATATCGCGGCCACCTTCGCCCGCAAGCGCGCCATGTTGGCGGAGCACGCGAGCCAACGCGTCTGGCTGCGGCAACATCACGGAATGGACAACTACCTGGACGAAATGGAACGCTGGACGCGCGCTCGCGGCGAACTGGTGGGCGTGGAATACGGCGAGGGGTTCCGCCAGTACAAAGGTCACGCTTACCCGCAAAGTGGACTACTGGAGGAATTGCTCGGGGACGCCGCGATGAAATGTGGGGCAGGCTGGTAGCCTGCGGCGGACCCAGAGGGTACCCCGGCAACCCGCCAGGAGCGCCGGTAAGCAACCGGCGCGCAGCTTGGCAAGCTGCCCCACAAGCAACGTTCTTACATGGTCACGGCGCTATAGCCGTAGAACGCCTTAAGGATTTCCGTCTGGATGTCGCGCACCGTTTCCTTGAGGTCGTCAATTCCATACCGTTCCCTAGATAAACGCCATCGTCTTGACGCCGGAAATGTCGAAGGGACGCCGGCAGCGCAGGTTCTTGCACGATGCCTTATCGTCCAGCAGCACCATGTAGCTCTGCGCCTTGGCGAACTTGGCGCGGTCCCGTTCGTCCCCGCCCGACGGCAGGCGATCCTTCTTCTTGCGCACCATCCAGCGCAGTTCGTAGGTCTCCGCGCTGCGGCAATACGGGCAGTTCAACACCGCCGGCTTGGTGGTCTGCGATTCCGAGTAATACGCGCGTTCGTCCATGGCTAGCGCTCCCCGATCGGGATCCACGTCTGTCCATCCGGGTTGCCCTTGTATTCGGCGCGCGGACGAATCAGACGGTTGTTGCGGTATTGCTCCAGCACGTGCGCAGTCCAGCCGGACATGCGGCTGACGGCGAAGATAGGCGTGTAGAGATCGATCGGAATGCCCAGCGAATAATAGGCGGAAGCCGAGTAGAAGTCCACGTTCGGGTCCAGTTTCTTAACTTCCCTCACCGTCTCTTCCATCCGCTTGGACAGCCGGTACAGCTTCTCTTGGCCGGTGCGCTTGCCGAGTTCCTCGCTGAGCACGCGCAGGTGGGTGGCCCGCGGATCCTCGGTGCGGTACACGCGGTGGCCGAAGCCCGGAATCTTTACCTTGCGCGCCAGCGTGCCTTTGACCGCCGCCACCGCCGCATCTTCGTCGCCCAGGCCGAGCAGCCATTTGATCACGTCCTGGTTGGCCCCGCCGTGCAGCGGGCCCTTGAGCGCGCCGATTCCCGCCGTCACCGCCGAATAGATGTCCGACAAGGTGGCGGCCACCACCCGCGCGGCGAAAGTGGAAGCGTTCAGTTCGTGGTCGGCATGCAGCGTCATGGCCACGTCGAACGCGCGCTCCATGATGTCGTCCGGAACTTTGCCCGTCAGCGTGTACAGAAAATTCGCCGCGAAGCTGAGGCCCGGGTCCGGCTCGATCACCGGCTTTCCGTTGCGTAAACGGTCATAAGTGGTCACGATGGACGCCGTCTGCGACATCAGGCGGACGGCCTTGCGGTGGTTCGCCTCCGCCGACATGTCCTGCGCCGAGGGGTCGTACAGGCTCAGCATGGAAACCGCCGTGCGCAGCACGTCCATCGAGTTGGATTGCGGGACCGACTTCAGGAAATCGACCACCGCGCTCGGCAGTCCCCGCTCCGCCGCCAGTTCCTTCCTCAACTTGTCGAGTTCGCCCTGCTTGGGCAGCCATCCGTTCCAAAGCAGGAAGATCACTTCCTCGAAATTCGCGTTATCCGCCAGCGTGTGGATGTTATAGCCGCGATAGCTCAGTATGCCGGCGTACCCGTCGATGTAACAAATCTCGCTCTCGCCCGCAATCACGCCTTCCAGACCTGCCGTAGGTGTTCCCATAGCGCCGTCTCCCTGAACCAGATGTGACTTCAGAGCCCCGCGGGGCAGCCTTGAACCGGCGGAAATCCGATGCTCATATCCCGCCGCTCCACCCAGAGCTTCTCCTGCTGATTCTTGCCGTAATCGACCGTCAGCAGAACCCCGCTGCCGCACGAACGGCTGCGCGTGATGCGCGCTTCGCCGAAACCGGCGTGACCGCTGTTCGGGCCCCAGTCTTCCATGAACTTGTCGAACGGATAGTAGCGGCACGGAGAAGCGTCCGTGCAGCCGAACAAGGCGTACGCGGCCTTGTAATCCCGAGCGTCCAGGCGGCTCATGAGTTGCTTCACCTGCCGCTCTTCGCGGAAATTGTGAAAATTGAAGTAAAGGCCGCCGCCGATCAGGATCGACGCAACCAGCGTGATCACCGCAATCTTGATGATCTTTCCGCGCCGCTCTTCACCGGCGCCGTATTGCTCCAGGTAGCCTGCCATCTATCCGATTATGGCTCACTTCTTGGGCGCCGGCGCAGCCGCCGGATACGCTTTGTCAAAGGCGGCGATCAGATCGGGGGTGATATCCAGCGCCGCCTTGAAATAGGGGGCGTAAGGGGCGTCCACCACGATGTCGTAGCCCTTCTCTTCCGCCAGCTTCCTCAACACGTCGGTCATCTTCACCGCGCTCTTCTGCAGGATGTCGTTGCGATCCCGGTCGACATCGGCCTGCAGGTCGTCGCGCAGCCGCTGCACATCGCGCTGCTTCCTCTGGCCCTGCGCGTTCAACTCGGCCTCGGCTTGCTGCGTCAATTTGCCCGCGTTGGCCTGAAGGTTCTGCCCGATCGCCGCGATCTCTTTATCCAGCGTCTCGATCTGCGTCACGCGGGGTTTATACTTCGCCTCCATGGCGGCGGAAGCGGCTTTGATCTCCGCCGATTCCAATACCGCCTTCTGGAGATTGATCACCGCCACTTTGGCCTGGGCGGCAGCTGCCTGCACGAAAACGAAAAGGGCGGTCGAGACCATCAGCGGCCTGAGCGCCATCCGGAAAGACATGAAGAACTCCTGGTTTTGGTGTGTGATCTTTTAGACTAACACAGGGCTATTCCAAGACCGCGAGGATCTCGTCTTCCTTCAGGATGAGGTACTCCTCACCTTCAATCTTGATCTCCGCACCCGAGTACTTGCCAAACAGGATGCGATCGCCTGCCTTCACGTCAAGCGCTACGCGCTTTCCGCTTTCCAGCAGCTTGCCGTTGCCCACGGCCTTTACCAACGCCTGTTGCGGCTTCTCTTTGGCGGTGTCGGGAATGATGATTCCGCCGACTTTCTGTTCGCCTTCATCCAGACGCTTCACCATCACACGGTCATGCAAGGGACGTAAATCCATGCCCTAATTATACAGCGCCCTCCTAATCGACCAACATTTCCGTCAGCACCCGCCCGATGGAACCGCTCGGCGTCTCGATTTCCAGGATGGTGGCCAAGGTGGGCGCGATATCGTTCACCGCGATGCTGGCGTGGTATTGCCCCGGACGAATCCCCGGGCCCATGAAGATCACCGGGACGTGGGTATCGTAGCCGTAGGGTGTTGCGTGTCCGGTTCCCTTGCCGGTGCCCACCATCCAGTAGGGGTCCGGAATCAACTCGACATCCGGGCCGCGCCGCCAATGGAAGCCGTTGGCCACCTTCTGGCTCACCGCGTCGCGCACTCCCCCGCCCTGCGTCATCTCCCGCAGCGTGTACACCCGGGAGACGTGCGGCAGCGCCTGAATCGCCCGCGCCGCCTCCCTCTCCACTTCGGCCAGATCCAGCTTCTTCTGCGCGATGAGCGGCTGATTGAGATACAGCGCCAGGTCGAAAGTGGCGGTCACCCAATCCCCCGCCCCGTACTTCTTCACCAGCGCGCCCTGCACCGCCGCCCTGATCACCGCCCCATCGATGCGCCCGCCCGGCATCTTGCGCGCGACGTTGACTTCCGGCACCGGAGCCACCCCGTGATCGGCGGTGAAGACCACCAGGTAGTTGCCGGCGCCCACCTGCCGCTCTACCGCCTGGAAGAGCTTCTCCAGTTGCCGGTCGGTGGCCAGTGCCGTCTCACGCACTTCCGGCGAATCCGGCCCGTAGCTGTGGCCCACGTAATCGTTCGAAGAAAAGCTCACCGTGAGGAGGTCGGTGGACTCGCGCGTGCCCAATTGCTCGGCGGCGAGCGCCTGTTCGGTGAAGGCTTCGATCAGGTCGTTGCCGAACGGGGTGGCTTCCAGCGCCGCGAACAGCCGGGCATTATCCTCCGGCAGCTTGTGTCCCAGCCACGTGACGCCGCGATATTTGTCCGCCGGACGCGGTGCGTTGAACTGCTGAACCCATGGGGGCAGTTCCTTATAGTAGTAGCTGCTGCTCACGAAGTTGCCGGTCTTGGGGTCGAACCAAAACGCGCCGTCCGCCATGTGGCCGGAGGGTAGAATGGCCGCCCGGTCCTTGAGCGACACGCCAATTACCCGCGGCTTGCCGCCGCCGGCCATCTTTAACTCGTCGCCTAGCGTGCTCACCAGCAGCCGGTTGGGCGAAGACCCCGGCCCGCTGCCGCCCAGCAATTGCGTCTTGGCGTCGCTCACGCTGGAGACGCGCGCCGCTTCGTCGCGGTCGTACCAATCGTTGCCGACAATGCCACTCATTGAGGGCGTGGCGCCGGTAAGAATCGTGCTGTGCCCCACTGCCGTGATGGCCGGGACGTGGATGTAGCCGGCGTTGGTGAATACCGCGCCCTGGGTCAGCAGCCGCGCCAAACCGCCGCTGTATTCGTTCCGGAAACGAGTGAGGTAATCGTAACGAAACTGGTCCACGACGATCGTCAGCACCAGCTTTGGCTTCTTCGGCGCCGCACCGGCCAGGCAGAGGGCCGCCAACGCACACAGTAAGGCTTTTCTCATGGAATGACGATTTCTCAGATTATCACGCATTCCGTTGCACCCCCTATGGTTGCTGGTGCATCAGGAGTGTAAGGCAACTGTACAGTGGCTTTTGGATCAGCCTGTACACTTGCTGTACAGCCGCCCCGTTGCGGCCGCGCAACCCATTGATTCCTTGATGCCCCCAAGTTGGGCACGGAACTGCTATTTCACCAGACTAAGATCGGAGGACAAACACGAGCATGGAACTGAACAAGAAAGAAAACGAACGGCGGAACAAATCCCGTTTCGCAATCCAGCGGGAGGTGCGCTACAAATTCGCCGAGGGTGGAGTGGTGGTGGCGTCTGGCCTGGGCCAGACGGGCGATATCAGCAGCGGCGGCGTGGCTTTCGTCGCGGAACGGTCGCTGACCCGCGGCGGGCTTGTAGAACTTTCCATCAGTTGGCCCATGCTGTTGGATCAGAACTGCCCGATGCGCTTCATCGTGTTTGGGCGGGTCTTGCGATGTGCCGGCCGCAGGGCAGTCTGCACCATCGACCGGTACGAGTTCCGCACGCAGGGACGCACGATGATGGCCTCGGCGAGCACACGCACCGACGGCATGCTGCAACGCTGGGCGGATGGGTTACGCAAGGAGAGCCTCAAGGCGAGCGCGGCAGGCGCCTGAAGCGCCGGCGCGGCTACTTGCCGCTGGAGGCGGGGGCTGGGCTCTGGGACTTGGTTTCGGACTTGGTTTCGGACTTGCTCTCCGACTTGGTTTCGCTCTTGCTTTCGGTTTTGCCGTCGCTTTTCGATGCGCCATGGGACTCGGATTTCGTCTCCGATTTCCCATTCGAGCTGGCGGTCGGCTTCTTGCCGTTGCGGCCATAATCGGTGACGTACCAGCCGGTTCCCTTGAATTGGATTGCCGGAAGCGATATCAGCCGTTCCAGCCCACCGCCGCAGCCTTCGTGGACCGTCAGGACCGCGTCCGCGAATTTCTGCCTGACCTCGAAGGTTTCACCGCACTGGTGACATCGATAATCGTAAAGTGGCATAGTTTCTGTTGCTGAACCCTCTAAACCTGCTTATATTGTAGCAGATCGGTCCAAATCGCCGGCCAACGTTAAGTATTGTCAAGCCATCCCCCGACTGCTAACTTTTTCTCCGGGTGCTGCGTCTTATCGATGTGAGACGAAAAGCAAGCATCATCGGAACCATGGCGCTCCTGCTGTTGGGGGCTACCGCCGGATACTCGCCGGTCTACGCGCGGGCCGCATGCAGTGTGCACACCTTCCAGCGGAATTTCGGCGATTTGAAGAAGGCCGGTTCGATGAGCCCGTTCGAACGTTTCGTCTTCAGCCTGGTCTTGTCCAACTCCAAAGCCCCTGCCTGCCACGGCTAACAACGAACGCGCCCCAAAAAAAGACCGCTCCCGACCCCAAAGGGGTNNACCCCTTTGGGGTCGGGAGCGGGTCTACTGGAACGGCAAGACTACCCGACTACTTCTTCTTCGGCGCTGCCTTTTTGGCCGGAGCCACGGCGCACGGGGTGGTTTTCACATTCTCCAGCTTGTCTTTCTCCACCTCCATGGTCAGCATGAACGGGTCTTTAGTGAATGCCTTCGGCACTCCGGTCCACTGAATGATGGTGCCTGCTTCGGGCGAACCCGCCAGCGCCCAAGCATCCAGCTTCAGGGTGATTTCCGCCACCGGGCTGCCTGTCGCATCGGGCAACGGAATCGCCACCAGCAACTCTTTGGACTTGCAGGCCGGCTTGCCTTCGACCAGCGTGCCCTTCATCGGCGGCACTGCCGAATCCTTCAGTTCCTTCTCAAAATAGTCCGCACCATTGGTATCCGCCAAAGCGCCTTTGATCCTCATCCAGAGCGCCAGTTGCGGATTGCTCTGTTCGAATTCGGCTTGCTTCCTGGCGGCGATCGCCGAAGCGGTCTCAATCTTCAGGTCGGCCGGCGGAAGCGGCGAAGCCTTCGCCATCGCCTTCAGTTGGTCCTCGCCGTCGAGACCTCCATGGTACGAATTGTACGCGTTATCCAGGTAGGTGTTGAGCGCTTTGGGATCCATGGTGCCGCCCAGCGTCGGGTCAAGGTCTGCCGCTCGCGCGAACTCGTAAAGCGCCTGCGGGACCTTCTCGGGGCCGAGAGTCTGCTCGCAGCGCAACGCCCTGCCCAATTGATAGGCCATCTGCGCGCTGTCCGGGAACTGCTCCAAGGCTTTCCGGTAGGTGCTTTCAGCGACCGCGCATTCCTTGATGTCCTTGCTGGTGGCGTAGCGGTTCAAAGCCTCGGCCCCAGGCTTCGTCGCGAGGTACATCAGGGTGTCCTTGGCCACCTTTTCCATGGTGGTGCGTCCTTCCGTCCACGCGGCATCCGTGGCGCCGGCAGGCTTGTTGGCGGCAGTGAAGAAGGTGGGCACGAACTCTTGCAACCTGCGCGCCGCTTTCTCGCCGGCACTCATCTGGTCCGCGGTAGCCGTGGGCAGTTTCAGAACATTCACCGACATCATGTAGAGGACCGTCAAAATCTGCTGCGGTCCGGCCTTAGGGTCTGTGAAGACCGTCTTCAGGTCGCGATCCAGCAAACCCGACCCGACCTCCAGTACCTTGGCAGGCTGGTTGGTTCCGTTGTAGGCCGTGATGTAGTAGTACAACCGGTCGTCCTTGTAATCCGATCCGGGGTACTTCTGTGCCCAGGCGTCGAGATCTTTGAGCAAGGCAGCCGGGTTGGCTTGATCTTTCAGGGTCTGGTTATAAATATCGTATTCGCCCTGATCTTTGACCTTTTTCTCGGGTGGGGCCTGCGCCTGGGAGATCTGCGCAGTTCCCGTGAGAATCACGGCGCCCATTACGGCAATGGCCGCGACTCTGTGATAGGTCCGACTAAAAATATGCAACGTGTGCCTCCTGCCTGTTTTCCGCTTTGAAACTACCGTACGCGCCTGCCGATCTATCTCGCAAACCGGGTGTCGTCCACCGAGCCACCCGCCACCGATGGACACTTGCGGAGTATAACCGAACCACTTTCATGGCGCAACCGGCTGGACTCCATTTCCCTTCGCCCGCTTCCGAATCCAAAATGATAGCAGATGAAACCACGAATGGGTGCGCCAGGGACGACCACCCCAATCACAGGGTAGGTCCCAAGTGTCGTCACCGGGTACCGGAACTGTCAGGATTGCGTCACATTTCCGGCGCATCGGCAGCCCATGAAACGGTATGCTAGGAAGTCGATTCCCCCTCATGCACTATTTCGATCTGGCGATAATTCTGGTTTACCTGGTCGCGATCACGGTCTTCGGCGCGCGCTTCCGCAGCGGCCAGAAGAACCTGAAGGACTACTTCCTGGGCGGCCGCACGGCGCCCTGGTGGGCCATCAGCCTTTCGATCGTATCGGCGGAAACCAGCACGCTGACGATTGTCGGCACCCCCGCGCTGGCCTTCGGCGGCAATCTGGGATTCCTGCAGATCGTTCTCGGCTATTTGCTGGCCCGCATCGTGATCTCCCTGCTGTTCCTTCCGCAATATTTTCGGGGCGAAATGTTTACCGCCTACGAATTGATGCGGCGCCGCTTCGGCGAACGCGTCCGCAAACTCACGGCTTCCATTTTCCTGGTGACACGCGCCCTCGCCGAAGGCGTCCGGGTTTTCGCCATCTCGCTGGTGATCTCGATTGTGCTGGGCACCGGCGAAATCGCTTCCATCGTCCTCATCGTTCTGCTCACGCTGTTCTACACCTTTGAGGGCGGCATGACGGCGGTGATCTGGACCGACGTGGTGCAGATGACGCTCTACGTGGCCGGCGCCATCGCCAGCTTCATCATCATTCTCGGCAAGATTCCCGGGGGCTGGGAGCACGTGGCGCTGGTGGCGGGCGCGGCTCACAAGTTCACGATTTTCGATTTCCGATTCGCCCCCAATATGGAATTCTTCTCGCGCACTTACAGTTTCTGGGCCGGCGTCGCGGGCGGCTGCTTTCTCACCACCGCCACTCACGGCACCGATCAACTCATGGTGCAGCGGCTTTTGAGCGCGCGCGACGAGCGGCAGAGCCGCACCGCGTTAATGTCAAGCTGGCTGGTGATCCTGGTGCAGTTCACCCTATTCCTGTTGATCGGCGTCCTGCTTTACGTGCATTACACCGATCTGCACCTCACCGCGCCCGCCCAGAGGGATCGCCTGTATCCCGAGTTCGTGTGGAACAATCTGCCGCCGGGCCTGGCCGGCCTGATCATCGCGGCGATTCTGGCGGCGGCCATGGCCAATCTGAGCGCAGCGTTGAATTCGCTGGCTTCCACAACGGTGGTGGATTTCTATCGGGCGCGCGCCAAATCCGTGACCGACAAGGCGGCGCTCGGGATCGCCCGCCTGGCAACGGTCGCCTGGGGGGGAGTGCTGTTGACCATCGCCATCTGGGCGCGTCATTCGAAATCCGTGCTGGAGGCCGGCCTCACCATCGGGTCGATTCCGATGGGCGCGCTGCTGGGCGTTTTTCTGCTCGGCGTGCTGACCCGCAAACCGCGCGAAGGAGCCGCCATCGCGGGCGTGGCGTCGGGCCTCTCCATCGTGGTGGGCATCCATTTCTACACGCCGATCGCCTGGACCTGGTACGTGCTCATCGGGACCATCACTACCTTCGGAGTCGGCCTGCTCGCCTCGCTCTTCCAAGGCCCTTCGCCTCTGCCGGTGGAAACCGCCGGCGTGCGCGAGCCCATCGGAGGCTTGCCGCATCTGCCAAGCCGTCACGCCACACCAGAGGAATAATCCGCCCATGGAGAAAACACCCCGCACGGAACTGAAGCGCGCCCTGGGACCCTGGGCCGCGGCGTCCATCGTCGTCGGCACCGTCATCGGCAGCGGCATTTTTCTGGTGCCGAAGACCATGATCCAGAAGGTGGGCACGGTGGAAGCGGTTTTCGCGGTGTGGGTGGTGGGCGGACTGCTCTCCCTCGCCGGCGCCCTGAGTTATGCCGAACTGGCCGCGGCGCTGCCCGAGGCCGGCGGCGAATACGCCTTCCTGCGCGAGGCCTACGGACCGCTGTGGGGATTCCTTTACAGCTGGACCCAAATGTGGGTGGCAAAGAGCGGCTCCATCGCCACCCTCGCCACCGGCTTTTTTCTCTACCTCACCACCTTTTTCGAGCCTTTGAAGGGGGTGATTTACACCGTGCCGCTGCCCATCGGCCCCAAGGGCGGTCCGCTCGAGATCCAATACGGACAATTATTCGCTATTGCCTTGATTCTCTCCCTAGGCTGGCTGAATTTTTACGGGGTAAAGGTGGGAGGCAACGTCCAGGTAGCGGTGACTGTCCTGAAAGTGGCGCTGATCGGGGCCATCATTCTGGCCGGTTTGGCGCTTGGCCACGCCCACGCACCCGAAGCCGGGCCGGTAGCGCCGCTCACCTTCTCCGGCTTCATCGCGGCGCTGGTCGCGGCGCTCTGGGCTTATGACGGGTGGAACAATGTCAGCATGGTTTCTTCGGAAATCAAAGATCCGCAGAAAAACCTGCCGCGCGCATTAATCGGTGGAACGCTTTGCGTAATTGCCATTTATATGCTGGCGAATGCCGCGTACTTTCACGTGATGACGCCCTCGGAAGTGGCCGGGAGCACGCGCGTGGCCGCCGAAATGATGCGCAAAATCTTCCAGGCGCCCGGCGCCGCGGCGGTCTCCATCGCCGCCATGATCAGCATTTTCGCGGCCCTGAACGGCTCCATTCTCTCGGGCGCCCGCGTGCCCTACGCGGCTGCCCGCGACGGATACTTCTTCCACGCCATCGGCCGGGTCAATCCGCGGCACCACACTCCGGGAGTGTCTATTATCGTACTGAATCTGTGGGCGTGTCTTTTAGTCCTTTCGGGGAAATACGACGATTTATTCAATCTGGTTATTTTTGCCAGTTGGATTTTATACGGTATGACCGCGGCTGCTGTCCTGGTACTTCGCAAGAGACGCCCGGAGCTGGCACGGCCCTACCGTACCCTGGGTTATCCGATGGTTCCCGTACTGTTTCTGATTGGGGCCGGAGTGCTATTATTTTCAACAGCAATGGAGCGTCCGCGGGAGTCTGCCATGGGCCTCGGACTGATGGCCCTGGGGCTTCCTTTTTACTATTATTGGAAGCGGAAAAGAACGGAACAATAGCTCCGCCGTCCTGGTACGCCGTAATTTAATCGGTACTTTTCAGGGCATAAAATCCGACGGCAAATGTGAATTTTGTACCTTGTAAATGCAACGAATTAAGGGGATACTCGAGGAGTATAAGGAGTCAACAGGATTGATTCCTTTGTCGTTCGATTTCGGCTGGCACGCCGGGCCGGAGTCGATTGTGGAGGGCCGTAGTGATGGATGTCAGTAAGATTCTCGCCGAGTTAAAGGCGGAACGGGAACAAATCGAAGAAGCAATTGCCAGTCTCGAGCGTCTGGCGCGCGGCCGCGGCCGCGGACCGGGCCGCCCGCCGAACTGGATGGCGGACAACCCCGTCCCGAAGCGCCGTGGCCGGCCGCCGGGAAGCAAGAACAAAGTGCCGGCTGTGGCGAAACTACTCGCTGCGGCGAGCGCGACGTCACAGTAACTTAACTTCAGCAAACGAAAAAGGGCCGGCAATCCGCAACGGATGGCCGGCCCTTGGCATTTTGAGGGTACCCTGCTCTTTCTAAAACTGCTGCGGGGCTTCTCCCAGTTTCAATCGAACCTTCTGGTTGCGCCCGTCGCGGTAGACCGTCAATTCCAACAGGTCGCCGCCGTGCTTTTTGTCCATCAGGCGCTTGAGGGATTCCTTGTCCTGAATCGGCTGGCCGTCGCCCGCGGTAATCAGGTCGCCGCCGATGCCCAGGCGGAAATTGCTCACAATGACCACTCGCGTGGGTCCATGCAAACCGGCGGACTCAGCCGGCGAACCGCGTTCCACTTCCTGAATCAGCAGACCGCCGGACGCGGGGAGTTGCAGCATCTCGGCCAGGTCGCCGGCCACCGGGACGGTAACCAGCCCGAGCCAGGGCCGAGAGATCTTGCCGCGCGTCCGATATTCCTCCAGCATCGCCTTGGCACGCGAGATGGGCATGGCAAAGCCGATCCCGATGCTGCCCTGCGCCCCGTAAATCGCGGTGTTGATGCCGATCACACTGCCGTGCGCATCGAGTAAAGGACCGCCGCTGTTGCCCGGATTGATGGCCGCGTCGGTCTGGATCATGCCTTCGAGCTTGCGTTCCTCGGTCTCGATGGTGCGGTCGAGCGAGCTGACGATCCCGGTAGTCAACGTGCCTTCGAACTGGAACGGGTTGCCGATGGCGAGCACCTTCTGCCCTACCACCAGGCGGTCGCTGTCGCCCAGGCGGATGGTGGGCAGCTTGCGCGGGGCATCGATCTTGATAAGCGCCAGATCGTTGCGCGAATCGTAACCGAGCACGCGCGCGGCATACACCTTTTTGTCGGACAGCGTCACGGTGATCTGCGAGCTGCCGCCGGCCACGTGGTTGTTGGTGAGAATCTCACCCTCGGGACTGATCACGAACCCGGTACCTGTTCCCGTTTCCGGATATACGCCGAAAAAGCTGCGCGTATAAACCTTGGACGTGATAAATACCGTGGCATCGCGGGCCGATTTGTAGATGTCGATATTATTCTGCTCGTCGGCGGAAAAACCGGCCGATGCCGCCGATGTCGGTTCGCTCCACAGGCGGCCGGCATTGCCGACGGGGCGTAGCGCGCGGCCCACGTCCCAACCACTGACCCCGGTCAGGTAGATAAAACCAGCCGCCAGAACGGCGGCCAGGCAGAAGGTTCGCAGCACTCTCATGATTGAATTCTCCGTAATGCGTCGTAGACGGCCCGGGTCTGCCGCAGTGTGTCTTGCTTTTCCCCGGATGTATCTATGACGAAATCCGCATACTTTCGTTTCTCGGCGAGCGGCATCTGGCGGCTGATGCGCGCCCGGATGTCGCTCTCCAGGGCGCCTTCGCGGCGGAGGGCGCGTTCCACCTGCTGCTGCTCGGTGCAGACCACGAGAATCATTTTGTCGAAGCGCGAGTAGCTGCCGGTTTCGATGAGGATGGCGGCTTCGACCACAGCGATGCCGCCGGGGTGGTCCGCGGCAAAGGCGGCGATGGACTCGTCTTCGCGCCGGAAAACCGCCGGGTGCACAATGCCATTCAATCGCGCCAGACGGTCCGGATCGGCGAAAACGCGCGCCGCCAGGGCGCGCCGGTCGATGGTGCCGTCGCCGGCCAGAATCTCGCTGCCGAATTCCTGTACCACCGGTTGGTAAGCCTCCCCGCCGGGCTCCAGCGTGGCATGCCCGAGTTCGTCGGCCTGAATCAACAGGCATCCGAAGCCGGCCAGCGCGTCGCCGACAAAAGATTTTCCGCTGGCGATGCCGCCGGTCAATCCAACTTTCAGCATACGCCCAGGCGGCGCTCAGCCGAAGCCACCGTATTGACCATCAGCATGGCGATGGTGNNGCGGCCCGACGCCGCCCGGAACCGGGGTATACGCCCCGGCACGCTCCACCACGTCGATGGGATCCACATCGCCCACCAGCAAACTTCCCCGCTTATCGAAGGATGCCAGTTTCTGCGGCGAGTTGCGGAAAATCCGTGCCGCGAGGCCGCGATCCTCGATGCGATTGGTGCCCACATCGATGACCGTGGCGCCTTGCTGGATGAAGTCGCGGGTGATCATGGCGGCGCGCCCGATGGCGGCTACCAGGATGTCCGCCTGGCGGCACACCGCCGGCAGGTCCGGGGTCTTGGAATGGCAGATGGTGACTGTGGCATGCTCGTGCAAGAGCATCATGGCGACGGGCTTGCCGACGATATCGCTGCGCCCCACGACGACGGCGCGCCGCCCGGCGATGGGAATCCCTCCGCGCTTCAACAACTCGATAATCCCCGCGGGGGTGCAGGCACGCGGCGCGGGCAACCCCGCCACGAGAGCGCCCACGTTGCAGGGATGGAACCCGTCCACGTCCTTGGCCGGGTCGACGGCCATCAGGATTTGCTTGCTGTCCACCTGCGGCGGGAGAGGCAACTGCACCAGGATACCGTCGATTTCGGGACGCGCGTTGAGCGCCGCGACGAGGGCCAGCAGTTCCGCGGTGGAGATAGAGCCGGGCGGAGTGATGGATTCGGAATAAATCCCCAGGTCGCGACAGGTCTTGATTTTGTTGCGTACGTAGATTTCCGAGGCCGGGTTGTGGCCCACCAGCACCACCGCCAGTCCGGGGGGACGTCCCCGGGCGGCGAGCGCATCGACGCGCGGTTTCAGTTCGCTGGTGATGTCATCGCGTACGCGATTTCCGTCGAGGATTCGCGGCATTCCCCTCAATCATAACGTGGGAAGATGCCGGTCCGTGGCGCGTCACGGTGGGGGCGGCGGCGAATTGCTCGCGGAGACTCCCGGCGGCAGCCCTGGCGTCCTCCGCTTGCATCCGGGCGTGCAACTCGGCGGCGACTTCGAGGAACTTGCGGTAGCGGGGCTCCCATATCTTGAGAAACGGGCGGGGGTCGAGACGACCCTCTACCGGCCCTCGCTGGTAGAGGCGCTCTTCGAACGCCTGACTGACCAGGTTCTTCTCCAGCCGCTCGCGGCAGGCGTCCTTCAAAATGCCGGTCAACCAGTGGAGTTCCTGCCGGTCGAGGCGGTCCAGAGGATTCTTGGGGTCGCTCATGGGGCTCTAAAAATATAACAGGTGGACGCGCGGGAGGCCAGGGTGGGGCCGTTTTCAGGCGCGGGAAACGGAGAACGCGGAGGAAAAACCCGTCCGAGCTACCGCTCGGATGCACAAGGCGAAGCCTTATGCCACTGGTTAGAAGCGGGTAAATCGGGAACGATCAATCGGGGGCACGCCGGGGACAAGGTCGTCCATGGGGACGGGCTCGCCCAATCGGCCGTGGAGCGGCACCACGCCAGCCCAGGCGGCGCGGTCGAGATCTCTCTCGTCTTCCACCGGCGGACCTTGGCGTACCTTGGCGGAGACTTCCCGCAAGGGCAACGCCAACACCATGGTGGCCCTCAATTCCTGATCGGAAGGAGAGCGGACTTCGTCCCAGCGGCCGGGGAGGATGTGGTTGGTGAAACAACGCATGGCGGCCGTCTTCTCCGCCGGGTCTTCCAGCACGCGGGCGCGGCCCATCATGACCACGCTGCGGTAGTTGATGGAGTGGTGGAAGGCCGAGCGCGAGAGCACGAACCCATCCACCAGGGTCACCGTCACGCAGACATCGAGCCCGTCGCCCAGGGTGTGCAACATGCGGCTGGCGGCGGAACCGTGGAGAAAGATCTCGTCGCCGGAGCGCGCGTACCCGGTGGGGATGACGTACGGCTGGCCGTCGATGGCGAAGCCGACGTGGCAGATGAAGCCTTCGTCGAGGATGGCATAGACTTGGGCCTTATCGTAAACGCCGCGCTGCGGGAGGCGGCGCACGGTGGTGCGTGGGGTGGGAGGAAAAGTGCCCATGGATTCTAATGTAGCGAAAACGGACAGGCCGGGAGGCCTGTCCTACATGGAGCGGGAGCCCATGGCGACGATGTCCTCGATCTGCATGGCTTCCTTGACGACGAAGGGCTCGCCGTACCTGACGCCGATGAGGTTGCCGTAGAAGCGGGCGACGGCGCCGAGGCGGTCGCGGATCTCCTGCTCTTTGGGAAACAGGGTGCCGCCCTCGATGGTCTCGCCGTACTGCGAGGTATAGCTGAGCAGGGCGGTCATGCGGCGCTCGAACTGCGCGCTGATATCGACGATGAAAGACGGCTTGACCTCGGCGTAGACGCTGGAATAGAGGATCTTGAAGGGGCGGTGGGGCTCGGAATACTCGTCGAGTTTGCGGAGTCCGGCGAGGAAACAGGCCTCGAAACCGATCTCGCTGGCGCGGTAGTGATCGGGGTGGCGCGCCTCCCAATAGGGCAGGATCACGACGCGAGGTTTGAGTTCGCGGATCTTGACGGCGAGGGTCATGCGGGCGGAGAGAGTGTTTTCCAGGCGGGCATCGGGGAAATGCAGGTTGTCGCGCCACTTCAGGAGCATGTGTTTGCCCGCGACCTCGGATTCGGCGACGCGCTGCTCCGGAGAACCGCGGGTGCCCATGTCGCCGGCGGTGAGATCGAGCGTGCCGGCGCGGTAGCCCATTTCGGCCATTTTGATCAGCGTGCCGCCGCAGGTCTGCTCCACGTCATCGGGATGTGCCGCGATAGCTAACACATCCACGTTCATATACTTGCCTCTAATTTCTTCAAGAAATCGTTCATATTGACTTTGTACTTAAAGGCCTTCCTGCGATTGATGGTGATCACGGGCACTTCGTGGCCGTAGAGGCGGACGAGGTCCGCGTCGGCATCGATATCGATTTCGGCGTAATCGAAGGCGGCGTGTTGGCGGGCGGCGGCGATCACCTGTTTGGCATCGTCGCAGAGGCAGCAGCCGGCGCGGGTATAAAGTGTCACCTGAGGTTTCATCGGCCTACCAATAGAGATCCTGGCGCTTGGTATAGCGTTGGCGCGGGCCGAGAAGGAAGATGAGGGCGATACCGGCCAGGAAACCTCCGACGTGGGCAAGGAAGGCGACGCCTCCGCCCTGGGAGGCGTAGGAATGGCCGATGGAGCCGACGCCGCTAAACAGATTGATGAAGAACCAGTAGATCAACATGAGCCAGGCGGGAACTTCAACCGTGCTGATGAAAAAGAAGATGAACACCAGCGTATGGATGCGGGAGTGAGGGAACTTGACCAGGTAGGCGCCCATGACGCCGGCGATGGCACCACTGGCGCCGACCATGGGGACGCGGGAACCGGGGTCGGCCAGGAACTGGGCCATGGCGGCGGCGAAGCCGCACAACAGGTAAAACAGAAGGAACTTGGCGGAGCCCAGGATGTCCTCGATATTGTCGCCGAAGATCCAGAGGAACCACATATTGCCCAGCACGTGCATCCAGCCGCCGTGAAGGAACATGGAGGTGAGCACGTTCAGAAAGCTGAAATGATCCGGCACCAGGCCGTAAGCGGCGATGAACTCGTTGCGGGAATAGGGATCGAGGGAGACTTCGAAGAGGAAGACCAGGATGTTGACGACAATCAACAGAACGGTGACGACAGGCTTGGAGTAGCTCGGTTGTGTGTCGCGCAGGGGGAACATTTATTTGTGAAGCCCGCCGCGGGCAGTTCGCTGGGCGTAATCGGGATGGGAGCGGCGCTCGGCGCGGCGCATCAGGGAAGCAATGTCGTCGAGGCCGCGAATGCCGCCGCGGGCGCCGAGCGCGGTGCAGTTAAGGGCCGCCATGGCATTAGAGAAATCAAGGGCTTCCTGCATCGGCATGGCCTGCAAGACAGCATAGCAGAACGCCCCGTGAAAGACGTCGCCGGCGCCGGTGGTGTCCACGCAATTGACGACAAAAGCGGGGGCGTAGTAGAACGTGCCGTTCTCGCGGGCGAGCGCGCCGTGGGCGCCCAGGGTCATGGCGGCGACGCGGATGCCGTACTGCTTCTGGATGGTTTCGAGGGCTTTGAAGGGATCGGTCTCGCCGGTCCAGGCGGTGGGGAACTCGCTGGAGGCGACGAGGTAATCGACGTTGGGGAGGACGCGGTCGAAGCCCTGATAAATGGTGTCGACATCGACGGTGACGGGGATGCCGTGACGGCGGGCGATTTCGGCGGCGCGGGCGACGGCGGGCGTGTCGTGGCCGTCGATGTGGAGCAGGCGGGCGCCGGAGATCATGTCGTCGGTAATCTCCTCGGGGAGTACCTTGAGGCAATCGTCGCGCCGCCACAGGACGGTACGCTCGCCGGTGGAGCGATCGATCACGATGTAGGCGGATTGATTGGGGCAGCCGCGGCGGACCATCACGTGATCGAGATTGATCCCGGTGTTCTGGAGGCTTTCGAGCTGGATACGGCCGCGCAGGTCGTCGCCCACGGCGCCGATGTACTTGGTGCGCAGGCCGAGGCTGGCGCAGGCGACGAGGGCGCTGGCCACCTGGCCGCCGGGGCTGAGGTGTTCTTCCTCGAAGGGCACTTTGCCGGCATAGGCCGGGAAGTGCTGGACGATGAGTAAAGTATCGGTGGCATTGAGCCCCAGTCCAACAACGTCGAATTCAGGCATGGAAGAGACTATTGTAAGCTGCTGAAGACCTCCGAGCTGCGAAGCGGATGAACAAGCCGGAGGCTTATCCCACGGAAACCCGCAATTCAGCGGCCGATGGTGGGGGGAGTTTGGGCCGAGGCAAGGAGGAGGCCGAGGAGCAAGATCAGCGCGACTCCCGCTACGAGCATCATGTCCGATGGTGCGGGAGCGGGGCAGAACGTTTCACTCCGCGGGTTGGGAAGTTCGATATCCTGGGTCTTACGGCAGGATTAGGAATTTAACATCCGAATCAAAGGGGGCGTACCGCATGTCGGCAGTTTGGTGGTACCCGAGGCCTACCGGCGATCCGGGCAGGGACCGGCACGCACGCAGCATCCATATCGGGTGCATCGCAATTACCCTCGCTTTCGCGCTGGTCGTGATCCGCACCGCCTGGCTGGATGGCAGAGTGCTGCTTCCCGAGGCTGTCGGCGCCCTGGCGGCGTTTGCCGCGCTGGTCTTGAACTACGTGGGGAAGTGGAGTTGGGCGGCGAGGCTCGGCACGTATGGAGTGCTGTTGGCCGCCGCATTCATGGTGGCGGGAGCCCGCGACGGCTTCCGCAGCATCAACATGCTGATATTCCCCGGGCTGCTTTTGATTGCCGTGATGTTGCTCAGGGCAGGCGACTACCTGGTTCTGGCTTGCGCCACGCTGTTGACGGTGACCGGGCTTGGCGTGGCGGAAATCCATGGTCTGCTTCCCATGGTTCCCATTGCGCGCACGCCGACCGGCTACCTGGTTGTCTTCTTCGTCGATCTCATCCTCTTCGTCATTGCCATTTTCGGGGGACTGCTGGCGCGCGATGCAAGGGTGAACCTGGCGGGGATCCGCGCCACGGTGGATCAACTGGCCGCGGCCAACCGCGGGTTGGCGCGCTCCGAGGCCAAGTACCGCTCGTTCATCGAACTGGCCGTGGATGCCATCTTTGTGGTGGACCGCTGCGGGAAGATTCTGGAAATCAACCGGCAGGCATCGGAGATTACGGGCGCCGGCAGGGAACAGTTACTGGGCGCATCGATGACGACGCTTCTCTCGCCGGTGGAGCCGGAAGGGAATCCTTTTCCGCTGGAGGTGCTGGCAAAAGGCGTACCGATCATGCATCCTTGCGGGATTAGCCGGCCCGACGGAACGGTGGTGGAGGCGGAGATCCACGCGGCCCTGCTTCCGGAAGGCTTGATTCTGTGCTTTTGCCGCGACATCAGCGAGCGGAAACAGGCCGGGGAGGAGCGCAAGAAGCTGCAGGCGCAGCTGATCCAGGCGCAGAAAATGGAATCGATCGGCCGCCTGGCCGGCGGCGTCGCCCACGATTTCAATAACCTGCTGACGGTGATTAACGGCTACAGCCGGATGCTGCTGGACACGCTGAACGCGGAGGATCCGGGGCGGGAGAGCCTGGAAGAGATCCTCAAGGCCGGCGAGCGCGCAGCCGGGTTGACGCAGCAACTGCTGGCGTTCAGCCGCAAACAGATTCTGCAGCCGCGCGTGCTGGATTTCAATCGGGTGGTGCTGGAGTTGCAGCCGATGCTGGCGCGCCTGGTGGGTGAAGACGTGGAGTTGTGCGTCAAGCTGCATGACGGCGCGGCGACGGTCTTCGCCGACCCGGGCCAACTGGAGCAGGTGATCATGAACCTGGCGGTGAACGCGCGGGATGCCATGCCGGGGGGCGGCAGGCTGCGCATCGAGACGGCGGTGGAGGAAGCCGGCAAGAGCCCTGCCGAATGGCATACGGGGGCGCGGGCGGGCTACGTCATGCTCGCCGTAAGCGACAACGGCGTGGGCATCGCCGAAGAGACGCGCCGGCAAATGTTCGAGCCGTTTTTCACTACGAAGGGAACCGGCAAAGGGACCGGACTTGGCCTGTCGATGGTGCAGGGCATCGTGGAGCAAAGCGGCGGCTACCTGGAGGTTGACAGCGAACCGGGACGCGGGACGACATTCGGGATTTATCTGCCGAGGCTGGCGGATTCGCCGGGCGAAGCTGTCAAGATCAAAGGCGCTTCCGTTGCCGCGCATCGAGGCAACGAAACCGTGCTGGTGGTGGAAGACCAGGCGGAGGTCCGGAAATATGCGGCCGACGCGCTGAAGACCTACGGATACCACGTCATCCAGGCGGAGAACGAGGCCGAGGCGCTAATGCTGTGCGCGCGGGAGCCCATCGACCTGGTCTTGACCGACGTAGTGATGCCGAACGTGAGCGGCCGGGAACTGGCGGAGCACGTGGTGCAGCAACGGCCCGGTATCAAAGTGCTGTTCATGTCGGGCTACACGGACGACGCCATCGAGAATCGCGGGGTTCTGCGAAAGGGAGCGGGATTCATCCAGAAGCCGTTCAGCCCGAGCCAATTGGCGGACAAAGTTCGGGAAACGCTGGCGGCGCCGGACCGCGCGGCGCGCATCCTGGTGGCGGACGACGAACCCGGGGTGCGCAGTTTTCTGCGCCTGGTGCTGGAGGGCGGCGGCTACGAAGTACTTGAAGCGGCGAATGGCAGGGAGGCGCTCAAAGCAGCGCGCGCCGGACAGGTGGACGTGGTGATCACGGACCTGGTGATGCCCGAACAGGAAGGCATCGAGACGATCCAGGCGTTACGCAAGGATGACGCGGGAATCGGAATCATCGCCATCTCGGGCGCGTTCGGCGGGGAGTATCTGGGAGTGGCTCACCGGATGGGAGCAGAGTCGGTATTGAAGAAACCGGTGAGCCCCGCGGTGTTGCTCGCCAAGGTTGCCGAAGTGCTCAAGTCGCGAAGGTGAGCCAGGTGTCCGGCCTTCGGCCGGATTTGTGCGACCTTCGGCCGGATGCACAAGGCGGAGCCTTATGCCACTGAAAAATCCCTCTTGACATCGGCCCGCGCTGGTGCTAATTTTCTAGCATGATGCTAAAAATCCAGCAGAAGGAGCGCCGGTGAGCACACCGGGCAACCTGAGCCGCCGGGAGCGGCAGATCATGGACATCCTGTATCAGCGCGGGAAAGCGTCGGCGTCGGACGTGCGCGAAGCCATGGAAGCGGCGCCGGGATATTCGGCGGTGCGCGCCATGCTGCGGGTGCTGGAAGAGAAAGGACACGTCAGGCATCAGGCGGAGGGTTTGAAGTACGTGTACGTGCCGGTGGTGGCGCGCGACAAGGCCAAGCGGAGCGCGGTGAAACACGTGATGGAGACCTTCTTCAACGGGAGCGCGGAACAGATTGTGGCGGCGCTGTTGGACGTATCTTCCACGCGGCTGACGCGGGAGGAACTGGACCGCATGTCGGAAATGATCGAGCAAGCCAAGAGAGAGGGCAAATAAAATGGGCAACTGGACGGCATCGGCGTGGCCGATACTGGCAAGCGCGGCGCTCAAGAGCACCCTGGTGCTGGGCGCGGCATGGCTCGTGGCGTGGCTGCTGCGCGGGCGTTCGGCGGCGGCACGGCATATGGTATGGACGGCCTCGGCGGCGGCGCTGGTGGCGCTGCCCATGCTCTCGGTCGCGTTGCCGGCGGTGCACATCCCCTGGGCCAACGCGGTGCTGCCGGCGGACGCTGGAATCGTGTTCCACGCCACGGCAGGCACGGCGGCGGAGACGCGCGGCGCGGCGGCGGCCGGGCGGGCGGCAGCCGGGCGCGCCGCGGCGACAAAGGCGCCGAAATGGCGATGGAATGGTAAAGAGGCTCTTCTGCTGCTGTGGATGGCGGGAATTGCCGCCGGATTCATGCAGATGCTGGCGGCCTGCGCGATATTGTGGCGGATGCGGCGGGCGGCGCGGGTTTCGCCCGATCAGCAGGCGGCGGACCAATTGGCGTGTCACCTGGGGATCGAACATCCCGTTCGGGTTTTGGAGATGCCCGCCGGGATGCCCATGACGTTCGGCGTGCTGCGGCCCACGGTATTGCTGCCCCGGGAAGCGCGCGGGTGGAGCCACGAGCGGCGCCGCGTGGTGCTGCTGCACGAGTTGGCGCACGTTCTGCGCGGCGATGCGGCTACGCATCTGCTGGCGCGGGCGGCGCTGGCGCTGCACTGGTGGAATCCGCTGGCCTGGACGGCGTGGCGCGAGTTTCTCAAGGAACGCGAACGGGCAACGGACGATCTGGTGCTGGGCGCGGGGGCGGCCGCCAGCGATTACGCCGGGCATTTGCTGGAGATCGCGCGGACTATGCAAGCGCGGCCGGCGAGCGCGGCGGCGGGCGTGGCGATGGCGCGCCGCTCGCAGTTGGAGGGCCGGCTGCTGGCCATACTGGACGGGCGCACGGCGCGCGGGCAGCAGGGGCTCGCAGCCACGGCGGTGGCCGCTGTGCTGGCCATCGCCCTGATGGCGCCGCTGGCGGCGGTGCGCGCCCAATCGCAGGCGGAGCAGAACGCGCCGCCGGCCGTGGATGTCGTCTTCCGGGCGGCCAGCACGCAGAAGAATCACGAAATTCTGGACCAGGCGGCGGTGAGCTACGAGCAGCTTCGCAAGTTCGCCGAAGCGCAGAAACTGCGCGAAGCGTCGCTGGCCATGGTGGAACAGCAATCCGGCCCGTTGAGCAAGGATTACGCCATCGCGCTGGTCAAACTCGGCGACCTGGCGCGCAAGCGGCACGCTTACGACGAATCCACGGAATACTACAACAAAGCGCTGGCACTCGGCGACCGTCCGGAGGCATTCTCCGCCCTCATGAACCTGGGGCGCGATGCCTGGCGCGGGGAAGGCGGCGGCATCCTGGGCGGCGGGGCGGCCATTCCCAAAGACCCGGCTAAGGCGTTGGCCTTCTTCCAGCGCGCGCGCAATGTGGCCGACAATGGAAACGACTTGGGCACCGCCATGACGTGGATGGCGATTGTCCGGCAGGCGGACCCGGAGGGCGCCTCCGAAGCCGATTCGCTGTATCGCGGGGCGCTGGCGGCCGAGGAGGCGGATTCCGCCGCGCAGGCGCTAACGCTGGATTTCTACGCGCAGTATCTCAACCTGCACGATCGCGCCGGGGAAGCCGCCGTGCTGCAAACCCGTGCCAAGGCGATTCACAAGACGCGCAGCGAGGCTATGGGGCCGCGGCAAGTGGCGGCGTCGCCGGTCTTCCGGGTGGGCAATGGAACTAAGGCTCCGTCGTTGCTGTCCAAGGTGGAACCGGAGTATTCGGAGGAAGCACGCGCCGCCAAATACATGGGAACGGTTTTGCTCAAGATAGTGGTGGACGTGGATGGCAAGGCGAAGGACATCCAGGTGGTGAACGCGTTGGGGCTGGGCTTGGACGAGCAGGCGGTGCTGGCGGTCAAGCAGTGGACGTTCAAGCCGGGCGAGAAGGATGGCGCGCCGGTTCCGGTGCTGGCGCAAATCGAGATCAACTTCAAGTTGCTGTAGAAGACGCAACGTTGCGCAACCGCTCCCTCACGGTCGCGGCTCGGATCGGAGCCGCGACCGTGAGGGAGCGGTTCATTGTATGGCGCAAACTCACTTTGGGGTGACGCGGAAGTCGTCGAAGTAGGTGACGGAGTCGGCCACCGTCCAGAGGCCGACTTTGCCCGGGGTCAGGAAAGTATTGTCCCAGCCCTGGAGGATGCGGCGGTGGTCCACGAAGATCTGGAAACGATTGCCGCGGGCGATGACCTTGAGGATGCTCCAGGCGTTGGTGGGGATCTCGTGGTGGACGCCTTCCATGAGGGGCGTGCGGAGGCCGTTCTCCACTTTGAACACCTGGACGTTGGTGGCGAGGGCGTTGGCGCGTGCCAGATAGTAATTGTTCTCGTCGCGATAGCGCCAGACGAGTCCGCCGGCCTGCACTTCGCGGCCGGATACCGGCTTGAGGCGCACGCTGACCTCGCCGTCGCGGAAGGCGACTTCGTTGAAGATCGCCAGCGGACAACGGTCGCGCGCCGGGTCGGCGGAGACCTGGGCGAAGACGTAGGGCTGGGTGGCGGCGGACAGGTCTTTGACGATCTCCCACTGCGGGGGACGCCCGTGGTTGGTCATGGCGACGGTCCATTCGGGCGGAGTCTTGCCCAGCGGGCCATTATCGAAAGTGACCACCCTGCCGGCAGCCGCGGTCAAACCGAAGGCAAGCAGCCAGCTCAAAGTCCTCATACGGAATCACTGCGCGGAAGCGCTATATTCACACTCACCCTATGATTCCGTTGTAGCACATTACGTGGTGCGGCGGCGCCCCCACCACGTATTGACGAGCGTCGCGGAGACGATCACGGCGCCGCCGGCGAGGGCCCAGGAGGTGGGACGTTCGGCGTATGCCAGCCAGGTCCAGACGGGGCTCATGGCGGGTTCCAGTTGGAGCATGGTGGTGGCCTCGAAGGCGGGCACGTGACGGATGGCGCGGGTGAGACACCAGTAGGCCAGGCCGACCTGGGCGGCGCCGAGGTAGAGGATCACGGCCGCGTCGCGGGCGGCGAAAGCGTGCAGGGGCAACGCCATGGGGAGCGCGGCCAGGAAGGCCATGAGGTTGCCGGCGACGACGGTCGCGATGCCGGAATCTTCTCCGCCCTGGCGGCCGTGCCAGCGCAGACCCACCAGCATCAGGGCGTAGGTGACACCGCTGGCGAGGGCCAGCAGGTTGCCGCGCGGCGGGTCGGGCGCGGTGGCGGCCACGGTATCGCGTCCGGCGAAGAACAGCGCCAGACCGGCGCCCACGGCGAGAATGTAGAACAGATCGGCGCGCCGTATGGGTTCGCGCAGCAGAAACGGTCCGAGGAGGAGCACGTAGAGCGGGGCCGTGGCCTGCAGGAAGATGGCGTTGGCGGAGGTGGTGAGGCGGTTGGCCAGCACGAAGAGGATGAGCGTGGCCGCGTAGGCGGCGGCCACCGGAAGCATGCGCCAGCGAAACCAGCGGCGCGCGCTGGGTAGGGCGGCGAGGAGCACCAGGGCGGCCACTCCGGAGCGGAAACTGGCTACCTGCCAGCCGGTGAGACTGGCTGCCTTGATGGCCGCGCCTCCGGTGGAGAAAAGTAGGGCGGCGGAGACGAGGAGCAGTCGATTGCGGACGGGGGATTCCAAGAGATCACGTTAGCATGGGCGTGACTTTGCGATTTCGTGAAAGTCGTTGCGCACCTCCGATATGCTGAGAAACGATGCGCCCGCGAGCGGGCGTTGGCAGGCTGAAGCCCGCCCCACCATTGCAGGCAAGCCACCTGCCTTGGGTGGCGCAGGCGCTTTCGCCTGCGGACAACATTCTCACCACCTCACTGCGCCAGCACGACGCGGCCGGGGGCGGGGGCGGGCGGGGGCGTCCCATTGGTGCGCACGCGCGCGAAAATGGCCAGCGCCGCCAGATAGAACAGTCCGCCGACGATGAGCGTCTGCACCAATCCGAGGTAGATGGCGCAGACCAGAGCGCCAACCGAGCCCAGGACGCTGGAGGCGGCGTTGAGCGACCACGCCCAGCGGACGCTGGGCGCGTGCCACTCTTCCAGGCGTTTGAGGCCGGTGGGGAACGGCATGCCCATGACGAAGCCGAGCGGGGCGATCAGGGCCACCGTCAACACCACCTTAAGACCCCACGGCAGCCAGACCAACGAGGAGAGCAGCGATGACACGACGATGGCGAGCAGCGCGGTGAGCAGCGCGATCAAGCCCAGGGCTTTGACGAGGCGGCCTTCGTCGCGGCCCAGCAGGCGGCTGCTGGCAAAACTGCCGATGCCGCTCGACACCAGCATGGAGAAGATCACCACGGTGAGCGCATAGGTCGGGTGCCCCAGGAAGAGCACAAACTTCTGAATCAGCCCGACCTCGATCAGGATGTAGCCGGCGCCGATGAACAGGAAGTAAATCAGGAAGCCGCGAATGCCGCGGTGCGTGGGCAGGCGGGTGCCAAGCACGAGAGGCGGCGCCACCAGAATCAGCCCGGTGGCCCCCAGGCTGATGGCCATCAGGGTGAACAGTAGTGGCACCGCCTTGTTGACCTTGCGGTCGGCGGTCTCGACGCCGCCTTTCATGAAGGCCCACAGGTCGTGTGGCTGCACGGTGTAGAAGAAGAACGGGCGATCGTCGGTAACGGGCGTGATGTCGAAGGTGTAATTGCGTTCGTAGGCGGCTGGGTTGGGGCTGAGGAGCAGATCGCGGAACTGGTTGGGCAACTCGCTGCCGGGATAGTAGATGGGCTGCTGGACGCCGCCGGCGAAGATGGCGCGGGCGCGGGCGATATCGGCGGCGGTGAACGGCTTGCGGGCAATCAGCACGGTATCGAGCGCGCCGTACCCCTGGGTGGAGCCCTGGCGCGAGACGATGACGTGACGCCAGGGGTCCTTTTCGCCGATCTGGCCGAGGGCGTCGATGGCGAGCGAGATGAGGCGCAAGGATTCGCGCGGCGGATCGAAGCCCCAGCGGGTGATGGCGAGCACGCCATCGTCGGTGAGGTGGAGCAGGTAATCGCGGAAGGCGTCGCTGGTGTAGAGGTTGTTCTCGGAGAGGGCGAAGGCGCCGGCGGCGGTGGCGGCCCAGGTATCGACGAGGGTGGCTTGCATCACCTGAAACTTGTCGGTGCTGCGGCGCACGAAGCTGCGGCCGTCCTCCACGAAGAGGTGGACCTCGGGGCGCAGATAGAGGTTGTTGCTGAGCCCGGCGAAGCGCTCGCGCATGATGGTATCGGCGATGATGCCGTTGATCTCGACGGCGGTGACGTCGGTGCTGCCGCTGTAGATGGCGCGAGCCACGTCCCAGCCGCCGCCGGGTCCGATGATGAGGGTTTTGGCGCCGGGGCGGACGGCGTAGGGGAGCGCGGGACCTTGCAGGGTGAGGTCGCGGACGTTGTCCGGGGTGAGGTTGGCGAGGTCGAATTTCGCGATGGCGGTGGCGGCGTCGGCATCGATGACGATGCTGTTGCTGCCGTCGGCCTGGCGGACGATGCCGACGCGCGAAAGATCGTTCCACGTGGTGAAGATCTCATTGGCGATGGCCTGCCCCTTGGCATGGCGGATGGTGAGCACGGGGTGCTTGTGGTTGTAGACCAGGAAGGCGACCAGGGCGAGGGCCAGTGCCACGCTGCCGGCGCGCCCGCTGACCGACCCCGCCAGGCTGTGCCAGATGGCGGCGGCGGCGGCGAAGGTGACGGCGGCGGCGATCACGGTGTCCGGACCACCGACCAGTTTGAGCAGGGGCAGCAGGAGGAGGCATCCCACGGCGGCGCCGGCGAGATCGAAAAAGTAGACCCGGTTGACCTGCCGGATGGTCTCGCTGATGGCGAGCGAGACGATGGCGCCGGCAGTGAAGAAGGGCAGCGCGGTGGTGAAATAAACCAGAGCCAGGTCCCAGTTGGAGAGATTGTCTCCCTGGGCCAGAAGGACGGCGAGCGCCAGGATGACCAGCAGGCTATTGGCGACGCTGAGGCGCCCCAGGCGGGTGAACAGCGGCGCCTTCCAGGTGGCCACCACATAGGAAAACACCCCGCCCAGTCCCAGACCGAAGAGCGCGATGGAGATGGCGAGGAAGGCGAAGTGGTAGTAGAACACCACCGAAAAGATACGCGTGAGAGCGAGTTCCACCAGGAGGGTCGCCATGGTGGTGAGGGCGACGCACAGGTAGACTTCGCGCGATTGAGCGGAGTGTAGTTTCACGGAGTCCAACTTCAATGGTAGTGGGTGGCGGCGAACCCGCGCCACTACTGAATGAAGATCAGCACGGAATTGCTGGCCGAAGTGTTGAACACGAGGCTCACGTAGACGTTGCCTTTGGGGGCATTGTCCGGAATCGTCACATTCACCTGGTAGAGGCCGGCGAAGCCCGGGCTGAGACCGGCGAACGATGGCACGGCGGTGGGGCTGCCGAATCCGCCGCCAAACACAACCATCGGCGTGGACGTCAAGCGGGCCAGCGGTTCGCTGGAGGGTGCGGGCTGCCCGGTAGCGACATAGGGGCTGGTCGGTCCCAACCCGATGGTCCATAGCGTCAATGTGTCGCCGGCTTTGGCGGCGTGAGTGGCCACGCCTGGAAAGGAGCCTTCGGGCATGGGCCGGCTATAATCCTGGTTGGTGACGACGCCGAACTCGCCGACACCGGCGAGCAGCACGCGCGGCGCCCGTTGAGCGATGTCCACCGATACCAGGTTGCTGACCTGTCCGTCCTGCCGTTTGACTTGCACCAGCGACGTACCGACGGGCGCATCGGCGGGAATCTGACAGTTGATCTGCCCGTAGGATGTGTAAAACAGCGGCAGGGCCTGGCCGTTGAACAGGACTTGGGTGTCGCTGAGTTGGGTGGAGAGAGGCGGCGCACCGGCAGCCGTGCCGTCTTTGGCGGACAATTGCTGGCCTTTGACCGCCACAATGTCGCCCGGGGCAACCGGGTCGCCGGGAACATACGTGGCGTTGTCCTGCACGCCCTGGAAATCCAGAATGGGAGGGCCGGGGCTGACGATTTCCAGTTCCACCGGGACGGTGAGGCTGGTGGTATCGCCGAGCGCGCCTGCGTAGGCGGCGGCATTCGAGGTGAAGGCGATTCCGTCGTTATAGGTTCCAGGGACCAGCGTGCCAGGGTTGATGGTAAGGACAACCCCATCGGGTATCAAGCCGCCAAGCGAGTAAGGAGTGGCAGTGATCCAGGCGGCGCCGGACGTCTTGGCGTCCTCGAGATGCAGGGTTCCCTGCCCCAGATTGGCCAGCGTGATGGCGGTCGTGTAGACGGGCGCGCCTTGCGCCAGGCGGACGTGGAGAAGGCTGGTGGAGGGTTGGGCAATCGGCTGCGTGGTCACTCGCATCGTAACCTGGACGGTCTTATTGTCGGGAGCGAACGTGGAACCCGAAGTGGCGATGGTTGCGGGGTAGGTTCCCTGCGCCATGCCGGCAGCGGGCGCGAAGTGGACCCGGTAAGGGAGCGGGAAGCGGAAACTGCCGGCGCCATCCAGCGCGACCGAAAGCCATGCGCCGCCATCGTTGGTCTTGACGGTGGAGGCGAGCTGGCTGTTGGTGGAGAAGCGCACATCTCGGGTGGAACCGGGAGCCACCGAGACATCCATGCTGCCCGGTATGGCGCCGCCGATTTGTACGGTGACGGTGATGGTTTGGGGCGCATCGACGGCGTTGGGGTCGCTCACGGTGACGATGCCGGTGGCGGTTCCGGCGGGCAAGGCGGAAGTGTTCAAGACGAACTGGAGCGGGGTGCAGAGCGCGATGGCCACCGACAGGCACGCACGCTGGGCGAGTTTCGAAGGGGCGATCCAGGAAACCGACGAGGAGAGGCTCAGGTTGAGCGAACCATCGGCGGCGTTATACGCCTCCACAGTCTGCGTTTGCAGGGCGCCGCCGCTGGCGCCTTGGGCGATGGAAAGCGGCCCGACGGTGGACGACGCCAGACGCAATTTGGGAGCGGCGCACAGACTCGCCGCACAAAGCAAACCTATCGCGGCCAGCGCGGCGGCACGTCGATGGCTCAGACCCACTCGAGAGCCCCCTTCTTATAAGCCCAAATGTAACCGACGGCCAGGATGACCAGGAACACCGCCACTTCGGCTACACCGAACCATTGCAGCTGGCGGTATCGGACGGCCCATGGGAATAAGAAGACGGTCTCAACGTCGAAGATCACAAAGAGGATGGCGATGATATAGAAACGTACGGTGTAGCGGCCGCGGGAATCCGAGGCGGCCTTGATGCCGCACTCGTAGGCTTCCAGTTTGACGGCGGAGGGCGCCGAAGGACGGATCAGTTTCGCCGCCATAATGGCGACCACCGGAAAGCAAATCGCAATGGCCAGGAAAATGAAAATCGGGATATAGCCGCTAGGCATAGGCAACACTATAACACGGAGTCCGAACTGCGCTCGGGTGGACAAGGCGAAGCCTTATCCCACTGATAGAATGCAGGGATGGACTCCCTCAAGGGTAAGAACGCAATCGTTACCGGCGGCACGCGGGGCATCGGCCGCGCCATCGCCGAGCGGCTGCTGCGCGACGGCGCCGCGGTAGCCATCTGCGGACGCACGCAGGCATCCGTCGATCGGGCCGTCGCCGAAATGCGGACGCTCGGCAGGATCTTCGGAACGGTAGCCGATGTCAGCCGGGTGGAAGGCGCACGCGCGCTGTTTGCCGCCGTGGACGGCGAGTTCGGCGGGCTGGACATCCTGGTCAACAACGCCGGTCAGGGCCGTTTCCGGAAAGTGGGCGAAATGACGCCCGAGGAGTGGCACCTCAACATCGATCTCAATCTGAACGGAGCTTTCTACTGCGCGCACGAGGCGCTGGCCCGCTTCGCCGCGCGGGGCGGCGGATTCATCGTGAACATTTCCAGCCTGGCGGGGCGCAACGCCTTCAGCGGGGGCTCCGGCTACAACGCGTCAAAATTCGGCCTCAACGGTTTCAGCGAGGCGTTGATGCTGGACCACCGGCACGACAACGTGCGCGTCAGCTGTATCATGCCGGGCAGCGTGGACACCGAATTCTCCGGTACCCCGGGGAAACCCCGGCCCGCGGACACGAGTTGGATGATTGCTCCGGAAGACGTCGCCGAAGCGGTATATATGGTGTTACGGATGCCGGCGCGCACCATGGTCAGCCGCATGGAAATTCGTCCGTCGCGTCCACCAAAGTGACTATTTCGTACGTTCGATTCCCGCCCCAGCATCTGGCACTCAACGTGCTAGACCGTTATCGTGAAAGGGGTGCAACTACAACAAATGGGGCGCCTGAACCAACAACTCAATCCAACCCAGACCGGATATGAGGCTGAAAAGCTGGACGCGGATCTGCGCAAGCGGGTTGTAGGCCAGGACGAGGCCATTCAGCAGATTATCAGCATTTACCAAACTCACCTTGCCGGCATGTCGAGTCCCGGAAGACCGATCGGCAATCTTCTGTTTCTAGGACCTACCGGGAGCGGCAAGACGCGGCTGGTGGAAGCCACGGCGGAAAGCCTGGTGGGCGATCCGCGCGCGGTAATTAAGATCGATTGCGCGGAGTTCCAGCATAGCCACGAAATCGCCAAACTGATCGGTTCGCCTCCCGGATACCTCGGGCATCGCGAAACCCACCCCCTGTTAAGCCAGGAGGTCCTGAACCAATACCATACCGAGAAGATTCAGTTGAGTTTCGTGCTCTTCGATGAAATTGAAAAGGCCAGCGACGCGTTGTGGAATCTGCTGCTGGGAATCCTGGACAAGGGCACGCTGACCCTGGGCGACAACCGCCGGGTAGATTTCTCCAGGGCGCTGGTATTTATGACCAGTAACCTGGGCGCCGCCGAGATGGGCTCCATGCTCCGCCCCAACCTTGGCTTTGCGGCCGGCGATGGCGAGCGCCAACATGCCGCGGGGGTCGTCGATGAAGCTCTCGGCGATAAGGTGGCGCGCGTGGGGATGGAAGCCGCGAGGCGCAAGTTCTCACCCGAGTTCATGAATCGCATCGACAAGGTTGTGGTATTTCACCCACTCGGTGCGCCGGAGTTGCGTAAAATTCTTACAATCGAGCTGAATGTGGTCCAGCAACGCATCTTCAACGCCGCCAGCGCAGCCCCGTTCGTCTTTACGGTCACGGAGGCGGCCAAGGACTTCCTGCTGGTGGAGGGCACCGACCTGAAATACGGCGCCCGTCACCTCAAGCGAGCTTTGGACCGGCACATGGTTCACCCGTTGTCGAACCTGATCGCCACTGGCCAGTTGCGCGGCGGAGATCTACTGCGGGTGGATTTCAACGCGGCGCTCGGCTCCCTCACTTTCTTCAAGGATGCCGAGGATATGCCGGCTTACGTGATGGCCCGGATGGTGGACACTTCGGTGGTGCCACCGGCGAGCAAGTTTGCGGCGGGCGCGGTCGCGGAGCCCACCCGCGCGGCGCACAACGCCAAAAGCACCAACAAACGCTGAGGGTGGGACAGACCATCGCCTTGCGTGGTCTGTCATACCTCGCAAAAGCATCTGGTTGACAGACGACAGAAGGCGATCGTCTGTCCCACCGGGCACATCCCTCCGTCACTTTGGTACCATACCGCGTAGGTGAAACTTCCAGCAGAGAAGCAGAGTTCCCGACTCATGCGGGCCATGTTCAGCACGGTGGCGCCGCGATATGATTTCATCACCCGGACCTTTTCCTACGGCATGGACCGCCACTGGAAACGCACCGCCCTGGAGCGCGCCCACCTCCCCGAGCGGCCGGTAGTGCTCGATCTGGCCTCCGGCACCGGCGATTTTTCGCTGATGGTCAAGCAGCAATTCCCCGGATCGCGCGCCGTCGCGGTAGATATTACCGAGCGCATGCTGCAGCTGGCGCACAGTCGCGGGGTAAAGCGTACGGTGTGCGGGGATGCCGGCATGCTTCCCTTCCCGGACCACTCATTCGACTGCGTCTTCGTGGGCTACGGACTACGCAATTTTCCCGATCTCGGCCTTGCCGTCCGCGAGATCGAGCGCGTCACGCGTCCCGGCGGGTCGCTGGTCTCGCTGGATTTCTTCCTGCCGACGAACGCCGTCCTGCGCCCGCTGTACCTGGCCTACCTCTATGCGCAAGGCACATTCTGGGGCCTGGTGCTGCATGGCCGCGCCCGAGTCTACACCTACATCCCCGATTCGCTGCGGAGTTTTGTCTCCATCGACGAGTTTTCGGCGATGCTGCACCACACAGGCTACCGCCGGGTGGATGCCCGCCGTTACATCCTGGGCGGCATCGGGCTGCACTGGGCCGTCAAAGACTAGGGCTGCCACGTGAACGAACGCCTTCGCGCCAACGACTACCGCTTTATCCTCATCTGCGGGGCGCTGCTGGCGGCTACTACGTGGTTCAGCGTGCGCAACTTCCACCGTGCCTTCCCGGAAGCCTCCATCGATTTCAAGGTGAGCCGCGACGACGCCCGCAACGTTGCCGGAAAGTTTCTGAGCGATCAGGGCTATCGCCTGGCGGACTACCGGCAGGCCGCGCAGTTCACCTTCGACGACGAGGCCAAAACGTTCCTGGAACGGGAACTCGGCCTGGAGCGCGCCAACCGAATCATGGGCAAGCGCGTCCGCCTGTGGCGCTGGGGGTATCGCTGGTTCCGTCCGTTGCAGAAGGAAGAGTACAACGTCGAGATCACGCCGCTCGGCCAACTGGCGGGATTCGAACACGAACTGCCCGAGGATGCGGCGCGTCCGGCTGCCAGTACCGGGGAGGCGCGCGCCCTGGCGGAAGACTTCCTGCGCGCCCGCCTGGGCCGCGACCCCGGCGCGCTGGATTTCGTCGAGGCCACCGACGCCGCGCGCCCCCATCGCATCGACCGCACGTTCACCTGGAAGGAGCGCGATTTTCAGGTGGGCGACGCCACCAACCGCTTGGAAGTCACCGTCCTGGGCAACGAAGTGGGCGGCTATAGGGAATACCTCAAGATCCCGGAACAGTGGAAGCGCGATTATCAGCGGCTGCGTTCCAAGAACGAAGTCGCCTCGGCTGTCGACACCGCCGTGATGCTGATGCTGGTGGTGGGCATGGTGATCGTGATCGTGCTGCGCGTGCGCCGCCACGATGTGCCGTGGCGCCGCGCCGCCATGGTCGGGCTGGCCGCCATCGTGCTCGGCTTCCTGGCGCAGTTGAACGAATTCCCGCTGCACGAGTTCGGCTATCCCACGACGGATTCCTACGGCAGTTTCCTTTCCCGCGAGTTTCTCAACGCGCTGCTCACGGCGCTGGGCGCGGGCGGCCTGCTGTTCGTCCTCACGGCGGGCGCCGAGCCGCTCTATCGCGAAATGTTCGGCGACAAGATCTCGCTGGGCAATCTCTTCACGCTGCGCGGCCTGCGCACCAAACGCTTCTTCCTGGGTTCCATCCTCGGCATCACTCTGACCGGGGTCTTCATCGCCTACCAGACCGGGTTCTACATTCTGGCCTACCGGCACGGCGCATGGTCGCCGGCCGACGTGCCTTACACGGACCTGCTGAACACCAGATTCCCCTGGGCCTTCGTCCTGTTCGGCGGTTTTCTGCCCGCCGTGAGCGAAGAATTCCTCTTCCGCATGTTCGCCATTCCGTTTCTGCGCAAGCTGACGCGCAACATGGCGATTGCGGTGGTGCTGGCCGGCTTCATCTGGGGTTTCGGACACGCCAGTTATCCGCAGCAGCCCTTCTACATACGCGGCGTGGAAGTGGGCATCGGCGGCGTGGCGCTGGGCATCGTCATGCTGCGCTTCGGCATCCTGCCAACGCTGGTCTGGCACTATTCGGTGGATGCCATGTACAGCGCCATGCTGTTGGTACGCTCCGAAAGCCTGTACTTCAAGCTCTCCGGGTTGGGCGCGGCGGGAATCATGGTGCTGCCCGTGCTGGTCGCTCTGGCCGCGTACTGGCGTCACGGAGGCTTTGCGCCGGAGACGGGACTGTTGAACCGCGAGAACGCCGCCGAACCCGAGACGCGCAGCGAGGCGCTTTCCGACGCGCAGGCCGGCGCGGATGCCCCAGCGGCGCCCGCCGCCGAACCGGCGCCGCCCGATTCCTTGCCCTACCGCCCGTTGGGCGTCCCGTTGCGCTGGGCAAGCGCCGCGCTGCTCGCTCTCGGTCTGGCCACGCTGGCCATCCCGGTGGCTCACTTCGGCCAATCGCCGGATTACAGGCTCTCGCGCGAGCAGGCGCGCGCCGCATCGGACGCGTTCCTCCAATCGCGCGGTCTCGACCCGGCGGCCTTCCAGCACGTCACCTACCCCGCCACCCATTGGGACGGCCCCGATTCGCTGGCCGGCAAGTACTTTCTGGAGCGCCTCCCGGTGCGCGCCGCCTCCGCCCTGTTCGAGCGCAATCGTCCCATGCAGCTGTGGATGACGCGCTATTTCAAATCGCTCGACCCGGAAGAGATCACTGTCAGCGTGCACCCGGAAACCGGCAAAGTCACCGGCTTCGGCCACACCATCCCCGAGATCCGTCCGGGCGCGGACATGGCGGCCGAAGACGCCCGCGAAATCGCCGCCCGGTTCGTGGCATCGCTGGGATGGGACACCACCGCCATGGACCTCAAGGAGTCGTCCGCGGAGAAGAAGAAGGCGCGCCGCGACTACTCGCTGATATGGGAAGCGCGCCCCGGCGACGCGCGCAATGTGGAGCAAGCCCGCTGGCGCGTGGAGGTGAGCGTGGCCGGCGACCGCGTCACCGCGGCGCGCGGCTTCTGGAAACTGCCGGAGGCATGGGAGCGCTCCCGCGAACAGGAAAACGCTCTCGCCATCGCCGTCACCGTAGTCAGGATCGCGGCGATCGCGGGCCTGGTGGTCTATGCCCTGTGGCTCCTCATCCACGGCACGCGCCACGGCGTGGTCCGCTGGCGCGCCGCCATCCGCCTGGCGCTGCCCGCCACGCTGATTTTCCCCGTCGCGCCGCTGCTCTCCGCGGGCCTGATGCTGAAGGGGTACCGCACGGATGTGCCGCTGGAGACCTTCCAGGCGATGACCTGGCTCTCGCTCGCCATGGGAGCCATCTTCGGCTTCCTGCTGATGGGCGCCGCCGCCGCCGTGGTGGTCACCTTCTATCCCGATGCCGTCCCCGCGCTGCGACGCCGGAACCGCGCCGTCATGGCGGCGGACGCGGTGGCCGCCCTGCTGGCGGGCGCCGGCATCGCTCTCACACTCCATCGATTGGAAGGTATCCTGCTGGACCGGTTCCACGCGCAGGCCCTGCTTTCGATCGGCAGCCCCGACATCATCGCCAGCGCCGCGCCCGCCGTGGCGGCCTTCGCCGACGCCATCCGCGGCTTGCTGATCGATGCCGCCCTGCTCGGCCTGATCACGCTCCTGGCCTGGCAACTGACGAGGCCCTGGATGCGCTATGCCGCGGCACTCCTCGCCCTGTGCGCCACCCTTCCCGGGCAGGTCCGCACCCCCGGCGAGTTCCTGCTGCACTACGCGATCTCGCTCGCCGCGGCGAGCGAGATCGCG
>PLDO01000621.1 GCA_003136215.1 Bryobacterales bacterium
AGGGCGACCGGCGTGCCGTCGGCCGCGCGAATGCCGCCGTGCGTGCTCAGAATCAGAAACTCCTTGCCGCCCAGCAGCGCCGGGTCCCAACCCATCCCGGCGTTCTGCGTCCATCCGAAAAGGTCGCCCGATGGCCGGTGCAGCAGCATTTCCGGCGTCACCGGAACCGAGCCTTGCGGACCGCGCGCCTTCGAGGGGACATCGAAAAGCGTTCCGTCGCCGGAATCGAGGATACGTTGAGCGTCAATCGCCATGCGGTCTGATCGTAGCAAAGTGGCACACTGGAGTCATGCCGAATTCAGACGCTCTCCGCAAACACTTGTTGGAGCTCCTGCGCATGAAGGGCGCGCATCTCAGTTTCGACGAGGCTGTCGCTTCGTTTCCCGTTGAGCTGCGCGGCGGAAAACCCCAGGGCGCGCCGCACACTCCCTGGCAGCTCCTCGAACACCTGCGCATCGCCCAGTGGGACATCCTCGATTTCAGCCGCAACCCCCAATACCGGGAAATGAAATGGCCGGACGACTACTGGCCGGAAACCGAAGCCCCGCCCGACGCCGCGGCTTGGGACCATAGCGTCCGGCAATTCCGCCAGGACTTGAAGGCCATGGAAGACCTCATAGCCGATCCCCGGGTGGATCTCACCGCCCGCATCCCGCATGGCACGGGACAGACGCTTCTGCGCGAAGCGCTCCTCGTGGCGGACCACAATTCCTACCACCTGGGCCAGCTGGTCTTCGTCCGCAAGATGCTGGAAGCGCCAGCACCGTAGAGCGCGCCGTCCCCCGAAAAAGCAAGAACCGCCAGAGGCCGGCGGTTCTTGTTCTTTCCACGCTGATTTTAAAGGAGTTAATTTTCAAACCGCCAGAACCCCGGCGGTTATCGTTCGGCTCGCGCCGCTGACTTACTTCATCTTCCTCATATCCGAATCCACTTTCTTAAACCCCTCGGGCACCGCAAACAGCTTGGCGTCTACCGGATTCGAAGAGAAACTGCTCATTTCCGTGGTCATTTCCAGCAGCGAGCCGGGCGCTCCGGACGCGCCCGACGCGTCCGACGGCTGTCCGCCCGAAGCGGGAGCATTGCCCGATGACGCCTGTTGGTCCGCCGGCTTCTTCCTGCCCAAGCCAAATCTGCCGCCCAACGCGCCGCCCAGCGCGCCGCCAACCGACGTCGGTGGCGCCGACGTCTGCTGTTGCTGCTGTTGTTGTTGCTGTGGAGGTGGCGCGCTGCCGTCCGCCGGCGCGCCCGCCGCGCCCGGTTGCCCCGTCATTCCCATGGAGATGAGCTGCTGCACCGGCATGCCGTCCAACTTGCCGACTTCCTTGTAAACTTCGGCCATGCCCTGGGACACCTTGGGGTCCGCCATGAACATGTTGCCGCCCGGAGTCCAGTTGAGCCTCTCGGCCATGCGCTTGTGGAAATCGCGCACTTCCTGGTAGCCCGGGATGCCCGGCGCGATCCACATGTCGGTGGTCACCGTCATGCCGCCCTTTTGGGTCTGGCCGGTATCCTTGTCGGTAGCCTGCCCTTCCATCTCCATCTTCATGATCATTTCCTTGGCATCGAAGCCGAGCACCTGCTTGGTCTTGCCGGTGGCATTGGCCGAAACCTTGAAGGTCATTTCGGGTTGGTTGCCCTTCTGCGACTTCGCCTTCTGCGACATCTGCTCCATCATCTGTTTCATCTCTTCGAAAGTCATGACGGAGTACTGCTTCTTCTGAAAATCGATGTGGGTGATCGTGCCGCTGGCCAGGTCGATCACGCTGGCGGTGGTGGCGGTGCGGTGCACCATCATGTCTCCCTTGACCGCGATGGTGGCTTGGATGGGCTCCTTCGCCTGCTTGTTAAACGCGCCCACGACGCCCATCATGCTCTTCATCATGCCGCCGGTGATTGTGCTGGTTTCCTGGTACGTAAAATCGGCCAGAAGACCCGACCCGGCCAGCGCCATAATTCCCGCGATCGTTATGACTTTCTTCAACACTTGAGTGGTACCTCCTGTAGACCTATATCGTAGGACACGCCAGCGCGCGGTACAATCTTTCTTTCGGGAGGACAGTACTGTGGAGGATCTGACGATTCGGCCGACCGCGAAGTTCGTCATGCTGCGCGCCATTCTTGCCGTGCTGGTTTTCCTGGCGGTGGAAATTGCCTGGTACACCCAGTGGCGCGACAACGCGAATCTGCAGTTCGTGCCTTTCGCGGCGCTGGTGGTGCTGCTCTGGCCCCTGCCGGGCGCCCTACGCCGGATGTTCACCAAGATCACGATTTCCGGCGACCGCCTGCATTATCAAACCGGATTGGTCTCCAAAACCACCCGCACCATCCAACTTTCCAAGCTGCAGGACGTGACCGTGGCCCAGAGCTTCGGCCAGCGCATGTTCGGGGTGGGCGACCTGTCCATCGAAACCGCCGGCGCCAGCAGTTGGGAGGCGATGAGGGACCTGGACAATCCGCAGGCCCTGGCCGAAGAAATCCTCAACCGCGCGCACCAGCACGGCACGGCCCTGTGAAACGCGGCAAGAACGATTGGCCACCGATGAACACCGATAAACGCAGATGAAAACACCGGTTACTTATCTGCGTTTATCTGCGTTCATCGGCGGCTGATTCTTTACGCTTCCGACTTTTTCCGAATCTTGATATCCAGCCGCTTGATCTTCTGATTCAGCGTGGACAACGGCACGTGCAGGCTTTCAGCAGCTTCTGTCTGGCTCCAGCCGCACCTCTCCAGCCGGTCCATGATGGTCCGCCGTTCGTATTCATTGACAATCTCGAAGAGCGATGCGTCGGCCGGCAGCGGACTGCCTTCCGCCCGGTTCAAACGCACGCCGTTGGCCTGCAGGAGCGCATCCGGCAGCACGTCCACGGGGACGCTGGCGTCGCTTGCCAGCACCACGGCGCGCTCCACCACGTTCTCCAGTTCGCGCACGTTGCCCGGCCAACTGTGCTCCATCAGCACCTGGATGGCTTCCGGCTGGAATTGCAGCACCGATTTGCCGGCCGAGTTGAGAAACTTCTCGTTCTCCTTGCAGTAGTACGTGAAGAAGTGGCTCAACAGGGGCGGGATGTCTTCCTTGCGGTCGCGCAGCGCCGGCAAGGCGATATTGATCACGTTGAGCCGGTAATACAAATCCTCGCGGAACTTGCCTTCTTTCACCAGTTGCGCCAGGTCGGCGTTGGTGGCCGCCAGGATGCGCACGTCCACGCGCTGCGGGTCGGTGGCTCCCAGGGCGGTGAACTCCTTCTCCTGGATCACGCGCAGCAGCTTGATCTGCGTCTCCGGGCCGAGGGTTCCGATTTCGTCGAAGAAAATCGTTCCCCGGTCGGCCACCTCGAAGTATCCCTTCTTGGTCTGGATGGCGCTGGTGAAGGCGCCCTTGACGTGTCCGAACAGGGTGGATTCCAACAGCTCCGGCGGCAGCGATCCCGAGTTCACCGCCACGAACATCTGGTCGGCCCGCGGCGAATTGGCATGGATCGCCTTGGCCACCAGTTCCTTGCCGGTGCCGGTTTCCCCGGTGATCAGGATGGTGGAGCGGCTGGGCGCCACCTGTCCCACCAGGTCCAGCAGGCGGACCATGCGCTCGCTCTTGCCGATGATGTTGGGGAAGCTGTAGCGCTGTTTGAGCGCCCGCTTGAGGTGCGTGTTCTCGTACTCCAGCAGGCGGCGGGCGATCATCCGGTCGATCTCGATGATCAGTTTCTCGTTGTCCCACGGTTTGCTGAAGTAATCGTTGGCGCCCAGCTTGAGCGCGTCCACCGCGGCTTCCACGCTGCCGTACGCCGTGATCATGAAGATGGGCGTCTCCCTGTCGGTCTGGCGCACCCGGCGCAGCACGTCCATGCCGGACATGTCCGGCATCATCAGGTCCAGCAGCACCAGGTCATAGGCGGTGCCTTCGAGTTTGTGCAGGCCCTCGGTGCCATTGTGCGCCAGTTCGACGGCGTAGCCGCCTTCCAGCGTCAGCAGGTCGTAGAGGCCTTCCCGGATATCCAGTTCATCGTCAATGACGAGGATCTTGCCTTTCAGGCCGGGTGTGGGCATGTGGGGAGCGGTCATTTATGCGGCGGTTACCGGTTTCCTTACTGAGCCGGGGACGGCCAGAGGAAGCTCCACGCGGAACGTGGCGCCGCCGCCGCGCCGGTTAGAGACTTCGATCGAGCCGCCATGCTCTTGAATGATACCGTAGGTTACCGAAAGCCCCAGCCCGGTACCCTTCTTGGCGCCCTTGGTAGTGAAGAATGGATCGTAGATGCGGTGCAGATTCTCCGGCGCAATCCCGTGACCGGTATCGGAAACCTCCACCCGCGCGCCCACCCCTTCCGCCCAGGAGCGCACTTCCAAGGTCCCGCCCGCGCCCATGGCGTCGCGGGCGTTGAGGAACAGGTTGAGGAACACCTGCTGCAGCTTGCCTCCGTTGCCGTGGACCAGAGGCAAATCCGGGTCCAGGTGGGTGTGGATCTGGATTCCCGCTTTGGTGAACTGATGTTCCAGCAGGGAGAGCGTTTCCTGCACGACCTTGTTCAGGCTGACCCCGCCGTAGGATGTGCTGGAGGTCCGCGAGAAGTTCAGCAGAGAATTCACAATCTCGCTGGCCCGAAACGTCTGCTTGGCGATCTTTTCCAGGATCAGCGACTTCTGCGAGTCCTCCGCCACCTGCTTGGCCAGCATCTGCGCGTANNCGCTGCTCCAGCTCGGCGCGGTCGGTGACGTCGTCGATGATAATTAACCGGCCGATCTGCTCCTGGTCTTTGGATACCAGCGGCGTGATGGCGATGTTGAGGGTCGCCTCGCTGAGCCGCGCCGCCGGCCCGTGTCCGTTGCCATGCCCGTTGCCGTTGGCGCCCGCCGCGCCCGCCGGCTTCAGCACGAATTTGTAGATGTGATGGATCCCGGTTTCGCCGCGCACCCTGTCGAACTGCTCGGAGAGCGCCAGGGGAAAGAGTTCCGAAAGCTTCTTGCCCAGCGCCTGCTCGCGGGTGACTCCGGTGAGCTGCTCGATCTGCGTGTTCCAGCTCTCCACGCGGTCTTCCAGATCGGCCGCCAGAATTCCCACATTGATCGATTCCACGATGTTTTCGCTGAATTCCTTGAGCCGCTCGTACTCCTCCACTTTGAGCTGCAGCGAACGGTAGAGCGTGGCATTCTCGATGGCGATGGCGACGTAGCCCGCCAGCGTGATCATCAGTTCCACGTCGACGCTCGAAAGGTACTCGCCGTCCGTCGTCCGGCTTAGCCCGATATACGCGATGGTGCGCCCGCGCACCGTGCAAGGCAGGTAGTAGGTCAGATCCAGATCGGCGATGGTCTTGCGAACCGAAATCGGCCAGGCGCGCGATACCGCATCCAGTTGATGCCGCGTGCGCTCGAAAAACAGGTACTCTTCGGTCAGTTCCCAATTGAGGAAGCTGAGGTCCAGTTCCTCGGGGCTGACACCGGCCATGCGCGGATTGGCGCCCATGGCCTTCTTCAGGAGGAACTGCGCTCCCTCCTCGCCCTCCCGGGAAAGGAAGAACCCCAGGTGCTTGATGCCGAGCGTTTGCAGCAGGCGCTCGCCGACAATGGAAAGGGTGGTGTCCAGATCGGTCTCCGAACTCAGCTCCCTGGCGAACTCCACCAGGGTCTGCCGGTAGTCGTAGCGATCGCGGTAGAAGTGCCGGTCCAGCCGCTCCTGAATCCAGTTCCGTATGGGTTGGAAGAGGAACGCCGTAATCAGCATTACCGTCATTAACGCGGTGTTGCCCAGGTCCTGGAAGAGCTGCTTCACCAGGCTGCCCAGCGAGAAGACGATGGCGTAGAAACCCGCCAACACGCACAATGTCGCCAGGGTGTATGCATACCCGCGGCGGAAGATGATGTCCACGTCCATCAGCCGGTAGCGCACAATCGCGTACGCCAGGGTGAGCGGAATCAGCACCACGCTGAGCACGCTCATCTTCATGTACGAATTCGGCAGCGCGCCCAGCACGTAAGGCAGTACGTAGAACGCGGCGAATGGCAGAATCCCGCAAAACGCTCCGTTGCGCAGCCACTTCAACTGCTGGCGCACCACCATGTCTTCGGTCCGGTTGTATTCGGCGGACAGAACCAGCGCGCCGATCAGGTAGGGCAGGGTCCACGCCACCATCCATGCCCGGTCCAGCATCCAGCGCAGTTCGAGGAGGGGCACGGAGATCTTCATGGCGCCCGAACTGAAGGCCACGAAGACGAGAAACATCAGGGTCGCCGGGACGTACAGCAGAATCGCGCGCGCCGTCCCGCGGAACCAGGGCCGTGGTTCCGGAAACGCCAGGCAGAAGTGCAGGAACACGGTGGGCGCCAGCAGGCCGGCCACCAGGTTTCCAAAATAAATCACCTTGTCGAAATTGTTGAACTGGCCGGTGTAGTGAAAGCACAGCGAGACGAAGCTCGCCAGACACAGCACATAAAAGTGCCGGGCCTTCTGCGCGCTGCCCCGCCGGAAGTAGACGAACAGCCCGATGATGAGGTACGCGGTGCCCACCGCATACTGGTACAGGATGGCCCGGTCCAAAGGCTGCTCGGCCACCACCAGGGTTGCGGTCAATTCCACGCCGCGGCTCTGCACGCGGTACTTCGCCTTGCTCCAGGCGCCGATCCGCACCAGCACTCTGGCGACGTCGGTCGCCTGCTCGATCTTCACCCCGTCGATGTCCAGCAGGCGGTCGGCGCGGTGGATTCCGGCGTTCTGCCCGGGGCTCCCCGGCTTCACATACAACGCTTCCACGCTGCCCTGCCGGTCCACCCAGATCACGCCGTCTTCCGGAAGCCGGAAATGGTTTTGCTGCTGAAAGTTAATAAAGGCAGACACGCCGGCCGCAAGCGTGAGGATGGTGAGGATTGCGGTGGATAACTGGAACTTGAGTTCCTGGAGCATAGTGGCTGCCGGCGCCGTCAGGGCGAGACAATAACCCGAGATCCCCGTTGCACGTTTAATGCCGCGGTAAATTCAAGGTTTCATGACCAGATTATTTGAATTTTCTATAAGTTACAAGACATTCCTGGGCGCCGCTCCGCTTTTTGGGAGAAACACACTATGCAGAAGTGTATCCGGACGGTTCAGTACCAGGATGGACCCGGCGCAACCATCCCTCTTCCTAGTCGCGTAGCCCCCTTATCCTGCTAGGATATAGGGCGAAGGGCCGAGCCTGCGAATTCGTACGGATGGCAGTCCTAGGACCCGGATGGACTGGCGGCGGAATGCTGTACACTATAAGACTAGTGAGTACCATTTGGTGCTATAAACCAAGAATGCAGGCCGCAGTTGCCGGTCAAGGGTGTCTTAGAGGTCCATTCATGAGAACGGCGATCCTATCGGTCCTATCTGCGGTCCTTGCGATAGCCGCACTTCCACAGGATCCCGCAAAACCCATCAGTGAACAATCGCCGGGCCAGCAGAAACCAGCGGACTCGCCGCTGTCGGTCCTGTGTGCCCCTGGAGTCCGCATCCAGAAGGGGGTGGCGTACATTTCCGCCGTGGTGGCGGCGGGTGGCACCGGCGCGTATCAGTTTGCCATCATCGGCGGCGCCCTGCCGGAGGGCATGGCGCTGAATCCGGCCAGCGGCGTGATCAGCGGCACGCCGGCAGCCGCCGACGCCGCTTTCTCCTACACGGTCCAGGTGACAGACTCAGCGGGCGCGATGGCCACAACGGGCAGCACGCCTTGCACGCTGCAACCGGGGAGTGGGACACCCGCCTCGGGCGCCGCAGCTGCCGATTCCGCAGTCAAACCTCCGGCCCAAGGCGGTCCGGCGTCCAAGCCGCCGGTCATCGGGCCTGCTGAGATCGACCCCGCGAAAATGGCCGCTCCCGCGGCGCGCGATCCCCAGGTGCTCAAGGCGGTCAAGGGCATGGCGATCGACGATCATCCCTACATCCTGGGCGCCGAGGACATGATTGCGGTCAGTGTTTACAATGGTCCGGAATTCAGCGGTACACACATGATCCGCCCCGACGGCAAGATCACCCTGAATTTCATCGGCGAAGTGATGGCCCTCGGCTTTACTCCCCTGGAGTTGAGCGACACCATCAAGGAGAAGCTCAAGAAGTATATCGTCGACCCCGACGTGAGCGTGGCCGTCACCGGCATCAACAGCAAGAAGTTCTACATCCAGGGCGAAATCAACAAGCCCGGCACCTACCCTTTGCTCATCCCCACCAAAATCCTCGAGGCCCTGGTCAACGCGGGTGGTTTCAAGGATTTTTCCAATCCCAAGAGGATCATCATCATGCATGCCGATGGGGAGCGCGACAAGTTCAACTACAAAGAGGTGATGGCGGGCAAACATATGGAGCAAAACATTTTCGTCAGGCCGGGAGACATCATTCTAATCAAATGATGGGGTTCCGGTAAGTCACCTACCCGGGATGGAGAAATAATTTTATGGCAGCGGCACAGAATTTCATCAGCGTAACCCGGCGGCCCCCCGACATTGAAGACTACATCGACATGCTGCGCCGCTACCGGTCGTGGCTGATTGGGCCGATGTTTTGCGGGCTCGTGGTGGCGGTCGTGGTGGCGTTCCTCTGGCCCGACACATACGTGTCGTCGGCGGTCCTGCGCATCACGCCGCAGCAGATTTCCGACCGCCTGGTGCCGACGGTGGTCAACATGCAGATGCAGCAGCGCCTGCAGCAGATGCAGCAGGAAATTCTCAGCCGCGGCAGTCTCACCGAGTTGATCAACCGACCCGCGCTCGATCTCTACCGCAAGGAAAAGGCGCGCTATCCGATGGAAGACATTGTCACGGATATGCGCACCAAGTACATTAAACTGCAAACCGTGGAAGTCGGCCGGGGCGGCGCGTCCGCCTTCACCATCTCCTTTTCCTATCCGGACCGGTTTAAGGCGCAAGCCGTGGTTCGTGAACTGGTCACCAAGTTCACCGAGCAGAACGTCAGGGTGCAGAGCGATAACGCCAAACTCACCACGCAGTTCCTGGGTGACGAAATGAAGCAGGCCAAGGATAGGATGGACAGCATGGAACAGGCTGTCATGGAGTTCAAGATGAAGAATATGGGCCGCCTGCCGGAGCAGTTCCAGGCCAACGTGGCGCAGGCGAACACCTATCAGATGACGGTCAGCCAGGCCAACGAAGCCGTCAGCCGGCTGCAGCAGCAGAAACTCCAGCTCGAAACCCAGATTCAGAACAACAACACCAACATCAACTATTACAATTCCATTCTCGAGGACCAGACCACGGTGGGCGGCCAGTCGCAGGTGCGCAACGAGAAGCTCAACCAGCTCAATCAGAGAATCATGAACCTGCAGTCGGAGATCGCCGCGCTGCAAGAGCAGTTGACGCCCAACCATCCCACCATCAGGCGAGCCCAGGCGAGTCTCACGGCGATGGAGAAACAGCGCCAGGAAGCCGAGAAAGAAGACCTGGAAAGACAGGCCGCGGCCCCGCCGTCCGGCCCGGTTGTCAAACGGACGGTCAACCAGCAGGCATTCAAGGCGGTCCAGGACCTGGCCGCGTCCAACAACGTGCTCAAGACGGAGATGCAGAACCTGAACCTCCAGATGGATGAGAAGCTCAAACAGATCCAGGAACTGAACCGGATGATCGCCAACTACCAGTCGCGCGTGGAAGGCAGCCCGCAACTGGAAGGACAGTACATCGCGCTGACCCGGGACCTGTCATTGGCCAAGCAGAGCTACGAAGATTTGCATCGCAAGAGTGAAGTCTCCGAAACCGCCAAAGATCTGGAAGAGCACAAGGCGGGTGAGAACCTGGAAGTGCTGGACAACGCCAGCGACCCGCAGACGCCCTCGGAACCCAACCGCCCGCAGATGGCGGCGATGGGGGCCGGAATCGGCCTGATGCTGGGTATCGTGCTGGCCGGAGCCAAGGAGATGAAAAACACCTCCCTGAAGAATTTGAAGGATGTCCGCGCCTACACGAATCTGCCCGTGCTGAGCAGCATCCCGCTGCTGGAAAACGCGCTGCTGGTGCGCCGGAAACGGCGCCTTTTGTGGCTGGCGTGGTCCAGCGCGATTATTTTCGGCTCCATCGCGATGAGCGCTGCGGCCTACTACTACTACTTTGGCCACGGCGCATAGACATGGCCGAAACCGTCAAACGCGCCGCGCAGGGGAGAATCCATGAGTAGAGTACACGATGCATTGAGGCGAGCGGAAATGGGCGGCATGATGCCCCCCGAGGAGCCGCTGGCCGCGCCTTCCGAGATAGCGCAGGTTAACCCGGATCTTCGTCCGCCCGAGGGACCGGTGAATGGCGTCGCGGGAGCCAGCCCGGCGGGTCCGCTGCGCCTCAATATCCATCCCGGCATGCTCACCGAGGTACGGGTAGTGCCCTTCTCGCCGGCTCCGGAATCGCATCTGCTCGATCTCGGCAACTCCCACGAAACACCGGCCGAGGAGTTCCGCACGCTGCGCACCCGGCTCAACCACTTGCAGTCGCTACAGCCGCTGCACACCGTCGTGGTGACGAGTCCCTCGCCGGCCGAAGGCAAGACGTTTACCGCCGTGAACCTCGCCCTGGCCCAGTCTCACCTGGCGGAGAGTTCGGTCCTGCTGGGCGATTTCGATTTGCGGCGACCCATTGTGCACAACCTCTTTCAGATCGACCGCGCTCCGGGACTGAGCGACTTCCTCACCGGCCAATGCACTTTCGCCCAGGCCCTGCGCCGGGTGGAAGCCATGAACCTCTACCTGCTGCCCGCGGGCTCGCCGGTCCGGAACCCGCTCGAGCTGCTCAACATGCGGCAGGCGAAGCTGCTCTTCGAGGAACTGCCCCGCAGCTTCAACTGGTCTGTCTTCGATACCCCGCCGCTGTTATTCTCGGCCGACGCCAACCTGCTTTCCACCATGGCCGATGGCACCATCCTGGTGGTCAAGATCGGCTCCACCACGTTCGACAATGTGACCCGCGCCATGCAGTCCCTGTGCGAGAACAACGTTCTCGGCATCGTAGCCAACGGCGCGCGGGCTTCCGAGCTATATAGCAAGTACACGTACTATTACTCCAAAGCCGAGTGACGGAACGGGCATAGCATGAGCATGACCCACGCGTCCCGCCTCCGGGCTACAATAGGGGTCACGCCAATGAAGCGCATTCTTGTTGTCCTTGCCGCGGTTGTATCCGCGCTCTTCCTCGCTTCGTGCTCCCACAAGCCGCCAGCCAACGTCGCGGCCGAGGTGAACGGGCATGCCATCACCCTCGCCGAACTGGACAAAACTTATCAATCCAACGCCCAACAGGCGGAAGGCGCCAGCGAAGACCAGATCATGGCGCAGAAGATCGATCTGCTGTCCAGCATGATCATCCAGGAGATCATGTTGCAGCGCGCCGAGAAACTCGGACTGGCCGCGGTGGATGCGGATGTGGAGGGCGAAATCGCCAAGATGCGCGCGCCGTACACGAAGGAAGAGTTCGAAAAACAACTCTCGGCGCAGCACATGACCCTGGACGATTTGAAGGCCAAGGTGCGCAGCAAGTTGACCGTGGACAAGCTGGTGAACAAGGAAATCACATCCAAGATCACCATCACCGACGGCGATATTTCGAGTTTCTACAACGCCAACAAAGCCAGTTTCAACCCGCCGGAGCCGACCATTCACATGGCGCAGATTCTGGTGACGCCGTTCCCCGACCCGAATGTGCGCAATCTCAGGAACAGCAAGGCGCAGAACGAGAAGGAGGCGAAGGCCAAGATCGAGGGAATCGCCGGGCAGTTGCGGCAGGGCGTGGATTTCGGCATGCTGGCACAGAACTACTCGGAGGATCCCAATTCGGCGCCCAACGGCGGCGACATGGGTTTCGTGCGCGAAAGCGATCTGGACCGGGCCAACCCCGAACTGCGCAAGATGGTGGTTTCCCTGCCGCAGGGCGGCGTCTCGCCGGTCATCCCCACTCCGGAAGGCTTCCGTATCCTGAAGGTGATCAGCCGGGAACCGGCGGGGCAGCGCGAATTGAACGACCCCCGCGTGCAGCAGAATATCCGCGACATGCTGCTCAACAGCAAAGACCAGATGCTGCGCGCAGCCTACTACGAAACCGCCCGCAACGGGGCCAAGATCGAGAACTACCTGGCGCGGAGCGTGCTGGAAAACGCGGGTAAAGCGAAGTAGTTCCGCTTCGAATCTGCGTCTCTAGGTTGAGTTGTCCGCCGGCCTCTATTTGGTCTTCCCTATTTCGTAAACAAAAATGGAGTGTTCCACCTTGCCTACCTTGACCTGAATCATCTCCGTGGCTTTCCAGCCGCGGATGGGGAATTCATTGGAGACTACGCGGGCGCCGGTCTTGAGCTGTTTTTCCAGGTTGGGGCGGAGGCGCTCGTTGGAGTTGGTGAGGAACCACATGGTCACCACGTCCGCCGGGCTCAGGTCGACTCGCAAGGCGCTGCCTTCCACGATGCTGACGCGGTCGGCCAATCCCAGGCTCTGGATACGCTCACGGGCTCTGCGGACCAGATCTGGCATGAGCTCCACGCCGACGGCGCGCGCGCCGAATTTCTGCGCCGCCGCGATGACCACCCGGCCATCGCCGCTTCCCAGGTCGTAAACCATTTCGCCGGGTTTGACACGGCCGGCTTCGAGCATTCGATCCACCAGGAATTGCGGTGTCGGGATAGCGGGCCCCAGATTCTCGGCGGCCCCGAACTTCTGGGCGCCGGCTGGAAGGGCGGCCGACGCGATGAGGAACGCAGTGAACAAAACCCGCATGATTATCTGACGGGCGCAGCAGCGCTTGCGGTTGCGGTTTTTCCGAACTTTAATTTTACAATACGGCCGATGATCTCGGTCCAGGCGAAAAAGAGGTCGCGCGGGCGGCTGATGGTGAACTCGGCGCCCTTGAGGGTTTTCACCGCCGATCCGATGGCGTCGCGCCACGGATTGATCTGCGGGTTCAGGTTGTAGTTCATGTAGAAGACCGGGAATTTCAAATCGCCGACCTCCTTGAAAGAGTCCTGCGGAAAGCTGCCCTCGACGGTGACTTTCGGACCGGCGATGATCACGGCGTCGGGTCGATCCTTGCCGTCCTTCATCTCCTGGGTGATGAAACTGGTCAGGAATTCGGCATCGCCGTGCTTCTGAGACAGGCGTTTGAGATCGACCGTGCCGAGGTTGAGGGAGCGGAGCGCCTCGCCCAGGGCGGGGAAGTCGATCTGCGTGGCCGACTCCTGACGGTAGATGACGCGCTGTTCCTGCATATTGAAGGCGACGACGGAGAGCCGGGTGATGCGCGGTTCCCGCGCCATGTTGCGCAGGATGGACAGCAGTGCGCGCGTATCGATGGGCTGGAGCGTGGCGGAGAGCGAGTCTTGTGGGGCGAAGTTGACCATCACTTTGATATTGAGCGGGTCAGCCTGGGTTTCGCGCGCCACCACCGGGGGTTCCTGCCTGAAGGGTTCGGTTTCAGCCGCCTGCACGGAACTGGCCGAAATGTCCAGGGCGATCTGCTTGTCCTTGCTGGGCAGGGAGGCTTCGCTGTCCCAGTTGTAGGAGCAGATCCGCTCGCCGCGGTCGCGCATCAGCCAGTCGATATGGTACTTGCCTTCGCCCACATCGAAGGCTCCGGAGAGTACGGCGCTGCCGCCGGCGTCGGGGTCGATCTGGGGCACCGTAAAGCGCTGCGAGAAATAGACCGCATCGTCGGGCTTCTGATCGGGGGCCACGCGGAAAACCACGGTGAGCAGGTTATCGCTGCCGGCGAGGTCTTTGAGGGGGACGCTGACATCGAAACCGGCGTGAAACTTGAGGTCGAAACCGAGTACCGGTTTGACGGGGGTCACGGTGCAGGGAACGTCTTTGCGAATTTCCCTGGCTTCCAGGATCGCCGCATCCGAGGTGATGAGTGTCACCCCGCGGCCTGGTCCGGATGCCGGCAACAGAACCTGGGCGGAAAGGAAGGTGCTTGTGGCCACCCACGCGCAGGCGAGGATCGCCACCCTGCTCGCCCATCGGCTAAGACAGATCCATCTGGGTATCGTCACCATACCGAGAAGCACCGCATCCATCGTTCCAATACTACGGTAACGCCGTTTCCGTATTATGCCTCAATTTATTGCGTGCGGTTATTGCCAAAAGGCAATCGACTGGCAAAAAGTACTACGACAACACACAAAAAGCCAGGATGGACGCGCCACTAGGGTGGAGTGGTGCTGGGGAGAACTCAGGCGGCCGTCATGCGGCGTTTCAGGCGATAGCGCGAAACATATGCGGCGCCCTCCGGGGCGGGCTCCTGCTGGAGTTCCGACTGGATCTCATTCAGCATGCCGATGGCGTGGATACAGTCCGGCGGGAAACCGTAAGCCTGAACGGCGCGGCGTACTTCATCGAGGCGGTCCTCATAGGCGGGGAATTCCACCAGGGTAATCGACTCGCTTTCCTCGCGGCCATCGGCGTAGCGGTAAACCATGGCCGCGTCGTGGTAGATCTGCGGGTTGATCGGGAAACTCACCAGGGCGAGCGCCTCGAGCAACGATTCCAGGCAGGGCGGTTCCAGGTGAATCGAGACGGAAATCAGGGCTCCCTCGGCAGTCGAAAGCGAAGGAGTAACCGGCAGCGTTTTAGGCCAGACGCTCATCAAATCCTCCAGCATCCGGCGATGGGCCTGAAGCGCAAACAAAAAACCCTGGAGCCGAAAGGCGCCAGGGTCGAAATGTTTCTCGAACAGACCGACTCGCCTTTAGCACTTTTTTTCGTGGTTGCAATTAGCAGGGCTCAACATACCCTAAATCATTCCACGTCGTCTTCAGGGTATCAAAAGAGCGCGTGGGGAGGCAAGAGTTTTAATGTACAATCCCTTTGATGAGATACCGATGCCTCCTGCTGGTTGTTGGGTTCGCCACCGGTTGCGCGGTCCGCTACCCGCCGGTGGTGCCGATGCGCGAACAGCAATTCCGCAGCCACGATGAGGCGGCGGCGCTGCCCCTGGACAAAGACCGGCGCGGGGAAGTAGAGGCCTTTCTGTCGCATGGCGGCAACCGCTTCGGCCGCAACGAAGTGCCGGACGCGCAGGCGGCCGGTCACAAACAGATTCTCGATGCGCTTTCGGCGGAGGACAACCTGAAAATCCGCGCCGACCTGGCGACCTCGGATTTCTGCGCCATGGCGGCGCCGCTTTGCCAGGCGGCGCCCCTCTTTCGCAAACGGACGGCGGTCACCCAGGTGATCGATGCGCGCAACCGCGCGCCCGAAGTGCCGGACCCGATTGCGGTATGCGATGACGAGTACTGCTGGGTCTTCCGGCAGGCGAACAACCGGCTGTCGCAGCTTGTGGTGGTGCGCAGCGTGCGGAGGGTGCAACCATGAGCCTGCATGGCGATCTGCTGGGGGCCTTGCAGTCCGTCGCCAGCGTGCAGTTGGTGGCGCGTCTGCGGGATGAGCGGCTGAATTTCCCGCAAGTCAACGAACTGCACGTGTTCATTCCGGACATTCACCTGATCACGGCCGCGCGCCGCGTCGAGGGGGGCTACCAGTACGGCACGAATTATCCGGAGCTGCTGGAAACAGTTGTAAAATCGCTGCGCGCACTGAAGGTGGCGGCGGCGCCGGCGGGCGAAGTGGTGGTGTATCAGATCGGCGACCTGTTCGATCTTTGGCGGCAGGTGGATGGGCTGGACCCCAACGCCAACGCGGCATCGGCAATCCAGAACGATCACGCGAGCCTGTTGGCGGCCTTGCGGGATCCGGACCTCAACACGCAGTTCCTGCTGGGGAATCACGATTACGATCTCTACCGGTTCCCCAATTTCGACGCGTGGCAGCGGTCGTTTGTACTGGCGCCTTCGGTGATGCTGCTGCACGGCGACGTCTTCGACTGGGTGGAGCAACTGCCCGGTGAGTTGAAGAACCTGGTGCTGTACCTGTTCACGGCTTCGCACCCGGCGGGAACGGCGGAGTTGGAGAAACTGCGCCCCTTGAACAACCGGCAACGGGCCGGGAGAAAGTTCCGCAACTTCATTCAGAATCAGGCGCCGGCGCCCACCGGGACGTGGCGAGCAACCGGCGATGACGGCGGAAACTGGAACGTGCAGGTGGCAGGCACGGCGCCCCAGGAGATGCTGCTCTATCTGGACGCGGCGCGGCAGAAGTGCGGCGAGGCCGACCGCCAGTCCGGCAGCGCGCTCCGTATGGCGGTGATCGGGCATACGCACCAGGCGCGGATTGCGGTGCACGACACGCCGGACGAGTTCTTCGCTTTGATGGATTGCGGCGCGTGGATAGAGAATTGCAGCACGGCGGACGACCCCACGCCGCGGGCGAATGCGCAGATCGCGGCGCTGGGAGCGAATGAAGCGCGGATCTATCAGTTAGCGCCGCTGGGGTGAGGGGTTGACTGCCCGGCTGAGTCCGAGCTTCGCTCGCCAGGCNNCGGCGCGAATGGCCAATCTCCGGGTCCGAGCTTCGCTCGGATGCACAAGGCGGAGCCTTATGCCACCGTGCCACCGGGGGTACCGGAGCGGCCGAGGGGATTTCGGCGAGCGTGAATGGCTGGGAGCAGAGCAGGTTCCCGGTAGCGGTGCGCACGCGGAAGAGGAACATTTCGGGCGATGAATCGGGTGGAATCCAGAGGGCCGTGTAGGAGCGTGCGGAGTGGTCCGCGGCGGCCAGAACGGTCAGGAAATTGATGCCGCGGTCGGTATCGAGTTCCCGCCAGACGCCTTCCCGATTGGCGTAGATCGCCACCTGGCGGACGCCGGTGTGCCAATCGCCGGCGGGATCTTCGTCCCAATCGAAGCGCGGGATGCGGGCTTCGAGGCGGCGGAGCCGGCGGGGCAGCAGGGGCTCGAGATCTTCGTCCACCATGTTGCGCCGGCGGCGCACCAGCAGGGTTTCGGGACCGAAAAGGTTGTGGCGGAGCGGTCCGGCGGGGAAGGTGCGCGCGGATACCTGACCGGTGGAGGGCGCGAGGGAGCGGCCGGCAGCGGCTAAGGCGAGCAGACGGGCGAGCCCGGCTGCCTGGCCGGGGCCGAGCAGGGTGGATGCGCCCTCGTACTGTTGGGCCTGATATTCCGCCGCGGAGGTGGTGTAGCCGAGGTATTCATCGGCCAGACCCACGATGGCGTCCGCGTGGGACGCCTGGCGGATGTCCCAACCGGCGGCGGTGGTGGCTTCCACGGGAATCGCCGCCAGAGTGAAGGCGCCTAGCCGCGCCCAGGTGACAGGCACGAGTCTGGGGAAAATGCCGGAGGACAGAAGGTGCGCCGGCCGGACGGCTTTTATCGCCCTGGCCAGGGAGTTGCCATCCAGCGATTCCATGGCGCCAGAGAGCGGTCCATCCAGAGCGGGTTCCTTAACGCCGTGTTCGCCGGCGGGGGCCGGCTTGCGGGCTTCGGGACGCCAGCCGTAGTTGTAGAAGAGAGTGCGGCCGTCCTCCGCGCCGCCGGGCTCCGCCGCGCCGGCCATGGGTTTCGAAACGAAGCCAATTCCATCGGTGTCGCGCCAGTTGCTGGCGACGGTCTTGCCGCGCACTTCGATCTGGGGATTGGGGTCGGCCTGGAAAGCGCCGCTTTCCAGAAGGCGGGCGGCGGCGGAGGCGAGGCGGCCGGCCAGGCGGACGGCGTCGTCGCGGTCCTGCGCCAGCCAGTCCGGCGAGATGTCGCCTTCGGCGCCGTTGAAGAAGCCGGCGATAGGTTGGCAGGCGGAACCGCCTGCCCCACCGTCATTCTGNNGAGGGTGGCGCGGGGTTGGCAGGCGGGGTACCCTCCGGGTCCGCCCGCGCCACTTTCGAGGGTGGCGCAAGCGATGCCGGCGAGGTCGCTGGAGTAGAGGTCGGCGTCGTGGGTGATGGCGGTGGGATGCACGGCGAAGAAGAGCAACAGGGCGCGCGGAGCGCCGTCGCGGAGGATCTGGATGAGTTGCAGAGTTGGGTCGACCGCGAGATAGCGCGGGCAGCCCTGCGTGGCGCCGTCGGGACAGGTTGCGCCGAGGGCGCGGCTTTGCTGGAGGATGGCGGCGCGGAGGGCTTCGGGGTTGGCGAAAAAGGGCGCAATGGCGCGATTCCGTTGGATGCCGGGAGCGCTGCCGCGATAGAAGCGCAGTGTGTGGAAACTGGCGGCATGAGCGCGGGCGTCGGCGATGGAATCGACGATGGAGCCGGCAATCTGGCCGGCGAGGAAATCGAGGAGCGCGGGGTCGAAGTGGGGGAGGGGTCCGGCGAAGGAATTATAGATTTCGGCCGAAGCGAAGTTGGCGGGGCCGTGGTGAGTGTGGGTGGCGGCGAGCACGAGTTCCTCGGGCAGCAGGCGCTGGCGGCGATTGACGGCAGCCAGCACCTTGGCGCGCAGGCCGGCGGAGATGGCGAACAATTCCGCGGAGACGAGAGCCAGACGGTGACCACGGCCATCGTCGAAGTAGAAGGAGCGGGCGTAGAGGTGGGTCCAGTAGCCGCGGGCGACCCGTCCGCCGGGGCCGTGGCCGCCCATGGGGAAGCCGGGCGGCGGAGTGATTTCGGTTTTGCCGGCGCCGGCGGTGAAGCGGTCGAGCGCGGGGGCAGGCGGGTGCAGGGGATAGGCGGGGATGGAGATCCGGTAAGGGGCACAGCCGGCGAGTAACATCGCGAGCAGGCAGAGGGGTTGGCTCGGTCGGGTTTGTAAGGACATCTGGGACAAAAGGGGAGCGGGCGACCATTGCCCTCTCTTTTGAGGATGGCACGGGCAGGAGTGAAAACGGCTCCGGGAGCGAGCTTTGTGGTGGTAGTTAAATTACTGTTGGTCAGTTGGTTACAGACTATTTGATGTTTGAGTCAACGGGCGGCTATCCGGGGGCGATTTCGGTGATTTCCAAGGACAGGAGAGCGCCGCAATGGCCACAAACGAGGCGGCCGTCTTCGGTCACATAAACTGCATTGGAAGCGCATCGGGCGCATTCCGCGGTGGGATCGGTGGCATCGGGCAGGGGGTCGGGCGGGATGACGCCGGTGAGTGTCCCGCCTGAGATCGTAGTGGCCGGTTCGAAGGTGGTACCGCAATTGGCGCACACGTGGTTATAGCAACAGTTGGGCGTGCAACTGTAGAAGACGTCCGGGGAGGCGCACTGCGGGCAGGCAATGGCAAGTTTGCGGGTCTGGATCACGGCTTGGGCGTGTCCGCCGGCTTGGGCACGACGCTGTAATCGGGGTCGACGTAGATTTTGGTTTTGGCCTTGAGATCCGCCAGGAACTTGCGGCTGGCCTCATTTTCCAGGGTTTTTTCGAACTCCGGGCGCAATTCCTCGTAGGTCCTGGTGGGTTTAATCTCTGTCACCTTGATGAGGTGATAGCCGTAGATGGTTTTTACCGGTTGGCTGAGTTCGCCGACGGGCAGGGCGAAGGCCGCGTCCTCGAAAGTGGGCACGCTCTGCCCGTGTTTGAGCAAACCGAGATCGCCGCCTTTGGACTTGCTGCCCGTGTCGTAGGATTCGGCGCGCGCCAGATCCCCGAAGTCGGCGCCCTGCAAGAGCTTCTGGCGGATCTCCAGAGTTTTGGCGAGGGCTTCGGCATCGGTGAGGCCTTTCTGCCCGGGGGGCAAGGGGGCTGGGCCCATACCGCGAATGAGGATATGGTAGACGTGGAACTGCAGGTATTCGGACTTATGCGCCTCATAATATGCCCTCAATGAGGGCTCGTCGGGGTGAAACCGGCTCCTGAAGTCTTCGTCGGCACGAGCGGCCAGGACGGTGGCGGACGTGTACATGATCTGGTTCTTATAGGCTTCGGTTTGGTCCAGTTTGCGGAGCCTGCCTTCCTGGGACAAGAGCAGCACACGGACCACGTTGTCGATAAACTGGGCGCGGCCCGGGCCATTGGCGTAGATGCGCTGGTTTTCCGGATAGGCATCCAGAATCTGACCCACCTGGCCGGAAGTGAGTTTGATATCGCCCACCTGGAACACTACGCGGTCCGGCGGTAATACGGGCGCCTGCGGAATTACAGGGATAGGCAGGGTGACGCCATCGGGCCCCGTTACCGTGGGGGCGGCGGGGGTGGCCGTCGCGGGAGGTTTTGGAGGTGCATTCGAGGGTGTCTGGGCACCCAGGCAGAGAGCCGCGGCGGACAGGGTAAGAATCCGAAAAAACCTCATAATCGTATGATACCAGGGGCACAGACCGGGTTAAGCACCGGTGGCTGGCTCGATGCAGGCGCTCATGGAGCCTTGGGAACGCGGCAGGCGCCAGTCCGGCCCGTAGGACTGGATCTGATCGCGGGCGAATTCGGCGTGGGGGCGTTCGCAAGTGATCAGTACGGTGCGTCCGGCGCGATCCACTTCTTCGGCGTTGCGGTAGGCCTGGTCGAGGGTGAAGATGAAGATCTTTTGCAGCATTTCGATCACGTAGTCGTAGGTGTGATCGTTGTCGTCCAGAAGAACGACGCGGTACAGAGGGACGAGTTGCTCCCTTTCCAGGATTTCAGCGTCCGGGGACAGCGACGGTTTCGCCATGATAACGGCTCATGATAACGGCGGTTTGGCCGTCATGAACAGTATGCGCTATTGCGCGCCGCGCGACAACAACATGGCCTTGAGGGTGTCGAAAAGGACGTAGGTGTCGAGTGACATGGACATGTTCTTGATGTAATAGAGGTCGTATTCCAGCTTGGTGATGGTGTCCTGGAGGGTGTCGCCGTATTTGTAGTTGACCTGCGCCCAGCCGGTGATGCCGGGGCGCACGCAGTGGCGCTGCCGGTAGTAGGGGATCTGTTCGTTGAGGGCATTGACGAACTCGGGGCGCTCGGGCCGGGGACCCACGATGGACATTTCGCCCTTCAGGACGTTGTAGAGTTGCGGCAGCTCGTCGAAGCGGATGCGGCGGATGATTCTGCCGACCATGGTCACGCGGGGATCGTCTTTCCGTGCCCACACGGCGCCGGTGGCAAGCTCGGCATCGGCTCTCATGGAACGGAACTTGTAGAGGGTGAACAGGGCGCCGTCGAGGCCGACGCGGGTCTGGCGGTAGAGGACCGCGCCGGGGGAGGAGAGGCGAACGGCGAGGGCGGTGAGGAGTATCAGCGGGAAGGCGACAATAATCCCGATGACGGCCACGATCATGTTGCTCAAGCGCTGGTAAACCAGGTTTTGGGGGCGCGGTCCCAGTTCGCCGGAGAAGATGAGCTGGGAGGGACGGATTTCTTTCAGGCAGACGCGTCCGCAGACGCGCTCGTAAGTATTGGCGGCCTCTTCGATGACGTTGCCGGCGAAGCGCAATTCGAGCAATTCGCCGACCGGCATGCGATTGCGCCTCTCGGCCATGCCGACCACGATGCGATGGGGCTGGGTGGTGCGAACGATGTCGCGGAGAGAACTCATGGAGCCCAGCAACTTGCCGCCGGGTAGCACCGCGCCGGTTTCGTGACGGTCGTCCAGATAGCCGGCGATCTCGAGGCCGCTCTCCGGGCGATCGACGATGTACTGGGCGATGTCTTCGAGCAGGGGGCTGCCGCCGACCAGCAGCAGGCGATCGCGGCCCACCAATTGAAACGCGAAGGCGCTAAACAGGAGGCGCCAGCAGAAGATGGCCGCCACGGCGATGGCGCTGCCTACCAACATGACGCGGATGGGCACGCGCAGGCTGGAGTTGAGGTACGCGATCAAGCTCTGGGCGAGGAATGCCGCGCCCATCACCAGGCAGAGCTGTTGGATCAGGACAATCCGCGATTTCACTTGAATCTGGGAATAAAGGTCGTGAAGATGGAGCCCGACGAGAATGCTGATCACCACCAGCGCGATGCGGGAGAGTCCGCCGTCGAACAAGAGGAAGACGGTAGGATCGACTTCGAGAACGATGTAGGTGGCGAAGATGAATGCCGAGGCCACCAGCAGGACTTCCGTCACGAACAGGGTCAGGGTGCCAACTGGGATAAAGACCTTAAACAAACGAATCATCAGAGGGCCTGGTATCGGAACAGCAAGGTTAATTATACTCGGGAATGCGGGCCATCCCAACTGACAGCCGGACTCCGATGAAAACCATTTATCTCGACTACCATGCCACCACGCCGGTGGATCCGCGTGTTCTGGAAGCGATGCTTCCGTTTTACGGTCCGCAATTCGGCAATGCGGCCAGCGGCACGCACCGTTTTGGATGGGAGGCGGAGGGGGCGGTGGAAGTGGCGCGCCAGAGGATCGCGCTGCTGGCGGGGGCGGAGGCGCGCGAGATCGTATTCACCAGCGGCGCCACGGAGTCCAACAATCTGGCGCTGAAGGGCGTAGTGGGGGCGGCCGGGGCCGCCGGGGCGCATATCGTGACTCTGGCCACTGAGCACCAGGCGGTACTGGACACGGCCTGCACGCTGGAGCGGGCGGGTTGCCGGGTAACAACGTTGCGAGTGCGGCCGGACGGGCTGGTGGATCTGGAGGAGTTGCGCGCTGCGATCGGGCCGGAGACGGTTCTGGTGAGCGTGATGTACGCCAACAATGAAATCGGCGTGCTGCAGCCGGTGCGGCAGATCGGCGCGATGTGCCGCGAGAATCACGTGCTGTTTCACTGCGATGCGGTGCAGGCCTTCGGCAAACTGCCGGTGAGCGTGGATGCCGACAACATCGATCTGATGAGTGTGAGCGCGCACAAAATGTATGGGCCCAAGGGGGTGGGGGCGCTGTACGTGAGGCGGCGGAATCCGCGGGTCCTGCTGAAGGCGCAGATGGACGGAGGGGGACACGAAGGGGGAATGCGGTCGGGCACGCTGAACGTGCCGGGGATCGTGGGATTCGGCGAGGCGTGCGCGGTGGCGGCGGAGGAGATGGCGCAAGAATACGGGCGCCTGGGAGTACTGCGGGACCGGCTGAAGCGGCGGCTGGAAGAGGGGTTGGAGGGAGTCCACGTGAACGGAGGGATGGAACACCGGTTGGCGGGCAATCTGAACGTGAGTTTTGAGGGAGTGGACGGCGATGCGCTTTTGGTGGCGCTGCCCGATCTGGCGGTGTCGATGGGCAGTGCCTGCAGCTCGCACGGGGGCGGGGGAAGCCACGTGTTGCGGGCGATCGGGACGCGCGCGGACCTGATGCAATCGGCCACGCGTTTCGGCCTGGGGCGCTACACCACCGAAGAAGAGGTGGAATACGCCGCGGGGCGGGTGGTGGAGGTAGTGCGGAGGCTGCGGGAGCAACGGCCGGTATGAACAGACAGGCTGACCCAGAGGGTGCCCCGGCCTGTCCCAAACGAGCTTCGCTCGCCTTGGCAGGCTGAAGGCCTGCCCCACCAATGCAGGCAGACGGCACGACCTGGTGGCGCAGNNATGGCCAATCTCCAGAGACAGGCCGGGAGGCCTGTCCTATTGAGTCTGGGATACTAGATCTGCATGGCAAAGGTATTGATTGCGGGCGGCGGGTTGGCGGGACTGGCGGCCGCGGCGGCCTTGGGGGGCGACGGTTGGGAAGTGGATCTGTACGAGGCCCGTCCCTATCTGGGCGGCCGCGCCACGTCCTACGCCGTTGCGGCGGGCGGCGAAGAGGTTGCGGAGACCATCGACAATTGCCAGCACGTACTGCTGCGCTGCTGCGTCAATTTGCTGGATTTCTACCAGCGGCTGGGGGTCAGGGAACGCATCGCGTTCTATCGCGAGTTCTACTTCATCGAACCGGGCGGGCGTATTTCGGTGTTGAAGCGCGGACGGCTGCCAGCGCCGCTGCACTTCGCGGGTGCGTTTCTGCGGATGAAGTGCTTCAGCGCCGCCGACAAGGTGGCCATCGCGCGCGCTCTGTTGGCGTTGCGCCGGGAACGCACGCGGCGCAAGGATCTGGATCGCATCAGCATGCTGGACTGGCTTCTGCAGAAACGCCAGACGCCGCGCGCCATCGACCGTTTCTGGCGGCAGGTGCTGGTCAGCGCGATCAACGAAGACCTGGACCGGATGGCCGCCGTGCACGGCTTTCAGGTGTTCTGGCTGGGCTTCCTGCGCAGCGCGGATGGCTATGAAATGGGCATTCCGAGGGTCCCGCTCGGGCAACTGTACACGGCCGATGCGTGGCAGAGAATGCCCAATGTGCGGATGCACTTGCGGTCGTCCGTGGAGCGCATCGATAAGAGCGGATTTGTGGTAAACGGCGAACTGCTGACGGCCGATCGATACATCTGCGCGCTGCCCTTCGAGAAACTGCCGGCAGTGGGCCTCGCGGCGCCGGATTTGCAGCATTCCCCCATCACGGGGGTGCATCTGTGGTTTGACCGGGAAGTCACCACCCTGCCGCATGCCACTCTGCTCGACCGCACCATGCAGTGGATGTTCAACAAGGATCGCGGCCGGTATCTTCAGCTGGTGGTAAGCGCGTCGCGCGACCTTTCGGCGCTGTCGCGGAAGGAGATTATCGACCTTGCGGTGGGCGACCTGCGGTTGTTTTTCCCGCGCGTCCTCGACGCCAACCTGGTGAAGGCGCACGTAGTGAAGGAGCAACGCGCCACCTTCTCGGCGGCGCCCGAAACGGAGAGTCTGCGGCCCGGAACGGAATGCTCGATTCCCCACTTGTACATGGCCGGGGACTGGACCCGCAGCGGCTGGCCGGCGACCATGGAAGGGGCGGTGCGGAGCGGTTATATCGCAGCCGAAGCAGCGGCCAAGGCGTCGGGAAAATCGATACACTACCTTGTAGGTGGTGCCCATTAAGTTTCGTATATCCAATAAATTCTCGTATTTCAAGAGCTGAAAGTAGTTGAGCATTACCACGGTATTAAGATAAACTACTCCCAAAGAGAAGCAACCGGCCGGTGTATCCGTTCCGGCTCGTGCTACGTTCCAATAGTCTCTATTTGGGAGTCCAACTAATGAAAAGCGGTACGTACGGCAAGTTTCTGTTTCTGGTAGTGGTTCTCGTCGCGGGCCTGTGCTTCGGACAGACTCAGACGGCGCGTCTTCAAGGAACGGTCCATGACGCGTCTGGAGCCATCGTGCCCAACGCCAAAGTAATTGCGGTGAACAACGCGACGAAGGAGGTCAGCGATGCTACGGCGAACGCCAGCGGGATTTATGTGCTGCCGGTGTTGCGTCCCGGCACGTACACGCTGACCGTGGAGGCGGCGGGATTCTCCAAATCCGTGGTGACGGAAATCGAACTGGCGGTGTCGGCGAACATCTCCCAGGATGTCACGCTGGACGTGGGCAAGCTGACGGAGACGGTGGAAGTGACGGCCAATGTGTTGGCCGTTACCACGGCCGACGCGCAGGTTTCCGCGGCGGTAACCATGACGGACATCGACAACCTGCCGCAACTGGCCCGGACGCCGATCGCGCTGACCTATTTCCAACCGGGCGTGGCGATTTCGCAGAACGGATCGAACGCGGGCGCGGACTACAGCTACTCGCACATCAACGGGATGCGGCAGGGCAGCAACAACAACACGCTGGACGGCATCGACGTGAACGATGCGGTGGCGCCGCGGCTGGGCCTGTCGATGACGGCCAACAACACGGACTCGGTGGAAGAGTTCCGCGTAGTGACCGAGGGCGGCAAGGCGGAATACGGGCGCAACGCGGGCGGGCAGGTGGAATTGATCACGCGCTCGGGCACCAACGCGTATCACGGCGCATTGTTCGAGTACATCCGCAATACGGCGCTCAACGCCAACGATTTCTTCAGCAACAAGAGCGGCGTGGCCAAGCCGATGTTCATCCAGAACATGTTTGGCGGCAGCTTCGGCGGGCCGATCAAGCACAACAAGCTGTTCATTTTCGGCAACGAGCAATCGCGGCGGACGCACCAGCAGATCTCGCGCAACCGCACGGTGCCCACGGATTTGGCGAAGACGGGAATTTTCCAATGGACGAGCGGCGGCGTAACGCAGCAGTTCAACGTACTGAACGCGGATCCGCGGCACAAGGGAATCGACCCGACGATCGCGACGCTTTTGAAGATCTATCCCTCGGCGAACAACAACGACGTGGGCGACGGCCTGAATTACGCGGGCTACCGGTTCAACAACCCGAACAACTCGCTGGAAGACCAGTTCACCATCAAAGCGGACTACAACCTAAAGGACAACCAGCACACGTTTGCGCGCGTGAGCTGGCAGCGCAACTCGAGCATCGACAGTCTGAACAGCGCGGACGCGTATTTCCCGGGTCAGGCGCAGGGCACGCAGGGCGGGAAGCGATGGGGCGTGGCGGGCGGATGGGACTGGACGGTGAGTCCGACCATCGTCAACCAGTTCCGTTACGGGCACCAGAGCGCGACGGCGGATTTCGTGCGTCCGGACCGCGTGGCGGGGACCATGTATTCGTTCAACCAGTGGACCCAGCCGATCTACAACGCGTTTCCGCAAGGACGCAATTCTCCGGTCAACGAGTACACCGACAACATCACCAAGATTCACGGCAACCATACCATCAAGGGCGGGGGCAATATTCGTTTCACCACCCAGTATGGATACAACGCCGCGGGCATCTATCCCAACGCCAGCCTGGGCACGACGCTCACCGGGAACACGCCTCCCGCGGTCCAGCCGGCGGGGCTGAATTCGACGCAGTTGACCAATTTCCAGGGCCTTTACAACAACCTGCTGGGGCGCGTCGGCTCGATCGCACAGACCTTTTACAGCGACTTGAGCACGTGGCAGGCGGCGGGGACGCCGCGTGTGCGCAACTTCGTATTTCACGAATACGGCTTCTTCGTGCAGGACGATTGGAGAGTCAACCGGAACCTGACCCTGAACCTGGGCTTGCGCTGGGACTTCAGCGGCGTACCGTCGGAGACCGGCGGACAGGCGGGGACGCTGGACCAGGTTGCAAACCTCAATACCTCCAGCCAGATCGACAACCTGACCATTAAAAAGGGCGGCCAGTGGTACAACAACGATCTGAACAATTTCGCGCCGCGCTTCGGCCTGGCGTGGGATCCGAAGGCCGATGGAAAGATGGCGATCCGGGCCAACTACGGCTGGTTCTACGACCGCATCATCGGCAGCACCACGAGCGGCGTGGACGGCGGAACGCCGGGCTTCTCGCAGAGCGTGACGAACTTTACGAACCAGGCTGCCGGAAGCGATATCCGCATTGCCGACGGCGTGCCGCTGCCGGCGCAGCCGGCCGCCCCGGTGCTGACCCTGCCTGCCTCGCGCAGCACGTCGGTGACCGTGTTCAATCCCAACCTGCGCACGGGCTACGTGCAGATGTGGGGCCTGAATATCCAGCGCGAGATTGCCAGAGGCACGATGATCCAGGTAGGCTACCTGGGCAACCACAGCATCAAGATGTTCATGAACCAGGACATCGACCAGATTCACACCAACCCGACGGCGCTGGCGGCATTCAACGAGATTGCCACCAACTACAATAACGGAACGCTGGCCAACGTCTCGCCGAACAACGTGTTTGTGAAGATCCTGGGGAGCGCGAGCACGGCGGCGTCCACGCTGGGCACCAGCAACCTGCAAACCGGGCAATACAACAACGGCGTCAACAACGTGGAGCAGATGTCCGGAGTGCAGGCCAAGTACGCGGCGGCCGGTGTTTCGGAATACTTCCTGCGCAACTACCCGCAATTCCTGCAACTGATCTACGGGACCAACGCGGGAAGCGCCACCTACAACTCGTTCCAGTTCAGCATCCGCCACAAGACGAAGTCGTACAACGTGAGCGCGAACTACACGTTCAGCAAGAGCCTGGACAACATGTCGAACGAAGGCAACGGGTTCTCCGACGTGATGGATAACTACAACCTCGGGTTGAACAAGGGCCGCTCCGATTTCGACCGGCCGCAAGTGTTCAACCTGCAAGGTCTCTGGACGCTGCCGGTCGGCACGGGGCACGCTTTCGGCGGCAACATGCCGAAGTGGGCGAATGCGCTGGTGGGCGGCTGGGACGTCGGCGGGTTGTTGATCTGGGAAAGCGGCGGTGTCATGACCGCCAGTTCGGGGCGCTACACCGCGAATTCGTGGGGCGTCTCTTCCTGGGACAACTACTCGGGCGGCAGCCGGAATATCGGCAGCGTGATGCGCAAGGGCGATGGCGTGTACTTCATCGACCCGACCACGATCACGAATTACAACTATCCGGGCGCGGGGGACTACGGTAACGCGGGTCGCAACACCTTCCGCGGGCCGCGGTTCTTCAACGTGGATGCCTCGCTGGTGAAGTCTTTCGCGATCACGGAGAAGAAGCGGGTGATCTTCCGCGCGGAAGCGTACAACCTGTTCAACAATGTGGATTTTGGGAACCCGAGCATGGCGATTTCTTCGCCGTCGACGTTCGGCAAAATCAGTTCGGTGGTCAACAACCCGCGCCTGCTGCAAGCGGCGCTGCGGTTCAACTGGTAGTTTTGCGGTAAGGTAAGTCGGCCGGCCGGGGGTTCGCTCCCGGCCGGTTTTTTTGTTGGGGGAAGAGAGGAGTGGACAGGCAAGGATGCCTGTCCTACCTTTTGACGAGTTTGATTTCGAAGAGCTTGGGCCAGCGCTTGCCGGTGACGAAGAGGCGGTCCTGTTTGGCGTCGTAGGCGATGCCGTTGAGGACGTCGGTCTGTTCGTTGCGGTCGGCGGGAGTCAGCAGACCGTGGCAGTCGATGGAGCCGACGACTTTGCCGGTCTTGGGGTTGATGCGCACGATGCGGTCGGTCTGCCAGACGTTGGCGTAGATTTCGCCCTTCACCCATTCGAGCTCATTCAATTGGTCGAGCGGGCGGCCATCCTCGGTGACGGTGATGCGGCCGGTTTCCTGGAGTGTCTCGGGATCCCAGAAGCGCAGTTGGGCGCTGCCGTCGCTCATGATGATGCGCTTACCGTCGGTGGTGAGTCCCCAGCCTTCGCCGGGATAGGGGAATTCGCCTTTGGGGGTGAAGGTGGCGAGATCGTAAATGAATCCCTTCCCGGCTTTCCAGGTCAATTCCAGCAGGCGGTCCTTCCAGACGATGATGCCTTCGCCGAAGTACTCGCCGGAAAGGTCGCGCTTTTGCAACACTTCGCCGGTCTCCAGTTTGACCTTGCGGATGGAGGACTGCTCCTCGATACCGGTGCCTTCATAGAGCACGCCATCGAGGTAGAGCAGTCCCTGGGTGTAGGCCATGCGGTCGTGGGGATAGGTGTGCACGATTTGGTAGGTGTACTCGGGGATTGCGCCGGCTTGGGACGCCGGCCCGCAGGCGCAGGCCGCGAGGGCCGCAAAAACAGCGAGTGTCCGCATCTTCACCAGATCAGGGTAACGCGAAAGTGCTACTGGTGGCTGGCCTGGTAGTGGTCTTTGAGGAGGTCGCCGCCGAAATCGCCGGTGAAATCGCGCCACACGGTGTGGATGTGGTTGTTGCCGTCCTGCGTATTGTCGTACTCAATCAGGAAGGCGGGCGCCTGCACGCGGTAGTAGTGTCCTTCGCCGCGCTGCAAGCCGCCGGCCCAGGCGAAAAAGATGTTCTTGCCGGCCTTGCGGATCTGCTCCTGGCGCGCCTGCGCGATCTGTTCGGGCATGTTGCCGGCGTACACGTCGAGCAGGGCGGTGAGTTTGGCCAACTGGGCCGGGTCCATTTGGGCAGCCGAGATTCCGGAGGCCTGTCCTTTGAGGGCTGCCTGACGGCCGTTGGAGGTGAGGATGTCGGCGGGAGCCTTGGGATCGACGATGGCGGTCTTGCGCTGGTCGGCGGTGAGAGCGGTAATCAGGTCGCGGCCCAGGTCTTCCTCGGCGGCCAGGACGCGCAGGCCGGCGCGCGGTCCTACTCGCACTTCGGCGGGATTGGAGCCGAAGAAACTAGGGGCGTCGACCACGCGGCCGTTGACCACGGAATAGTTCTGGCTGAGGTGATGGCCCTCGACGCGATAGCCCCAGGTTGCGGTATCGCCGGGTGTGCCGAAGATGGAGAAGTAGTATTTTTCGGGATTGCGCCGCTCGCCCGAGTCCTTTTCCAGGATGCGCAGGACGTCTTCCAGGCTCATGATGGTGACCGCCTTCATGTAGCCCGCCTGGCTGAGGCCGGCGCTCAGCAGGGCGCTAGCCAGGTGGCGTTGGAAGGGGGCCATTTCGCGCAGAGGCAGCCCCTTGCGCTCAATCGGGATGAAGAACCAGTTGAGGCGCTCGGCGTCATCGAACTGGAAAGTGGCCTTGGCCCGCTGCTCGGGCGTGAGCGATGCCAGGAAGCGGTTGGCGGCCTCAGT
>PLDO01000437.1 GCA_003136215.1 Bryobacterales bacterium
CCTGCGCCACCAAGTCGTGCCGCGTGCCTGCATTGGTGGGGCATGCTTTAGCCTGCCAAGGCGAGCGAAGCTCGCCTGTCCGGGCTGCGCCCGGATGCACAAGGCGGAGCCTTATGCCACCGCACGGCGGAGGCGGTCCAGGATGCCGGCCCATTCCGGTGTGTCCGGCGGGGGCTCGACGGCGATCCAATCGAGGGACTGCGCGTCGAGACGGTGGAGGGTCTCGTAAAGGGCGGCGGCGTACGACTTCGGGTCGGCGGGCATTTCCTTCCCCATGCGCAGCACGATGCCATTGCCTTCGCGCGAAACCGTGTCCAGATAAAGCGGCGTCGCGGGGCGATAATGGCGCGCGTGCATGCCCGGAGCGGCGTGTGCGCCTTCCGCGGGTGTGGCGCCCCGCAGAATGGGTCCGATTAGCGCTTCGAGTTCGGTGATGGAGATCGCACCGGGGCGGAGCAGCGTGGGCGCATCCACCAGCGAGAGCACGGTGGACTCGATTCCGACGCGCGCCGGGCCGCCGTCGAGCGTGTAGTCGGCCAGCGATTCGGGGATATGGCCGGCGGTGGTGGGCGACAGTTCGGTGAAGCGGTTGGCGCTGGGGGCGGCGATGGGGACGCCGGCGGCGCGGATCAACTCCAGCGCCAGCGGGTGCGCCGGCACGCGCAGGCCGACGGTGGGCAATCCGGCGGTGACGATGTCGGGGACCAGCGCACGCTTGGGAACGATCAAGGTCAACGGGCCGGGCCAGTAGCGGCGGGCCAGGAGATCGGCGGCGGCGGACCAGTGCGATGCCAGCGCGCGCGCCATCTCGATGGAGTCCACGTGGACGATCAGCGGGCTGGTGCGCGGTCGGCCCTTGGCGGCGAAGATGCGTCCCACGGCATCGGGGTCCAGGGCGTTGGCGCCCAGGCCGTACACCGTCTCGGTGGGGAAGGCCACCAGGCGCCCCCCGCGGATCAATTCGGCGGCGCGTTCGATGCTGGCGCCCGGGGTCACTCCGCCATCTCGTCTTTATCGTCGCCGGCGATTTTGCCGGTCTTGCGCCAGACCAGGTAGGCGTGGATGAGCGCGTCGAGATCGCCTTCCAGCACGCGGTCCACGTCGCCGATGGAGAGGCGGCTGCGCAGATCCTTCACCATGCGATAGGGGGCCAGCACGTAGTTGCGGATCTGGCTGCCGAAGTTGATCTCGAGCTTGGAATCCTCGGTCTCGCGGGCTTCCACCCGCTTCTTGGCGAGTTCGAACTCGTAGAGGCGCGCGCGCAGCTGCTTCATCGCCGTGGCGCGATTCTTGTGCTGGGAGCGCTCGTTCTGGCACTGCACCACGATGCCGCTCGGGAAGTGGGTCATGCGCACTGCCGAATCCGTCATGTTGACGTGCTGGCCGCCCGCGCCGCCGGCGCGGAAAGTGTCGATGCGCAGGTCTTTGTCCTGGATATCGATTTTGATCTCGTCGTCCACTTGCGGGAAGACAAAGACGCTGGCGAAGGAGGTGTGGCGGCGCGCGTTGGCATCGAAGGGGGAGATCCGCACCAGGCGGTGCACACCGATTTCGGATTGCAGCAGGCCGTAGGCATTCTCGCCGTTGACTTCAAAAGTGGCGCTCTTGATGCCCGCGCCTTCGCCTTCCAGACGGTCGGTCATTACCGTCGGGAAGCCCTGGCGCTCGGCCCATCGCAGGTACATGCGCAGCAGCATCTCCGCCCAATCCTGGCTCTCGGTGCCGCCGGCGCCGGGGTGTATGGTCATGATGGCGGAGCGCGCGTCGTTTTCGCCGGAGAGCAGCATGGCGGTCTCCAGGCGTTCCAGAAGCTCGGCGTAGGACTTGAGGTCGCGGTCGATATCGTCTGCCACGGGTTCGCCTTCGCGGGCCAGTTCGAAGAGGGTGTCCATGTCCTCGGTCAGGCCGCGGATGCGGCCATCGTTGGCGATAGACTCTTCCAGGCGTTTGCGGGCCTGCATCACCTTCTGGCTCTTTTCGGGCTGATTCCAGAAGTCCGGGGCGGCGATCTGCTCTTCGGTCTCAGCTAGCTTCTTTTTCTGAGCGGGGGCGTCAAAGATACCTCCGCACGGCCAGGGCCTGGTCGCGAAGCGGTTGGTATTGGCGGTCTAGTTCGTCTAAGGTCATCGGCGGTTCATTCCAATTCTAACAAATAGGCCTTCTTGCCGACGTTATGGGCGCGCGTCTCGCCGATTTCGATGGAGACGCCTTCGGCTTCATGGATATGGCCGCAGAAGAAATGGGCGGGGCGGCAGCGCTCGATGAAGTCGCGGACGGCGGTGGACCCGGCGTGCAGGCCGGGACGGACCCGGTCGAGCGCGGTGCCGTAGGGCGGGGCGTGGCAGACCAGGACCAGCGGATGGAGGGCGGCGAAAGGGGCGAGGCGTTCGGCGAGTTGTGGCTCGGTATATTCGCCGGGGGTATGGAACGGGGTCGGGCTGGAATAGCCGAGGCCGGCGATGCGCCAGGCGCCGGCGGTGAAGTGGCGCTGGTGGAAGTCGTGCAGGCCGTATTGATCGCAAAAAGCGGCGATTTGGGACTCCGATTCGTGGTTGCCGGGAAGTACCCATACTTTGTCGCCGCGCGTCTTTAGAATTTGGCCGCAAGCGTCGAGGCCCCTTCCCCAGGTGACCTGGTCGCCCGCCGAGATGTAGAAATCGGCCTCCACGGCGAGGATACGCTCCAGCGTCCTCCAATCATTGTGGATGTCGGAGAATATAAGTAGTCTCGATGTAGGCATGGTGGCACATGAGCGAATACGATAACGAACTATCGAAGATTGTAGCCGAACTGAACCGGGCGGCTCCCAGCCAGAAGTTCGCGGCGTTTCGCGGCAGCGCGCAATCCACCGCGTCGCTGGACCAGTTGCTGCACGCGGCGGCCGGACGCGGCGCCTCGGACGTGCTGCTGATTGCGGGCGCTCCGGCGATGCTGCGCGTCACCGGCAATCTGACACCGGGCGCCGGACCGGTGCTGGAGGCGGACGATGTGCGCAACCTGGTGGTGCCCCTGCTGGAGCCGGTCCAATTGGAAGAACTGCAGAAACGCAAGAGCGTGGATTTGAGCTTCGTGCGCGAGAACCTGGGGCGCTTTCGGGTGAACATCCATCACCAGCGCGGTACGCTGGCGGCCAGTATACGGCTGCTGCCTTCGCGGATTCCGTCGCTCGAATCGCTGCATCTGCCGCTGTCGCTGGCCAAACTGGCGGAGCGGCGGCAGGGACTGGTGCTGGTGACCGGTCCCACGGGCTGCGGCAAGAGTTCCACTCTGGCCGCGCTCATCGACATCGTGAACACCAAGCGGGCGGCGCACGTGGTGACTATCGAGGACCCGGTGGAGTATCAGCACGCCAATCGCAGCGCCATCATCGAACAGATCGAGGTGGGACGCGACACGCCGGATTTCGCGGTGACGCTGCGCAGCATCATGCGGCAGACGCCCGACGTGATCCTGGTGGGGGAAATGCGCGACGCCGAAACCATCGCCACCGCGTTGACGGCGGCGGAGACGGGGCACCTGGTGTTCTCCACCCTGCACACCAACGACTCGATTCAAGCCATGTCGCGGATTCTGGATTCGTTTCCGGCGGGCAATCAGCCGCAGATCCGGCAGCAACTGTCACTGGCCATGGCGGCGGTGGTGGCGCAACAGCTGGTGCCGGGGGTGGACGGGGTGAATCGCTGGCCGGCGGTGGAGATCATGGTGGCGTCCGACGCCGTGCGCGCCCTGATCCGCAAGGGCGACGACCATCAGTTGCGGTCGCAGATCTCGGTGGGGCGCGCCGACGGGATGACCACCATGGAGCAGTCCCTGGCGGACCTGGTGAAGGTGGGGCGGATTACCCGCGAGACCGCCTACGCACACGGATATCGCACCGACGATTTGCAGCGCTATCTGGGGTAGGGCTCCCCGGCTACGGGAGTTCGCGCCCGTCATTCGGCATCCGCGCGCGACAGCTCCAGCCCCTCCGCCGCCGGCAGGAAGATCCTGAAGGAGGCTCCCGCTCCCGGCCCGCTCTGCACCGAAATCAGCCCTCCGCTCTGCACCACAATCCCGTAGACCGTAGAAAGCCCGATCCCGACCCCTTTCCCCGCGGGCTTCGTCGTGAAGAACGGATCGAAGATGCGGGTCAGGACCTCTTCGCTCATGCCGCCGCCGGTGTCCGTTACGGTGAGTCGTACGTATGGCCCGGGCTTGAGGCTGTCCGCGCCGGGAACCGATGACTTGCGGGGATCGGCATTCGCGGTGGCGATGACCAGCTTGCCTCCCGTCGGCATGGCGTCGCGGGCATTGGTGGCCAGATGGATGAGTACACGTTCGATCTGGGCCCGGTCGGCGTTGACCGGCCGGAGGGAGGAATCGAGCCGCAGATCCAGGCGGGTTTTCTTGCCCAGGATGTCGCGGACTACCGATTCGGTTGCGGCAATCAGGGAGTTCAGGTTGAAAATCGCCGGATGGAGAGGTTGTTTGCAGCCGATGGCGAGCAACTGCTCGGTCAATCCAGCGCACTGCATGGCCGCCGCCTGTATGGCCGAGAGGCTCTCGCGCGCCGCATGAGACCTGCCGGCACGGCTGAGAAGGTGCGAGACATGGCCGAGCACTACGGTGAGCAGATTATTGAAATTGTGGGCCACGTCGGCCGCCACGCGCCCGATCCCCTCCAGTTTCTGCGCCTGCCGGAGCTGCGCCTCGACTGCCTTCCGATGGGTGATATCGGTCCCAATGGCGGCAATGCCGTCCACCCCTCCATCGGCGTCCAGCAGGAGCGTGGTGTCCCAGGAAACCAGCCGGGGGCCTTCCGCGCACAGGATGTGGCTCTCCAGATGGGCGAAGCTGGGGTCGGAACCCGCGCAGAGCAGGGCATCCTTCCAGCGGTCGCGGTCCTCCTGGCCGGCCAGCCGGTCGAACCAGTTCCCGGCGGCGAACTCCTCTTTCGACCAGCCACCCAGCCGCAGCAGCGCATCGTTGGCGAACAGGATCTGGCCGGCCGGATCCGCAACCACGGCTGGCAGTTGCAGGCGCTCCAGCATCTCGAGGCAGCGGCGCTCGGAAGCTTCCAGGGCCAGTTCGGCCCTTCTCAGCTCGGTGATATCCCGCGTTGTGCCCCAGATACGCAGCAACTCGCCGTTCTCCACGATGCCGCACTGGCTCCGCAGACGGTACATGCGCCGGCCTTGAGAGTCCAGAGGTATCGTCTCGACCATCGAGCTGCGGTATCCCGACCGGACGGCCGACCGCAGATCTTCGAACAGTCTCCCGTCATCCCGCGGAACGATTGCCGCGAAGCGCGCGCCCACCAGTTCCCCGGCCGAGGGAGCGCCCATCAGCCGGACGAGGGCCTCATTGCACTCCGCCAGGTAGCCGTGGCGGTAAATCCTCTCGATCTGCTCCTCTTCGCCGAGGCTGACCGGGATGGGCGTGTCGAACTCGATCCGCCACATGCCGTCCATGCTGGAGGCGATAAAGGCGCGGTAACGCTGATCGGCCTTACGGAGCGCTTCGTGCTCGCGTCTCCGCTCCAGCTCGGCGGCGGCGCGCTGTGTGAACGCTACCAGAACCGACTTGGCCAGTTCCTCATCTGCCAGCGGCCGGCGGTAGACAGCCGCCAGGACGCCCAGAACCTGGCCGGCGGAGTCGCTGAGACGGCATCCTGCAAAGGCCTGGGCTTTCTGGCGCTCCAGGACCGGGTCCAACGGGAACGACCCGGCCACATCCGCGCCGCACCCGAGGTAGCCTTCGGCTATTACGTGGGCGGATGCGCTGCCGGGCAGATCCTCTTCGAAGTTCTCGGCCCACTCGCCTTCCAGGCACACCGCCAGTGTGCGGATCCGGGGGACGGCGCCATGAATCAGTTCGCCGATGTAGACACAATCGGCGCCGAGCGCGTGGGCCACGTGCTTCACCAGCGACTGCAAGAAATCGTTGCCCAGGGTGGAGGAAATCTTCCGGGTAATCCGCTGCACCCGCTTGAGTTCGGCGGCTTCGCCGAGGATGCGTTTTTGCGTACGAGTTTCGCTCATAGGGGAATACACTCCCGCGGCGCCGTCGGCAGGCGCTCTCATCGGCCTCATGATGCTCCCCCGCCGCGAAAGCCTCAGAATATTAGGCGTTTGCGGTTTCCAGCACGGCAGTAGAGCAAACTAACGAAACGAAAATGGCGCATCCGGCGCGGCGGAGCGGACCCTTCCGCGCGAGCACCGTTCTGTGATGCAGGGGAATGTCGACGGGCGGCTTGGCGGGGTGAGCGACCCATCCTGCTGGGGGGCGGGGTTGGCCAGCTAACTGCATTCGCCGCGATCTGCCGGGTGGCATTCCATGGCGTTCAGGACAAGCACCACCCGTCCGTCTCCCATGATGGCGGCGCCTTGAAACTCCCTGCATTGCCCCAATCCACCCGCCAATGGCTTAACTAATACCTCTACCTCAGTGAGAAACCTGTCAACCACAAGGCCGTACTTCGCCGCGCCCGCTTCGACGATGGCTATGGAGATTTCCGGCGTCACCGAGAGTGGCAGGCCCAACATCTCCGCCAAGCTGAGTATGGGGTAAACCGTTCCCCGAACCTGCGCGAGAGTGACCCCACGGTAGGCGTGTACCTCTTCCGGCGGCAACTTGACCATGTCGCGAATGTTACTCAGCGGGAGGATGTACTCCTGGCCTCCGGCCACCAGCAGGATGCCCTTCGAAACCATGAGGCTGGCGGGTAGCTTGATGAGGAACGCAGTGCCCTGGCCGACTTTCGAGCGAATTTCGATAGTGCCTTGTAGGTTGCGCACGTTGCTGCGCACGACATCCATGCCGACGCCGCGGCCGGAAACGTCGGTGACCTTGGCCGCGGTGCTTAACCCAGGCAGGAACACCAGTTGAAAAGCAGCCTGCTCGCTCAAGGCGGAGGCGGCTTCCGCGGTAATCAAACCCTTCTCGAAGGCTTTCCGCTTGAGAGCCTCGACGTCGAGCCCGCGCCCGTCGTCGGTGACTTCAACGGCGACTCCGCCAGCCTGGTGGAGAGCTCGTAGCGTCAGTTGTCCCGACGGGTCCTTGCCTTTTGCGCGGCGATCCTGGGGCGTCTCAAGACCATGGTCTACCGCATTGCGGATCACGTGTACAAGCGGATCGCCGATCTGTTCGAGGATCGTCTTGTCGAGTTCGATTCCCTCGCCTTCGATGATCAGGCGGACTTCTTTGCCTTGCGACCTTGCGAGGTCCCGCACCAGACGCGGGAATCGCTGGAAAACCGTCTTCACCGGCAGCATACGAATCGACATGACGCTCGATTGCAGTTCCTCGGCAATGCGGGAGATGTTCGACCCGGACTCTTTCAGATCCTTGGCCAGAGCCGAGCCATCCGCGCCGTCATGCACCTTCTGGATGAGGAGGGGGAATGCCCCGCGGGCAACCAGCAGTTCGCCAACGATCCGCATCAGGCGATCCAGCTTGTTCTGGTCGATGCGAATCGTCGAAGGCGGCGGGGGAGTGCCGGGCTGGTCCGCCGGGGTTTTGGCCTGGAGTTGAGCGATGTCCGCCTTTTCCGCAACCTTGCTGACATTGCCGTCCGGCAACATGCCGTCCAACACAGACCGGGCCGCCCGAAAGGCGCTGCCGAGAGCCAAGTGCTCTTCAGTGCCCAACGCCGCGCCGGAACGCATCGCGGCTTCCAGGATGCGGAGTTGCTCGGCCAATGGTTCATCCAGTTCCGGACACTGCCGGTACTGGGCTGCCGCCGACAAGGTCTTGAGACCGCGCAGGTAGGTTGCCAGGACGGGTCCGGTGGATGTACCGTCATCTTGCATGCGCGCGAAACAACCCGCAATCATTTCCATGCACTGTGACGACGTGTTCCGGAACGCGGCTTCCCGCCCATCTACCGCCGGCGCACCCGGCGCTGGTTTGGCACGTACTCCCAAACGCACTAGCAGTTCGGGCGAGACCGGACCACCGGCGCCGTTGTTGGTGAGACTGCCCAACAGGCGGCGAACTGCGTCGCAGGTTTCAAGCGCCGTTTGGACGATCTCCTCCGGCACCGGCCCGGCGTTCATTCCGCGGCAGGGATCGAGCAGCGACTCCAGGCCATGGGCCACCCTCAGCAGCAGTTGCAGCGGATGACCGGCTGCGAGCGAATCGCCCTTGACGTACCCCAGCACCAAGCCCGTGTTGCCCTTTATGCTGTGGATCCCCCTGAAGAGGGAGTCGAGGCTGTCACGCGAGGTCGGGTCGCTCTCCAGTTCCAGCGCGTTCCGTTCAATGACCTCCATACGGTCTTCGCACTCCAGGACGAACAACTCGAACGCTTCCGCCGGCACGGAACCAAACAGGGATACAGCTCCGCCTTGGTCCTCCAACAGGCGGATACGTACTTCGCAGTCGTCCTCGACGAAAACAAACACGTCCTTGATGGCCGTCTCATCGCGGTCTGTGACTAGCAGGATCTCCCACCAGAGATAGCATTGCTCCGCTTCGAGCGAGCGCAACGCCGGCACCTGTTCCGCGTGAGCGGTGATGTGTGCCTGTCCCAGTTCCCTCAACTCGTCGAGCAGCGTAACCGGGTCCGCGCCGGAATAAAATATCTCGCGGCCCGGCTTGAAAACGATCTCAAATGCCGCGCGAACCCCGGCGACAGACTGGGGCTCGGCGGTTGGTTGCGCGACCGGGATTTCAGGAGCGGGTAGCAGTCGCGTGAACGCAGCCGTCGCATCCTCCTCACCCGGAACGGCAGCACCTTCCGCCGTCTCTTCGATAATCAGCCGGAGCACATCGCAGGCTTTCAGTCCGCAGTCGATCAAATCCGGCGTGACGGTCAAGCGTCCTGCCCGGGCCAGGTCGAAGGCCTCTTCCATCTTGTGAGCGAAGCGGGCGAGATGCGCGAAGCCGACGGTCGCCCCGGAGCCTTTGATGGTGTGAATGGCCCGGAATATGCGATTCACCAACAAGGTATCGCCAGGCGCCGGCTCCAGTGCCAAGAGGGCGGAGTCGAGCTCAATCAGCAAATCCAAGGCTTCAGCCCTGAAAGTGCCCCGCATTTGCTCCATATAGTCTATTGCCATAGTTAGCCCGTGGTGATGCAGGTTCCCGCTTGCCTATGCCTGCCGGTGGGCGTGGTTCTTCTCAACGGATGACCTTCTTCGCAATCGCCAGAAGTTGGTCCGGCTTGAATGGTTTTACCATCCACCCCGTAGCGCCGGCCGCTTTGCCTTCCTGTTTCTTCTCCGGATGCGATTCCGTGGTTAACAGTATGACGGGGACGAATCTGTATTCCGCCAGGGCCCTAAGCCGGCGCGTGAATTCCAAGCCGTCCACCTTGGGCATATTGATATCCGACAGAATGAGGTCTACGGCCGAGGTCAGTTTTGCCAGACCATCCAACCCGTCGACGGCTTCGACAACCCGATAGCCGGCGCCCGTCAGCACAAAGGCCACCATCTGGCGGAGACTGGCCGAGTCGTCCACGGTCATGATGGTCTTCACAAACTCTCCTTCCAGCCGAGTAACTCGCGCCGCAGTCCACACCGGTCCATCGCGCCAAGAAAAGCGTTGGAGGGCTTGTCGAAGAAGAGTGCTGGAACTGTTTTCCCCAGGGAACACAGGAGCTGGAGGATACCGGTATCGATGTCCTCCAGGCTCGCGGTATCTACCCCAAGGGCCGTGCCGTCTTCCAGGACCTCCGCCAACTGAGCGGCGAGATCCCGCGCGTGCCGCATGGTGACGACGCCTTCAAGCTTTAGAATTTGAATGCCATGCGAAGTGGCGATTGTATATGGCATAGCCTTCCCGTTCCGTTGCGTCTCAATTGGCGACGAGAATCATGCGAATGTTCTCGACCATCATTTCCGGAGAGCTGGGTTTGACCAGGTAGAGATTGGCTCCCGCATCAAATCCCTTCATCTTGTCCTTGCCTTCGCTCTCCGTGGACATGATGATGATGGGTAGTGTGCTGTACTTTCCATCGGCGCGTACCCGGCGGATGAATTCGTAGCCATCCATGTTGCTCATGTTTATGTCGGTAAGGACCAGGTCACAGGCGTTAGTAAACAGCTTTTCCAGCCCGTCACTGCCGTCGACGGCCGTGATTACGTGAAAATGAGCCTGCTCCAGGATATGGGAGTGATAGCTTCTGACAAATTCGGAGTCATCCACGATTAGGATTGTTTTCTTTATATTCACAGCACTATTCCTTGACATAGACCAGATGAGTTTCGAACCGCTTCAGCTTAAAGGCCGTCGTCACGCGCCCTATCGATTCGGAATGCCCGAGGAAGATATAGCCTCCCGGATTCAGGGCATTGTAGAAGTGATCGATGACCGCCTTCCGCGACGCATCGTCGAAATAGATCAGGACGTTGCGGCAGAAGATGAAATCAAAGCCGCGCATGGCCCTCATCGCCATGCGGTCCTGAAGGTTGAGATGACGGACCTGGACAAGTTCAGCGGTCCTGCGCCGCACCACCCACTCCTCTCCTGCCTGAACCAGGTACTTATGCCGGTATTCATCGGGAACTTCGTTAACGGACCGGTACCCGTAGGTGGCGGCTACCGTTTTTCGCAGCATGTTCTCGTCGATATCGGTGGCCACGACAGAGCAGTCCCAGGACTGTGCCTGCGGGAAGACATCCTGAACGATCATTGCCAGCGTGTAAGCTTCCTCACCTGAAGAGCAACCGGCGCACCAGATTCGCAAGGTCCTCTCTCCGCGCGCCTGCTTGGCGGATAGCACTTCCGGCAGGCAATGATTGGCGAACGCCTGCAACTGGTCGTACTCCCGAAACATGTAAGTTTCGTTGGTGGTGACCAAATTGGCCAGCGCTTGCATCTCGACGCCCTTCGGGTCGGCGTAGCTGACCAGGAACACATAGTCCCGCGGGTCGTCGATGCCTAAGGCAGCCATTCGCTTGGCAACCCGCGTTTTCAGGAAGTAGATTTTCTTTTCATCGAAATGCAGCCCGAGCTTCTGGTAGATTTGCTGGCTCAGACTTTGGAATTGTTCGACAGAGAGATCTGACATGGTGTCCGGTTAGCAGCTCAGGGCCTGCAGGACCTCCTCGTCGGATTCGGCGAGCGCGCGCGTCGACAGAAGGGCTCCCCACCCGGGTCGTTCGGCCATCCGAAGAGTCTCGGCCGCCCCCAGGCGAACCAGGCGCTCCGTATCGCACAGGCAGGAAGCGAGGAACGCGTAAATATCGCCACGAGTGGCCCAAAGGCCGAGAACCCGCACCGCCTGATAGCGGCAAAGCGGCGGATCTTCACCTTCAACCACCGCCCGCAGGGTGGATATCAGGTTTTCGATCGGGGCCGGCGAAGGGCAGCGGGGGCGGATTGCGATCAGCGCACCCAGAATCGCGGGACGCAAGTGAGTACCGCGCACAGTCAGCAGACTGGCCACCTCGGAGAACTCTCCAGACGATCCCAGTGCTGCAATCGCCTTCAAGCAAGACGCGAGGAAGAAATCCGGCACGGTTGCCAAATCCGGGAAACAGCGGCGGATGGCAACCAGAGAGGAGGCATTGCCTATGCCCACGAGGGCCTCCACACAAGCGGCGACCAACATGGGGTGGGCGCCAGCTTGCAGCAGATCTTCAATCCGGCTTCGGAAGGCCGCCGCGCGCATCTTGCCAAGGTTCTCCACGGCAGTGATCACGACGTTCGGGTCCGGGTCGATAAGTGCGGCCTCATAGATGCCGTCGGCGCCGCCGGTGTGTACTGCGCTCAAGACGTCAAGCACGAGCTTCCGCAAGTCCTTGTCGCCATCCCGCATGACCGCATTCAGAAAGGGAAGGGACGGGTCGCCTTTGTGCCGCAATGCATCCACGGCCTGGTTTCTGATCTGCGGATCGTCGCTTTCGAGCAACCGGATGGCGGCCCGGATAGGCGCTTCGCCGTCCATGCGGATCAGGGCTTGAAATATGGCGTCGCGAACCGTTGGCGAAGGCTCCTTGCCTAACCGCTCCAGAAGAGGCGGCACGCCGTCCGGAGAATTCAGATAGCCGATATCCTCGGCGGCGTAAGTGCGCTCGGCTTCGTCGGCACAATCCAGCTTCTCCACGTATTCTTTGAGGGTGCTCATTCCGTAGTTCTCCTAACGGCTCTCAGGATCTCTCCCGCCACCTTGTGGCTGGGCGCAATCACGCAGGCTCCGCCGCGTTCGATGGCTTCGCGGGGCATTCCGTAGACAACTGCCGTCTGCTCGCTTTCGGCGATGGTGTGGCCTCCGGCCTGCCTGATGGCCACCATCGCATCGGCGCCGTCGTCGCCGATGCCGGTCATCAGGACGCCGATGGTGTCGCTCCCATAGACGCTCAGAACCGACGCCATCATTACGCCCACTGAGGGCACAAACAGCGTCGCCGGAGTGGTCGGCGTGCGGATGACCACCTCTCCCGTCATCTTGCGGTGCAGGCACAGGTGCATTCCTCCGGGCGCCACGTAGCACGTGCTGGGCTCCACGGGCATGCCCGAGCGCCCTTCCACAACCTTGAGCGCGCAGTGATCGTCCAACCGCTTGGCAAAGGACGCGATAAACGCCGGCGGCATGTGCTGCACCAGGAAAATGCTGGCGGGTACGTCCGCTGGAATCTGCGGCAGCACCTCTTGCAATGTCGCCGGCCCTCCGGTGGAGATACCGATGACTACGGCCCGCTTTCGGGTGACGCTCTCAAACGTAGCGGGCATTGGCGCCTGGTACGGCTTCCGGCGCTCGCGGTTGCGCCGCAGGCGGTCTACGATTCCTCTGGATGCCGCGGCCTTGAGCTTCGCAATCAGTTCGTTCGCGATGAGGCCCATGTTGCTTGAAACCGTGCCATCCGGCTTGCCGACGAAGTCGAAGGCCCCTAACTCAAGACACTCGAAGGTGGTCGCGGTACCTTGCTGGGTGAGAGAGGAAACCATCACAACCGGACAGATCTTCTCCTGGAGGATGAGCTGGAGAGCTGTTACGCCGTCCAACTTCGGCATGTTGATGTCCATGGAGACGACATCGGGCCTCAGTTCCCGGGCTTTGGCCACAGCATCCTCGCCGTCGCGGGCGAGTCCCACCAGATCGAGGTCGGGTGATTCCGCGATGATCCGCTTGAGGGTCTGCCGCATCAAGGCAGAATCGTCCGCTACTAGTACGCGTATTCTCTTCATTTGATGTAATCTGTGGGGCAGGCGAAGGCGCCTGCCCCACATGGAACGTACCTGAGCTATCTATGCGGTAACTTCGGAAAGATGCGTCTGCTCCTGCCGGGAGAGGATCTTCTCCACGTCGAGCAGCACGATCATGCGCTTACCCGCATCCACTTTGCAGATTCCGGAAATGAAATGTCGATCGATTCCGGACCCGATTGCCTCCGGCGGAGGAGCGATGTCCTTGGTGGCGAGATTCAATACCTCGCGCACCGAGTCCACCACCAGGCCGGTCTTAACGCCGCCGAGATCCACGATGATGATGCGCGTGCGGTCGTCGGACGGTTTGACTTCGAGATCGAAGCGCTTCCGTGTATCCAGCACAGGAATTACTTCCCCGCGCAGGTTGGTGATGCCTTCGATGAACTCCGCCGCCTTCGGCACTTTGGTGATTTTGGCGAGGCGGTCGATTTCCTGTATCTGTGAAATCGGCACACCGTATTCCTCCGCGGCAAGCATGAACGTGACCAATTGAACTTCGCTTAGTTCTGGAGCGCCCGCGACGGTTTTGGCAGTTTCCCCGGTCTTCGCCTCCACCACAGCGCGGCGAGACGAGCCTTGGACATCGCGCAGTTTCTGGTCCTTCATCAGGTTGGCTACGTCCAGGCACATGATGAGCCGGGCGCCGTCGTCCAATTTGGCGACCCCCGACAGTTCCATGCCGCCATTCGATGTGATGCGCGGCGGCGGTTCCATGAGGCTTTTCGGTACGTTCAGCACTTCATGAACGTGATCTACCACCAACCCGAACACAAAGCCCTCGGAATCCACCACGATAATACGCTGGTCTTCCTGGATGTTCTGAGCGATCTGCTGTTCAAAGCGATGCAAGGCAGCGACGGTTTCCCGGCCTCCAGAGAGAACCTCCTCGCCACAAGCAAGCGCGGCATCGCGGTCGCCGTGCTCCTCGTGCTTCGTCCGGGCCTGAAGTTGCTTGATGACCTTCTCGTTCAGGCCGCGGGCCTTGGCCAGCGCCTCCATGAGCAACTGACTGGAGCTGTTGGTTTCGGCCAGCCACTTGCGGAGGTGCTCAGTGACCGAAGCGTCCACTTTCGTTTGCGTGCCGCCAGCAAAGATCTTCTCGATCTGGTCGATCCAGCTCTCATATTCCGCCTGCAGGGGACGGCAGCTAGCGACGAAATCGTCGGCGAGCGATCGCTGTTGGAGCAAGCGCCGCAGATCGATAACCGGGAGAATCTGACCTCGAACGGTCAGCACCCCCAGGACATAATCGGGAACGTCGGGGACCTGTACGGGAGTCTGCACGCGCAAAATTTCGCGGACATGCTCCATATGGAAGGCGAATTCTTCTTTGGCGATCCGAAAGGTGACCATCTTCTGGACTTCGGCATCGGCATTCCCGGATTGGACCGACGATTCGCCGGTTCCGGTTTCCGGCTGTGAAGCCGTCTCGGCAGCGGCTGTCTTGCGGGTCACACCGATTTCGCAAACGTGGGCCGCATTGAGGGCCATGACGATGCGCTGCCCCTTGTCGAGTTTCACCACCCCTTCGAGGTAGTCGGAACTAGTCCCGCGGATGGCTGCCGGCGGAGGTTCAATCTCGCTGCGCATCACGCGAGTCACTTGTTTGACGCGGTCGACGCGCAAGCCGGTCTTGATGCCATCGATATCTACCACCAATACGCGGGTATCTGCGAGAAACAGGCCCTCAATAACGGCGTCTCGCTGCGATGAATGCCTGGACACCCGAAGTCCAGACGCGTAGGCGAATCTCAGCGCGAATGGCTGATCCTGACACATCAGACACCTTGGAGTTTTTGAGTTTTGCCTCAGTGGGCCGTTAATGGAATACAAATGGAATACAAGCCGCCAGCGCCTGGGCCCAGGAGCCACCGACAAGTCGAAACTGGCTAACGAAACGAAAATGGCGTATCCTTTCGTAAGGACGAATTTAACGATAGGATTTTGTGTCTGCCGCCAAGGACAAAAACCCGCGACTGGGCAGCTACATCGTTAAGACCTACGGCGAGGAGAGTGTCAGAGCGTTCGTGCCGCCGCCACTCCCGCCGAATCCTCCGGTGCGCCTGGAGTCCGTCCAACGTCTCCTCGAACAGGCGAACCAGTCTCTTGGCCGGCTCGATGGTCTGGCGTCCGTTCTCCCCAACTTCCCGCTATTCATCTATGCATATGTGCGTAAGGAGGCGGTGCTCTCTTCGCAGATCGAGGGGACTCAGTCGTCGCTTTCCGACCTGCTCTTATTTGAGAATGGCGAGGTGCCGGGCGTACCGCTGAAGGACGTCCAGGAAGTCTCGAACTACGTGGCGGCGCTGAATCATGGCCTCGCGCGGCTTCGCGGGGGCTTTCCACTTTCCTTGCGGCTCATCCGGGAGATCCATGGGGTCCTATTGTCGAAGGGCCGGGGCAGCGACAAACAGCCGGGCGAGTTCCGCGAAAGCCAAAGTTGGATCGGTGGAACACGCCCGGGGACCGCGGCCTTCGTTCCGCCGCCACCCGAGCTCGTCCTCGATTGCATGAGCGCCCTCGAACGATTCCTGCACGACGAGCGAGCGGATCTGCCGTTGCTCGTTAAGGCCGGTTTGGTTCACGTCCAGTTCGAGACGATTCACCCATTCCTCGACGGCAATGGCCGCCTTGGCCGGTTGCTCATCACATTTTTGATGTGCGCCGCCGGCGTGCTGCGCGAACCGATCCTCTATCTGAGCCTCTATTTTAAGCAGCACCGGGCCGCCTATTACGACTTGCTGGACCGGGTGCGGGCGAAGGGCGAGTGGGAGACCTGGCTGGACTTCTTCCTGACCGGCGTCAGGGACACCGCCGAACAGGCCGCAACCTCCGCACGCCGCATCCTCGCGGTTTTCGAGGACCACCACCGCAAGATCGAAGCGTTGGGACGTCCGGCGGCATCTGTACTGCGCGTATTCGAACATCTGCAGCGCAATCCGATCGTGTCGATTCCGGCCGCTGCCGCCAGCATCGGCCTCTCGGCGCCGACCGTGGCGAAATCGCTGGAGCACATGCGGCAGTTGGGTATACTGCGCGAGATCACCGGGCGGCAGCGACACCGGCTGTTCGTTTACGACGCCTACCTGGCGATCCTGAACGAGGGAACCGAACCGATCCGGTGATGCTGTAACTGTTGAATCTGGTAGGCGCGGCTGGACTCGAACCAGCGACCCTCAGCTTAGAAGGCTGATGCTCTATCCACCTGAGCTACGCGCCCGCGTATCTACGATTCTACCGTGGCGGCGCCCCGGACAGCGCACGCGGTAAGAACTCCTATCCCCGCACTTCCCCCACCGTCACCCCCTGCGCGATGTGCGCGCCCGGTAGCCGGAAGCTGAATCGCGCCCCCCGCCCGGGCGCCGATTCCACCCACATGTCGCCGCCGTGATCCAGCACCGTCTGCCGCGACAGCGCGAGGCCCAGGCCGAGCCCGTTGCGTTTGCCCGCGCTCACGAATGGCTGGAACAACTGCGCCCGGATCTCCGGCGCGATTCCCGGGCCGGTGTCTTCCACGTGCACCACCGCCGCCCCATCCTGCATTTCCGCCGTCATCCGCACCTCACCACCGTCCGCCATCGCCTCCAGCGCATTGCCGATCAGGTTGGCGAACACGCGTTCCACGCGGTTGCGTTCCAGAGGCGCCTCCATCCCGGCCGGAATCTCCAGCGCCAGCGTCACTCCCTGCTGCTCCGCCGCCGCGGCCAGCGTATCGCACGCCGCCGCCGCCACCTCGCGCAACCGGCACATTTCCGGCTGTGTGCCTTTCCCCCGCGACACGTTGAGCAGGTCCTGCAAGAGCTCTTGCATGCGCCGCGACGCACGATAAATGTTGCCCGCCAGGCGCTTCACGTGCGCCGGCGGCAAATCCGCATCCACCAGCATCTCCGCGCCCCCGTAGATCGCCGCCAGCGGATTGCGCAGGTCGTGCACAATCGATCCCGAAAGCCGTCCGATGGTGGAAATTCGCTCCTGCCGGATCAAGTCTTCGCGCGCCTGCCGAATGCTCGCGCACATGGCGTTGAACGTGCGCGCCAGCCGCCCCAACTCGTCGTCGCCGCGCACCGGCACTTCAATCGCGTAGTTCTGCCGCGCCACCTCCGCCGCCGCCCGATCCAGCTGCTCCACCGGCTCGACAATCCGCCGCGCCAGCACGTAGGTGAGCACAAACCCCGCGGTCATGGCGCAGAGCCACAGCAGCAGGATATTGGTATACAGGCTGGCGATCCGCCGCTGCGCTCCCTCGAACGACCGCAGCACGCAAATCTCGCCCACCGGGCGGCCCATGATGTCGGTCAGCGGCGTCTCGAATCGCGCGTATTCCACCACGCCATCGCTCACCTTCTGGCTGCCGCTCTTCCTGGCCAGGTCCGCCACCACCGCCGCCGTGGCGCGCGGGTTCAAGGTGGAAGCGATCACCCCCGAGGGCGCCAGGAACAGAAACTCGCTGTTGGTGGCCTCCTTCAAGCGCTGCGCCGCAAGCGCGTCCACCCGTTCGCCCGCCACCAGCACATTCAGCAGATCCTGTCCGCCCTCCGACTGCACGTAAACCGGCGTCACCGAAAGGTGGTACAACTCCCCCGCATCCAAATAGAAGCCCGACGATTGCCGCGGGAATCGCTCCGCGGCGGATTGCACCAGGTCCAGATCCTTGCGCAGCGATGGCGCCGTCACCCCGCCCAGCGACGCAATCACCATGCCCCGCGGGTCGGTCACCAGGAACAGTCCCGCGGACGTCGAAATCCGCGACCACAATTCGCTGGCGCTATCGCGGATGGTGGCCTGGTCCCGCGTGCCGAACGCCGCCCGCACGTCCGACATGCTGGCCAGCAGCCGGCTCACGGAGTTC
>PLDO01000175.1 GCA_003136215.1 Bryobacterales bacterium
ACCAGCCCTTGCGCAGGCGGATACATCGACGCGTACGCCGGCTGATGCTCCTGCTGCATGGTTTCGAAATGGGTCCACAGCGGATGCGTCGGATTCGCCAGCCGCCCGTGCAGAAACGTGTCCGCGGCCAGCAGGTAGCTGAATTCATCATGCACGCCGGGCACCGGCACGCCCTCTACCGGCAACACCGCCAGTCGCAGGAGCACCGCCAGCGCCGCCACCGCCAGCGGCGCGGTCCGGTGACGCGCCACTCGCGCCAACTGCCTCTCCGCGCCCTGGAATCGTCCGCGGAACGCCATCGCTACCGGAACCAGAGCGGCTTCGATCAGGAACAGAAGGTATATCCAGCCCCACACCAAGATGCCCATTGGAGCAAAAAGGCTAGCACAGTTGGCCCCACGCCNNGAACAGCGTGCCCTCTGGAAACTCCAGGGCAAGACCGTCGTCTTCACCAACGGTTGCTATGACCTGCTCCATCCCGGCCACGTTCGTCTCCTCGAACAGGCGCGCAGCCTCGGCGACGTCCTGATTCTTGCCCTGAATTCGGACGCCAGCGTGCGGCGCATGAAAGGTCCGTCCCGCCCCATAATCTCCCAAAGCGAACGCGCCGACATGGTCCTGGCCCTGGCTGCCGTCGACGCCGTCACCCTCTTTGACGAAGATACGCCCCGCGAGCTCATCGGCGAGGTCCTCCCCGACGTTCTGATCAAGGGCGCCGATTGGGCCCATTTCATCGCCGGCCGGGAAGAAGTGGAGGCGGCCGGCGGGCGCGTACTTACCGTCTCCCTGGAACCCGGTTATTCTACTACTAATATTATCGAAGGACTGATCAACCAGCCTTGATTCATCCTGTTGTTCGAGACCTGTTCACCGACCTGGCACGCCATCCAGGATTTCAGGAGGTGCTGCAACGCGTCAGCGCCGGCGGCGATGCGTCCTTGTCCGGGCTCACCACCACCGCAAAGGCGGTGTACGCCGTCCTGCTTTGGCAATCCGCCGGACGTCCCCTGGCCATTGTAGTAGACGGCAATAAACAGGCCGAAGACCTTTCCGAAGCCGTCAACAGCTTTTTCAACCTGCTGGTGGCCGACGATCGCTATGGCCCGCAACTCCTTCCAGCTCTTGATGTTCTGCCCATGCAGAACCTCTCGCCCCACGCTGAAATCTGTGAGCAGCGCGCCATCGGTCTGTGGAGTCTGGCCACTCAAAGAACGCCCATCACCATCCTGCCCGTGGCGTCCGCCCTACTGCGCATCGAGCCAGCCGATTACTACCGCCAACTCACTCTCCGCCTTCGTGCCGGAGAGGAGTTGCCGCTCGATGAAGTGGTATCCCACCTGGAGAGCATCGGGTACCAGCGGCGCGAGCCCGTCGAGATGGTCGGCGAGTACTCCGTCCGTGGCGGAATTCTCGACGTGTTCTCCCCCGAATCGCAGAAGCCCGTGCGCATCGATCTCTTGGGCGATCAGGTGGAGTCCATCCGGCGCTTCGACGTGGATTCGCAACGCTCCGTCCTCAACGTCGAAGATTGCTTGCTACTACCATTGACGGAGTACCAGAAGTCGCGCCCCCTCCTGAGCCAGTTACACGACCTGATGCGCGATGCCGATATTCCGGGCCGCGACCTGCCGCCTTCCGGCGAAGCCTTCCCCGGCTGGGAACTGGTCGCTCCGATGCTACGGCCCCGCAACGCGTCGGTCTTCTCCCTGATGGACCGCCCGGTAGTGATCTGGGATGAGCCCGATCAGGTGCAGGCGGCGGTCAAGCGGCTTTGGACCCGGCTGGAACAGATCGAGCGCTCCCCGGCTTACGATCCGGATCGCGTCTTTTTCCGCTGGGAGGAACTCCAACGCCAGGCGCTCGGCGGCCCGCAAGTCGTTTTTCAACAATTGGATATCGAATGGTCACCGTCCGGCCGGGAAACCAGCACGCACATCGCCACCCGCCCCGCCATGAGCTTCCACGGGAACATTCAGGTGGCGGTCGCCGAAGCCCGGACGTTGGTGGAAGCCGGTAATAAGGTGGCCTTTTTCGCTTCTGCTACAGGTGAAGTAGAGCGCTTGGCGGACATCTTTAACGAGTACGCGATTCCCTACCAGCTCGGCCTCGAACAGTTCGAATCCACCTCGGCGTATCTGGCGCAGCGCGCCTATATGTCCGGCACGTCCGCCCACATCTACCTGATCAAAGGCGTCGTCCGCCACGGCACCGCGTTTCACGATTCCAAACTCGTACTTTTCGGGTCGGAAGACCTCTTCGAGACCTCTGAACTGATCTCCCGAGGGCCTTCATCCAAAACCGCGCGCGAAACCTTTTCCGCCGATATCATCGACCTCAAGCCCGGCGACTATGTCGTCCACTCCGAACATGGCGTCGCCCAATACCTTGGCCTGCGTGAGATCTCAGGCGGCGAGAACAAGGGCGATTACATGGTCCTGGAGTATTCCGCGGGGGCCAAGCTCTACGTTCCGCTCACCCGCATGGACCTGGTGCAGCGCTTCCGCGGCGCGGGCGAGTCCAAACCCGCGATCGACCGCATGGGCGGTGCCACCTGGACCCGCACCAAGTCGCGCATCAAAGCCAAAATGCGCGACATGGCCGACGAGCTCCTGAAGCTCTACGCCTCTCGCAAGATGACCGAGGGCTTTATCTACTCTCCGGATAGTAATTGGCAGCGCGAGTTCGAAGACGCCTTCGAATTTACCCCCACCCGCGACCAGCTCACCGCCATTTCCGAGATCAAGCGGGATATGGAGAGTCCGCAACCCATGGACCGTCTGCTCTGCGGCGATGTCGGCTTCGGCAAGACCGAAGTTGTCATGCGCGCCACCTTTAAAGCCCTCGGGGACGGCAAGCAGGTGGTTATTCTGGCGCCCACTACGGTTTTGGTGTTTCAGCATTTCGAGACCTTCAAGCGCCGCTTTCAGCCCTTTCCCGTGCGCGTGGAGATGTTCAGCCGCTTTCGCTCGCCCAAGGAGTTGAAAGCCGGGGTGGTGGATTTGGCCGAGGGCAGAATCGATGTCGCCATCGGCACTCACCGCCTGTTTTCCGAAGACGTCCAGTTCAAGGATCTGGGCCTGGTAATTGTCGATGAGGAGCAGCGCTTTGGGGTCAAGCATAAGGAGCGTCTCAAACACCTGAAGAAGGCCGTGGACGTGATCAGCATGAGCGCCACTCCCATCCCCCGAACACTACACATGTCGTTGCTGGGCTTGCGCGATATGTCGGTGATCGAGACGCCGCCCAAAGACCGCCTCGCCATCCACACCGTAGTGGCGCCATTCCAACCTGAGCTTATCCGCCAGGCGCTGGAGCTGGAGTTGGGACGTGGCGGGCAGGTCTACTTCCTGCACAATCGCGTAGATTCCATCTGGGAGCGCGCCCACTCCCTCCAGGAAATGATGCCCGGGGCGCGCATCGGCGTGGGGCACGGGCAGATGGGAGAGGCCGAACTGGAGAAGACCATGCTCAAGTTCATGCGCCACGAGTTCGACATCCTGGTTTGTACGACAATTATCGAGAATGGTTTGGACATTCCCCTGGCCAACACCATGATCATCGAAAATGCCGAGCGCTACGGCTTGTCGGAGCTCTATCAGTTGCGCGGGCGGGTAGGCCGGTCGAACCGGCGCGCCTACGCCTACCTGCTGGTTCAGCCCGACACCGAACTTACCGAAATCGCCCGTAAGCGGCTCGCCGCCCTCAAGGAATTCAGCGACCTGGGGGCCGGCTTCAAGATCGCTGCCTTGGACCTGGAGTTGCGCGGCGCGGGCAATCTGCTGGGCGGAGAGCAGCACGGACAGATTAACTCCGTCGGCTTCGACACCTACGTGCGCCTGCTCGACGAAACTGTCCGCGAACTCAAGGGCGAGGAAGTNNGAGTACATCGCCGACGAAAACCAGCGCCTTCGCGCCTACCGGCAGATCGCCAACGCCACCGATGACGCCGGCCGCGACCGTGCCGAAAAGGAACTGGAGGATCGATATGGCCCAGTACCGGAGCCGGTGCACAACCTTGTGGTCTACTCCGCGCTCAAGACGCTGGCCGAGCAGATCGGCGTCGAGGCAGTGGATCGCCGCCACAACCTGTTGAATATAAAGTTCCACGCCGAAACCCGCGTAGATCCGGCGCGGCTCATGAGCATCGTCAGCAAAACCCGCGGCGCGCAGTTCACTCCGGCAGGCGTATTGCTATTACCCTTGGATGGTCAGACCGCCGCCGGCGACATTCTGCGCTTCCTCACGGAGAAACTCTCCCAACTGCGCTAGGGCTTGGGACCTGGCAGGGGGTTGCCCCAGCCTTTCGATGCTTTGCTAAAATAAAGGACCAGCTATGTTTTGTAGGTTTGTAGTACTCATTGCGTCCACTCTCGCGATTTGCGCCGCGGCGGACAACGTCAAGGTGGTCGAAGAGATCGCCGCCAAAGTCAACGGCGACATCATCACCCGCGGCGAACTTGCCAGGAAACGAATCGAGATCGAGACCGAGGCCAAGCGCCAGGGGCTCAGTGGAGCCCGCCTCCAGCAGGCGGTGGACGAATACTCCGCTAACGCGTTGCGCGAAGAGATCGACACCCTGCTCCTCGTGCAAAAGGGCAAGGACCTCAACATCAATGTCGACCCCGAAGTCACGCGCCGGCTTGCCGAAATCCAGGTGCAGCAGAAGATCGCCGACCCCGATAAGTTTCAGTCCTTCATCCGCGAAAACACGGGCATGAGCTACGAGGATTTTAAGCTCCAGATGAAGAACCAGATGCTCACCCAGCGCGTCATCGGCCAGGAGGTCTCGCGCAACGTCACCGTGCCGGAAGCCGAAACGCAGAAGTACTACGACGACCACAAAACGGAGTTCGTGCGCAAGGAATCGCAGGTATTCCTCAGCCAGATCGTCATCTCCATCGAGGGCAAAACGCCCGCCCAGGTGGCGGTTGCCGAAAAGAAGGCCGCCGATCTGGATGCCCGCGCCAAGAAAGGCGAGAAGTTCAATGAACTGGCGCGCGACAACTCCGATGACGTCGAAACCGCCAAGAACGGCGGCCAGGTGGGAGCCATGTCCAAAGGCTTGATGGACAAGCCGATCGAAGACCTGGTCTTCGCGCAGAAAAAGGGCTTCGTGAGCGATGTCATCCGGCGGCCCGCTTCCCTGCTGATCCTCAAAGTGGACGATCGCGTCGAAGCCGGGCAGGCTTCCTACGACGAAGTGAAGAACGACATTCAGGAGCGCCTCACCCAAATCAAGATGGAGCCCAAGGTGCGCCTTTTCCTCACCTCGTTGCGCGAGGACGCGTTTCTGGAAATCAAGGAAGGCTATGTCGATAGCGGCGCCGCGCCCGCCAAGGACACGCGCTGGAAGGATGTCGCCCAGCTGAAGCCCCAGACCACCACCAAGGAAGAAGTGGCCGCGCGCCGCAAGCGTCACCTCCTGTGGGTGATTCCGGCCGGCACCGTGAAGGAAACCAAGCCCAAGCCCACCACGGCGCCCGCTGCCGCAGCCGCCGGCAAGGCTCCCGCCGCGCCGGCGGACAAGCCCGCCGACGTCGCCTCCATTCCCGAGAAGAAATGAAATCGCCCTACGTAAACGAGCTCAAGCCGAATCAACTGGTCGAGACCAGTTTCCTGGTCCAATCCAAGGAGATCCGGCAGAAGAAGGGCGGCGAACTGTATCTCTCGCTGTTCCTCGCCGACCGCACCGGCGAACTCGACGCCAAGATGTGGGACAACGTGTCCGACGTCCTCAACGAGTTCGAACGCGACGATTTCGTCAAGGTGAAAGGCATCATTCAGGTCTTCCACAACAAGCCGCAGATGACCATCCACAAGGTGCGGCGCCTGGACGAAAGCGAGGTGCAGTTCACCGATTACTTCCCTTCGTCCAAGCGCGACTCCGGCGAGATGTGGCTCGAATTGCGCGCCATCGTCGCCGCCATGCGCGATCCTCACCTCAAGGGTCTGCTGGAGGCGGTGCTGGACGATGAAGACATCGCCCGCCGCTACCGTCTCGCGCCGGCCGCCAAACAGATTCACCACGCCTTCCTCGGCGGCTTGATCGAGCACGTGCTGAGCGTGTGCGGGATGGCCAAATCCGCCGCCGCCCACTACGCCAACATCGACTATGACCTGCTGATCACCGGCGCCGTGCTCCACGATATCGGCAAGATTTACGAGTTGAATTACGAGCGCGGCTTCTCCTATTCCAACGAAGGCCAGTTGATTGGCCACATCTCGATCGCCATGCGCATGGTGGGCGAGAAACTGCGCGCCCTGCCCGATTTCCCCCCGCTCGTGCGCTCGCTGGTGGAGCACATGATTCTCAGCCATCACGGCAAACTGGAATTCGGTTCACCCAAGGTTCCGCAGTTTCCCGAGGCGCTACTGCTGCACTACCTGGACGACCTGGATTCCAAGATGGAGGCCATGCGCGCGCTGATCGAAAACGATCGCCAGTTGGAGGGATGCTTCACCACCTACAATTCCGCGCTGGAGCGCGCCGCGTTGAAGAAGGACCGCTACCTGAACCCCGCGCCCGCGGAGGGCGCATCCCCGATCGCCGGCGCGAAATCCCCGGCGCCCCCCGCGGCTCCACCCCGCCCGCCGGTTGTCGCCGGCAACTCCGTCATGGCCGAAAAGCTGTTGCAGGCCGGGCTGCTCCGTCCCAAGGCAAACTGATGTCCAGGACCCCGCGCGATGTTCCTCCGCCTCTGGAGTTGGCCTGCCTCAAGGCGCTCTGGTCATTACAGGAAGGCAATGTCAGGGCCGTGCAACAGCGGGTCGCTCTCTCGCGTCCTCTGGCCTACACCACCATCATGACGGTGCTGGACCGCCTGGTCCGCAAGGGCAAACTGACGCGCCGCAAGGTGGGCCGCGCCTTTGTCTATTCCCCCGAAGCCTCCCGCGACTCCATGCGCCGCGCCGCCCTCCGCGAATTGGTCGACGGCTATTTCGACGGCTCCGAAGCCGAGTTGCTGGAGTTCCTCCGCCCGGTCGCGGCCCCGGCACCGAGCGCCCCGCCCGCCCACGAAGACCGCCAGATCGACACCGTTCTGCTCTAGGACTAGTCACTCCCGTGGCATAAGGCTCCGCCTTGTGCATCCGAGCGAAGCTCGGACTTGCTTTCAAGGCAACTCTACTCACTCCTTAACGCCAGCGTCGGTTCCATGGACGCGGCCCAGCGTGCAGGAAGTGTAAGGCGTTTCGCGGTTCCATGGCTGCATCGCTATAATCGACCTTCTGATGCCTCTTCTCTCCACCCTTTTCGGAGCCGCCTTCACCATCGCCACCGCGAACGCTCTGGGCGCCCTCCTCATGCGCCGGCGGCCCGCTCCCCCCGAGATCTTATTCGCCCTCGGCGCCGCCGCGGAGAGCGTCCTCGTCTTCTTCCTCATCCTCTTGCATCTGGCCCACTGGGGCGCGTTCCTCGCCGTCGGCGGCGCCGCCATTCTCGCGGCGTGGTTCTTTAGCGGGCCGCCCACCGCGCCCGAACCCATTCGCATTCCCCTCGCCGGGTGGGTCGTCTTCGGCGCTTACGGCGTGTGGTACCTGGTCAACGCACTCGCCCCGGAGACCATCGCCGACGGCATCACCTACCACCTCGGGCTGCCCCGCGAATACCTCCGCCTCGGCGGATTTCCAGACCACATCACCTTCTACGACGTCGTGCCGCAGGGCATGGAGATGCTCTTCACCGTGGCCTTTTCCTTCGGCCGCCACGCCGCCGCCAAGTTGGTGGAGTTCGCTTTCCTCCTTGCCACCGTGCCCCTGATCTTTCGAGTCGGCCGCCGCCTGGGCGCCTCCGATCTGGCCTGCCTGGTGGCTGCGGTCTTCTATTTCTGCGCGCCCGTGGCCGGAATTACCGGATCGTCCTCTTACAACGACGCGGCGGGCGTTTTCTTCGTGCTCGCAGCCTTCTATCTCTTGTTGCTGGCGGAACCCCGCTACCTGTTGCCCGCCGGCGTGCTCGCCGGATTCTGCTACGCCATCAAACTTCCCGGCCTCATCGTGGTGGCCGGCGCGGTGATCCTGGTGGCGGTGCAGGGAGTAGGACAGGCCTCCTGGCCTGTCTCTCAGCGCCGCTGGAAACCGATCCTCATCGTGGCCGCCGGCGCCGCATTGATGATGGCTCCGTGGATGGTGCGTGCCACGGTGCTCACCGGAAATCCCTTCGCTCCGCTGATGAATCGGGTGTTTCCCAACCCCTACTTTCACATCGCCACCGAGCAGGAACTGGCCGCTAACCTGCGCTCTCTCGGCGGCGTGCGCCCCGCGCAAGTACCCTGGGAACTGGCCTTCGGCGACCGCCTGACCGGCACCTTCGGACCGCTCCTGCTGGCTCTGCCGATTGGACTTCTCGCCCTGCGCCGGCGCGCAGGGCGCCTCCTGTGGGCGGCGGCTCTGCTGCTCTCCCTACCCTGGATCACCAATACCGGCGCGCGCTTCCTCATGGCCGCCGTGGCGTTCGCCGCCCTCGCGCTAGGCATGGCGCTGCCCCGTCCGGCCGCCTGGGCGGCCATCGCCATCCAAGCCGTCCTCTGCTGGCCCCAGGTGCTCGGCGCCTGGGAAACCCGATACAGCTTCCGCCTCCACGAATTCCCCCTCGCGGCGGCCGTCGGCGCCGAATCGGAGGTGGACTACTGCAAGCGGCGCTTCGAGGAATACAATGTTGCCCGCATGATCCAGCGCTCCACGCCTTCGGACTCGCGCACCCTGGCGCTCCTCGGTGTGGCCAACGCTTACCTGGATCGCGAGGTCGCCGTGACCTGGCAATCCGCCGAGGCCGATCGGTTGCTCGATACCTTGCGCCTGGCGTCGGTGTACTCCGGCGCTCCAGCTTTCGACTGGAAGGCCGTCTGGCCGGAACGCGCCGTGCGCACCCTCCGCTTCCGTATGCCGGACACTTACCAGGGCGAGTGGGATATCAACGAGGTGCAGCTTTTCTCCGGCGAAGACCGTCTCTTCAATAGCCCGCAGTGGACGTTTACCGCGTGGCCCAACCCATGGGAGACGCCCCTGGCCTTCGATGGCAATCTCGCCACCCGCTGGCGCACCTGGGAAACCGTCCGCGCGGGTATGTACCTGGATCTCGAACTCGGCAATCCGCAGCGCCTCACCGCTGCCGTGCTGGTGACCCACACGCCGGCCTATGGCGTGCCGCTGGAGATCCATGGCCTCGACGTGAACGGCCAGTGGCATCTTCTTTCCGATACGCCGCGGGCCATCCCGCGTCCACCGCAGGATATTCGCCTGGAGGCGTCGCGTGCCCTGAAGCGGGCCGGATTCCGCTTCCTGCTCGTGCCCACGGGCAAAGGCGGCAATGCCCCCATTGGCAATGTGATGGTGGGGCGCGAGGCCGAGTGGGGCATGGAACGCGCCGGCGAAGCCGGCCGCTTCTATTTGTTGCGCGTGAAGTAGCTGGACTGTCCCGTGTCGCACCTGACGCTGCTCTTCTTCGGTGCGGCCGAGGATGTTCCGGAAGCAGCAAAAATGGTCACCGCCGGGACAGCCTGCCTACATTTTACACAGCATGTTAACGGCCAAAGCAGGGCAATCCTTTTTAGGCCGCGCTACGGCCCATGAAAAGGTGCGCCACCAAAGAAATCACCGCGACGATCAACAGAATATGGATCAGCCCACCGGCAACGTGGAATGCGAAAAATCCCAGCAGCCACATCACCATCAGAATCACAAACAGCGTTAGAAACATGAAGATCTCCTTTGCACGGTTCGCGAGCTTCGGCCCCTCGCGGGATGGGCGTGTGGTTGCTCCAGCCGCCCCTTTTGGCGACAACTGCAGCGATAGAGACTCTTGCGCCGCTAGTCTAGAGCGAGCTGCCGCCACCGGAACGCGTGGGCGGAGTGGCGAGTCTGTGATCGTACGCGGCCGCGGAAAGAGGATCGCGGGGCAGCGGCTTGTCCGTCTTCCCGTAGTCGGAACTGGACTCGCCGGCCGAAGCGATATCTTCGGCGCCGGTCTGCTTCAGAATGTCCTCCGCGTGCGTGACCCACTCCGAGTTGTCGCAATGAACGGAAACCAGAATGCCGCCCTGTCTGACGCGGCCGTCATAGCGCTTAGCTTCATATTCCGGGATACCCATGCCAACCAGGGCTCCGACGAATCCGCCGACCGCGCCCCCCGCGCCCATACCGGCGAGCGCGGAGACGATCGGTCCCGCCGCGATGAANNGCGAGAAGGGCGTCAATTCCCTGCTCGACCTGAACCCGATTGGAATATAGGCCGAATGCTGCCGTGTTCTTTCCTGCCATGTACATTTCTCCTTTGCCGCCGGCGGCCACGGCATGGGGCTATGGCTGCCATCCTTCCCGGAGCACGGGTCACGCCAATGTACTCTTACGTTGGGTCGTTTCACCTGCCGGTGAGATAACCATTGCACTCCTGCGATTCGGCGAGCGCAGCGCGGGACGTGAAATCGAATTACAATCCTGGTGAGTGTGTCGGAATTGCCGGGAAGGTAGAGGGCTGAGTCTTGAATATCGTCAAAGGGAAGAGCGTTTTGATCACCGGCGCGGGCCGCGGCATCGGCAAACGCCTGGCCATGGGATTCGCCGCCGAGGGAGCGTGGGTGGGGTTGTTGGCGCGCAGTCAGGCGGAACTCGATCTGGCCAAACTGGAGATTGAACAGGCCGGCGGCAGGGCGTTGCGCCTGCGCGTCGACGTGCGCGATCCGGAGGAACTGGCGCATGCGGTGGCCCGTATGCGGAGCAGTTTCGGCGGGTTGGATATTCTGATCGCCGCCGCCGGGGTACAGGGGCCGATCGGACCGTTCCTGTCGAGTAAACCAAAAGCGTGGAACGAGACGGTGGAAATCAACCTGATCGGCGTGGCCAATGCCTGCCGGGTGGCGCTGCCGCCGATGATTGAGAAGCGGTCGGGCAAGATCATCCTGATCTCGGGCGGCGGCTCGGCGTATGCGCGCCCCAATTTCAGCGCCTACGCGGCATCCAAAACGGCGGTAGTGCGCTTCGGGGAGAATCTGGCGGCGGAGGTCAGCGACCACAACGTGCAGGTGAACATCATCGCCCCCGGCGCGGCCTACTCCACCATGACCGATGAGATCCTGCACGCGGGAGAAGAGAAAGCGGGCCGCAAGGAGATTGAGGACGCGGAAAGGGTGCGCGTCACCGGCGGCGTGCCGGCCGAGAAGCAGATTGCCCTGGCGTTGTTTCTGGCCGGCGAACGGAGCAATCACATTAGCGGAAAACTGATCCACGTGAACGACGATTGGAAGCGCTTCGAGCAGGAAAACATGAAGCCGGAACTCTACACGCTGCGGCGTGTGCAGAAAATTTGAAGCCGCCCGGATGACCTGGCGGATGTCTGGAAACGGGCCTGGCGTCACGATGCTAAAATACTTGCTCCATACACCTGGAGGTGGTTCGCTTGGACGTAACTAAGGCACTTTTGAGCTTTCTCAGCTACATATTTCACGGCTTGTTGTGCCTGATCCTGTTCGCCATGTCCAGCCTCGCCATAGCCGGCGGCGCGCCGACGCTCCAACTGGGCATGCTGCCGTGGACGGGATCCACGCTGCTCTACGCGCTGCTTTTTGGCTCGCTGGCGGGCCTGGCGACGGTGATCCTGGCTATCAATGGCAAGTGGCGCCCGTTGTTTTTTGTGTGGAGCCTGGCGGTTACGCTCCTGCTGGTGAAAGGCTACATTTTCAGCGGCTATCGCTTCGTCCCCGGCGAGTTCCGCACGGCGATGTATCTGATTGTGGGCTCGGTGATTGCGCTCATCGGCTCCTGGTTGGCAATGTGGAAAAAAGCAGGGGCGCGGCGAGCCTGAGAGTTTTGAAAACGGACAGCGGGTTTTCGAAAACGGACATCCCGTGACTGCCGGCCGGACGCCAATCCGGCCAAGTTCCTGTATTCCCCCCATGGAAGCTGCCAAGCCTCGGTGGAAGGGCAATTGCACTGAAGGCGGGTTCAGCTCCAGGATAAAATGAGCCAACTCCGAAACGCCTTCGCTGTGGTCCTGCTTGCCTCAGGCTCGATCATTTTTGCCCAAACATCCGAGGTTTCCATCCAAACGCCGCCGCCGCCGAAGTACGTGGGGCGCATTCTGAAGCCGTTCCATCTGGAAAAACGGGTGGTAGCGGCGGCGAAACTGAGCAACTCGCCGCGATTGGAGCAACTGGTGCGCGGGGGGAATCTCTATCTTTCGGTGCAGGATGTGATCGCGCTGGCGCTGGAAAACAACCTGGATATCGCCGTGCAGCGCTACAGCCCGTTGCTGGCGCGCGAGGTTCTGCGCCGCGCCGAAGGCGGCGGGTTTCTGCGTCAGGTGGACACCCCGGTGGCCGCGGGACCGACCAGCGTGAGTACGGCCGGAATCAGCATCAACGGGAATGGCTTGGGTGGTGGCGGCGGGTTGGGCGGCGGCGGCGGAATCGTCAGCCAGATCGGGCCGGTGCCTCCCAACCTCGATCCCAGCCTGTATTTGAGTTACGGCTTGGGGCACACCACTACGCCGCTGACCAATACCTTGTTGAATCAGACCACCGCCCTGACCCAGAACTACCGCCAGTTTGTATTTCAGTATTCCCAGCAATTCCCGACGGGGACCAGCGGCACCTTTACCATCTACAACGGGCGCAGCCTGCTCAACAGCTCCACCCCGCTTTTTAACCCTTCCATCAGCGGTTACTTCGACTTGCAGATCAACCAGAACCTGCTGCAGGGGCTGAGCGTAGGAGTCAATAACCGCAACATCCGGGTGGCGAAGAACAATCTGAAAGTGAGCAATCTTCAGGTGAAGCTGCAGGTGGTGACCACGGTGAGCGCGGTGCTCAACCTGTACTGGGACCTGGTGAGCTTTAACGAAGCGGTGCGTATCAAGGAGCAGGCCCTGGAGACGGCGCAGTCGCTCTACGACGGCAACCGGAAGCAGGTGGCCATCGGAGCATTGCCGGCGATTGAGGTGACGCGCGCCGCGGCGGAGGTCTCGGCCAGCAAAGAGGACTTGCTGATCGCGCAGACCAACCTGTCGCAGCAGGAGATTGTGCTCAAGAGCGCGCTTAACCGCAACAGCATGCAGAACGTGTGGCTTGACGACGTACACATCATCCCGCTGGACCGCATTGAGGTTCCGAAGACGGAGGAGATCCGGCCGGCCACGGACCTGATTCAGGAAGCCGCCGAGAACCGCCTGGAAGTGGAGCGGAGCAAGGTCAATCTGGACAGTTCGAAGATGCTGCTGAAGGGCGACAAGAACGGCCTCCTGCCGAGCCTGCAGGCCTTCGCGGAGCTCACCAACCACGGACTGGCCGGCCCGGCGAACCCGCTGTATAACAACTGCTGCGGAGAACCCAACTCCTATTTCATCGGCGGCACGGGTAACGTGCTGGCACAGATTCTGCGGCGCAATTTCCCGGATTACTCGGCCGGCTTTTCGCTGAACATTCCGTTTCGGAACCGGGCATCGCAGGCGGACTATGTGACGGATCAACTACAACTGCGCCAAAGCGAACTACAGTTGCAGCGCACCATGAACCAGGTGCGGGTGGACGTGAAAACCGCGGTGATCGGGCTGCAACAGGCGCGGGCGCGGTACCAGACCGCGGTGGATACGCGGGCGCTGGCGGAAGAGAGCCTCAAGGCCGAGCAAAGCCGGTTTAAGTACGGGGTTTCGACGGTGGCGCAGGTCATCCAGGCGCAAAAGGACCTTGCGCAAGGCCAGGATAGCGAAGTGCAGGCGATGGCCAATTACACTCACGCGCGGATCGCATTCGATATGGCGATGGGGCGCACCCTGGAGATCAATCACATCTCGATGGAAGAAGCGCTGGCGGGGCAGGTGCAGAGAGAGTCGGCCATACCAGCCACGCTGCCCGCGCCGCGGCCGCAGGGGGTGGCGAAATGACCGGTAAAGGGCTACTCAGCATCCTGGTTGCCGGCGCACTCTTCGTGGCGGAATGCGGCGCGCAGAATCTGCCGTTCACAATCGAGAAACCGTCCGGGCCCGCGATTCTGCGTCCGTACCGGGCGCGTACCGTGCCGGAGGCGCGGCTGAACAATTCGGGCCGGCTGAATAGCCTGCTGCGGGCGGGGAAGCTGTACCTGACGGTGCAGGATGCCATCGCGCTGGCCATCGAGAACAATCTGGGGCTTGAGGTGGACCGGTACGGACCGCTGCTGGCGCAAGCGGCGCTCGAGCGGGCGCAGGCCGGGGGGCCAATCCGCGGCGTGCCGAGCGCCAGCGCGCAGGTCTCCAGCGTCAATTCCGGCGTCGGCGTGAACGGCAGCTCGCAGAGCGCCGGATTGGGCGGGGGCGGGGGAACGAGCAGCAGTGGAGGCAACGGCGCGGCGGCCATCCAGCAGGTGGGCGCCATCACGCCGAATCTCGACCCGGTTCTGCAAAGCACCACCACCCAGGCGCACCTGACGCAGCCGCAGGCCAACACGATCTTGAGCCAGACGAATGCGCTGATCCAAACCGTGCGCACCACCAATACGACCTTGCAGATGGGTCTGCTCACCGGGGGCGTCGTGCAGTACCGCAATTACGAGCAGTCTCTCAAAGAGAATTCGCCCAGCGACAGTCTGAATCCGGCGGTGGGCCCGCACATGGATCTGGCCTTCCAGCACAGCCTCTTGCGAGGCTTCGGCGTCAAGTTGAACGACCGGGGTATTCGCGTTGCGAGGCTCAATACGGGCGGGTCGCTGGAAGCTTTCCGGGCGCAATTGCTGGATCTGGTGGCCAACGTTCTCAACAGCTATTGGGACCTGGTGTCCGCGGGCGACGAATGGAAGGCGCGGCAGCGTGCCGAGGAGAACGCGCAGAGGTTCTATCAGGACACGCAGAAAGAGATTGCGGCGGGGGCGATTCCGCGCGTGGAACTGTCGCGGGCGGCGGCCGAGGTGGCCACCCGGCGGCAGGATCTGGTGGTGGCCCAGGCCAACTTGCGGCAACTCGAAAACGCGCTGAAAGAAATGCTGGTGCGCACGCCGGACGCCGCGGTGGAAGCGGCGGAGATCATCCCGCTGGATCGCATAGAGATTCCCGAAACGGACGATCTGCCTCCCTTGCGCCAGTTGGTGACCACGGCGATGGCCAAGCGTCCCGACGTGGCGGTGTCGCAGGTGCGCGACCAGACGGCGGAGATCTCGCTGGCGGGGACCCGGAACCCGCTGTTGCCGAACCTGCAGGTGACGGGGCAAACCTACGACCGTGGCGCCGCGGGAACCCCGCAAGTGGTCAATGGAGAGAGTCCGAACCCGTATTTCATCGGCGGATACGGAACGGCCCTGGGGCAGGTTTTCCGGCACAACTTCCCGAGTTATTCGGTTAGTGTCTCGTTTTCGAGTTCGTTGGGGAATCGCATCGCGCAAGGGGATTACGGCATCGACCAGCTGCAGTTCCGGCAGTCGCAGATTACCGGGCAGCGCGACACCAACGCCATCGTAGTGGACATTTCGGCGCGCATGAGCGCCCTGCGTCAGGCGCGGGCGCGGCACTCGGCGGCGGTGAATACGCGGACGTTACAGGAGCAATTGCTGGCGGCGGACCGGGAGAAATTCTCGTCCGGGATCGCCACCTTCAACGACATCATCAACGACCAGCGGGCGCTGGTGGCGGCGCAGATTTCCGAGGTGAATGCGCTGGCGGCCTATGCGCATGCGCGCGTGTCGCTGGACGAGACGCTGGGTGAGACACTGGAGCGTAACCAGGTGTCGCTGGAGGAGGGATTGAGCGGGCGGGTGGCGCGCGAATCGCAAGCGCCCGATGTGGCGGCCGGGGTGAAGGAATAGGCGCAAACCAGGATGTCTGAGCTTCGCTCGGATGCACAAGGCGGAGCCTTATGCCACTCTGGTAGCTGGGCATGCATAAGGCGATTCTCTTCGATCTCGGCAAAGTATTGATTCATTTTGATTTCCAGCGCGGATACCGGGCGCTGGAGGGGCTCTGCCCTTACACGGCGGCAGAAATTCCCCGGCGCCTGTCCGGCACGGGGCTGGTGGAGCGGTTCGAAACCGGGTTGGTGGAGCCGCGCGATTTTGTGGACCAGATCTGCCGGATACTCGAACTGAAAGTGGACTTCGACCAATTCGGCGTCATCTGGAGCAGTATCTTCACCGACATCCTGATTCCGGAGAGCATGCTGGAAGGGCTGAGGCGGCGGTACCGGCTGGTGCTCGTCTCCAACACCAATGCCTTACACTTCGAGATGATCCGGCAAACCTACGCAAGTCTGCTGCGCAACTTCGACCATCTGGTGCTGTCCTACGAAGTTCACGCCATGAAGCCGATGCCGGAGATTTTCCAGGCAGCGGTGGAGTGCGCCGGCTGCCGTCCCGAGGAGTGCTTCTATACGGACGACATCGTGGCGTACACCGAGGCGGCGAAGCGGATGGGGATCGATGCGGTGACCTTTGAGTCGCGGATCCAGTTGGAGGGGGAGATGCGCCGGCGGGGAATCGTGTGGGAATAAAAAAGACCGGGCGTGACGGAGGAGAAACGCCCGGTCTATCAAGCCTGCAAACCATTCGGAGGAAGGTGGCTCGCAGGAGGTCGAGGGACTCTACGCCAACAGGCCCCCGTGTCCCAGACAGGCGATTTCCCACCCGGTGACATGGTAGCGGGCCAACAGCGGAGGCAACACCAAGTCGACAACGTTCGGCTTGGCCGAACGGAAACAGCCAGGGGCGGAAATGATGGGCACTTCGTCTTTATACGCCATCAGGAGCAGATTGCCCGGCTCCACGGGAGCCAGGAAGCGCTCGACTTGTCCGCCGACCTTTAGCATGGCCTGGCCAATGATATCTTCCGGACCGGCCGGCGCTGTGGTGGATGCCACCAGAATGGTGCACGGCTTCGATCTCAAGAGATGTTGTAGGCAACGGGCGACGGAATTCTCATCTTCCGTGCAGGCTAATACAAAATTTGCATTGACCCCGAAGCGTTCGAGGCGTTGCCGCATGATGTTCTCGAACAGTTGGCGGGCGCGCTCACCGCTGACAGGGTCGGTGTAGAGAACTCCTACAGTTGGGGTGCGGACCGGACGGGCCTGGAGGATGGGGCCGCGTTCCTTCAGGATGCCGATGACGGCATCGAGTTGATCCTTGGCGACGGCAAAAGGAGCGCTTTTGACGGTGGCAATGCGCTGACCGGCGACCGCGTAGCTGAAGTTCAAAGCGGTGGCGATGACTACGCTGGCGGGGCAGTTGATCTGCTTGAGCAGTTCATCATCCACCAGCACGCAGCAGTTTTCGGTAGCCAGGAGGTTAGCCCGGCCGCCGGCTGCCAGGCGGATTTCGAAACTTCCGCAGCCCATCTCGCTCGCGACCGCGCAGACCGCATCATCCTCGCCGATCTCCCCGTCTTCCAGTTCCGTTACCCAAATGGTCTCCATGCCTTCGGACTCCAACACGCGAATGTCTTCGTCGCTAATGACATGGCCCTTAGCCAAAAGTTTCTTCCCACCGGGCCGGAAAACGGTGCAACAAAGGATCCGACCAGTTGAGGATTTCACGTCAACCGTCTGCGCTCTCATGTTCGCCTCTCAATTTGCCTAAATCTGGATCGATTTTAGGAGTTTTAGGTGTTTAAAATCCTAAACTAGATTCTATGACGAAAGCACAGGGCATCCGCAGAATATTTCAACGGTCTTATGGGGGGTGTAGTAAGGCCCTACTTTGGGGGTATAGCCTAAGGTAGGCGCAGGTTGGGGATCTGGATCAGCTCGTCGGTGGGAGAAGTCATCAAAGGGCCCCAGGGTTGCGGTTCCGCTTCAGCCCAATGATCGGGCCGAAGTATTTGTAAAACGGCGACTTCATCGCAGGCCTGGAACTTCGGGCAGCGTACGCAGTCCTTCCATGCCTTGAGGGGGAGCGCGCCGCGTTCGACTACGTGAAAACCCACCCTGCTGAAAAAATCTACAACGTAGGTGAAGGCGAAAACGGCGTCGAGCTCGTATTGTTCCGCTTCGGCAACCAAGGCCTCGACGAGTTTGCGGCCGACACCCTTTGTCTTGGCGTGCTCGTGCACCGCGAGGGACCGGATTTCGGCGGTGGTGGGACTGTAGAAATGCAGGGCTCCGCACCCCAGCAATTGTCCGTCGAAAGTGACTACGGAGAAATCGCGGATGGCCTCCGACATTTCAAATTCGGTTCGGGCGAGCATGATGCCGCGGGCGGCATAGCTGTTGATGAGATGCAGAATGGGTGCGATATCGTGCATCACCGCTTTGCGCACGGTGAGGCGGGCCGCGGAGCCGGGGGATTCCACGAAGGCATCGGAACGAAGTCCGCTAATCATATGTCACCATCAGGCCGTCACCATCCGGGTGCCGAGTTCCTCACCGCCGAGGATTCTCTCCAGGACGCCGGTGGCGGCCCCCGGCGCGATGCGCACCTGCTCCACGCCGTCCGCCAGTGCGCTCAGCGCCGCGTTCAACTTGGCCTGCATTCCGCCGGTGGCGATGCCTTCGGCGATCAACCGGCGGCTGGCGGCCGCGGTAAGCAGCGGCCGAACCTGTTTGGAGCCATCGAGCACGCCTTCCACATCGGTCAGGAAGATGAGTTGGCGGGCGCCGAAGGCGGCGGCACAGGCGACCGCCATCTGATCGGCGTTGACGTTGTACACGTGGCCCTGACGGTCGCCGGCGACGCAGGCCACTACCGGCACGTAGCCGTTGGCGGTCAACAGATGCAAAAGCACGGGGTTGGATTTCGTGACCCGGCCGACGGCGCCAAGCGCGGGGTCCATCTGCTCGGCCTCGACCAGAAAACTATCGATGCCGGAGATTCCTACAGCCAGCGCTCCGGCCCGGTTGATGGCGGCCACGAGTTCGTGGTTGACGCTGCCGGCAAAGACCTTGAGCACGGCGTCCAGGGTTTCGGGTGTGGTGACGCGGAGGCCGCCGACGAAGGTGCTTGGGACGCCGCGTTCGGCGAGGTAGCGGGTCATCTGCTTGCCGCCGCCGTGGACCACGGCGATTTCATGCCCGGCGGAGCGGACGGCCGCAATCTGGCATGCCAGGCGGTCGCGCGAGTCCACGGCATCGAGCAACGTGCCGCCGAGTTTGATCAGCAGTTTCACAACAGCCCCTCGGTCTCGGCATAGCCCAGCATGAGGTTCATGTTCTGTATGGCCTGCCCGGCGGCGCCTTTGACCAGGTTATCGATGCAGCTGACCACCACGGCGCGTTTGGTGGGGGCATCGAAGGTGACGCCGATATCGCAGAAATTGGTGC
>PLDO01000134.1 GCA_003136215.1 Bryobacterales bacterium
ATCATGCTCGACTGCTGGATGGCGTTGAACGAACAATACACCATCGAGCTGGCCGAAATGGTGGCGCCTCACCGTGTGTACTGGATGGAAGAATGCCTGCCGCCCCACGATTTCGAGGGCTTCGGACGGCTGAGGGCGGCGATCAAGTCCACTCGTATCGTCACCGGCGAACACGTTTACTTCCGGTACGGCTTTCGACAACTGCTGGAGCATCAGGCAGCCGCGATCTGGCAGCCGGATGTCCACTGGTGCGGCGGGTTGACCGAGTTGCGGCGGATTGCCGCGCTGGCCTCGGCGTACGACATACCGGTGATTCCGCACGCGGGCGGAGTGCAGGACTGCGTGCATTTCACGATGGCCACGCCCAACGCCCCCTGGTCGGAAATGTTCCTGCCGCCCCCCGGCGGGCCGCCGGAAGTCTACCGCCGATTCGAGGAAGATAACCAGGTCACGCGGGGTCCCGAGGGAATTTACATGCGTCCTTCCGAGCGGCCCGGATTCGGCTGGGAGCTGGAGGTGGCGGCATAAGTTTTCTCTTCCACGCAGAGGCGCAGAGATCGCAGAGGAAGCGCAGAGCTCATGCCACGGGGGGCCCGTGGTGGAATGGGAGGGGAAACCTGAGAAGAAGAGTCCGAGCTCCGCTCGGATTGACAGGCTGAAGCCTGCCCCACCACGGACAAAGAGGAATCAACGAGATGCGGAGGGGTTTCCGGAGAGAAGACCAAGAACGAGGTCATCCCCCAAGCGGCAGGCGGATGGGCCTGCTTTGTTTCTGGGAGCGATAGATCGCCGCGACGATCTCCACGACTTTGCGGCCATCCTCGCCAGTGACCAGCGGCGGGCGGTCCTCCAGAACGGCGCGCAGAAAGTCGCGGTCCTGGGCGACGTGATAATGCGTGCCGGGGTCGATGCGCCGGAAGGTGGCGCGATCTTCTTCCTGGAAGGCCGGCAGCAAGGCTTCCTCACCGGGTATCGTCCAGAGATCGTTGAGGGGCGGCGCCGCGACGGCGGTCATGCCGGCGATGAAGGTAGCGCCGCTATCGGTTTCCGCGCCGACCGAGGCGCCGTTGGCGCCGTGCACGTGAATCTTGGTGTAAATCCCCGGTTTCTGGCTCAGGCTGACCACCACGGAGCCAAGCGCCCCGCCGCGGAACCGGATCATCGCCAGGGCCGTGTCTTCGACTTCGATGTAGGGATGATTCAGATTGGCATGGTAGGCGCTGATTTCGTCGATCGGTCCCATGAGCCATTGCAGGATGTCTAAATGGTGCGGCGATTGATTGATCAACACGCCGCCGCCTTCGGTGTCCCATTTCCCCCGCCACGGATCGGATCGATAGTAGTGCTCGTCGCGCCAGCTGAACATCGCCACCGTGCCTAAGGCGGGAGCGCCAAGCTTGCCTGCGTCGATGGCGGCCTTCATGCGGGCGACGGGCTCGAAGAACCGGCGCTGGCTGACGACTCCCAGCTTCACGTTGTGGTGCGCGGCAGCCTCGATCATGGCATCGCAATCGGCGAGATTGGCTGCGAGAGGCTTCTCCACCAGCACGTGGACTCCGGCTTCGGCGGCGCGCACGGCCGGCGCCCGGTGCGCCGGATGCGGGGTACAAACAATCACGGCTTCGACGCCGGAGCCCGCGATCAGACTCTGCAGATCGGTGTAGGCGCGGACCCCGTAGCGGGCGGCGAATTCGCCTGCCCGCTCAAACACGGCGTCGGTGACGGCGACAAATTCGGCCTCCGGCAACTCAGCGAGAGCGGCAGCGTGCAGGTGGGCCACTTTGCCGCAGCCCACGATTGCGGTGCGGACCTTGCGATTCATCTTTTATCCTTTGAAGTGTGCCGCAATCATCCGGCGCAGGAAGGCCAGCGACTCCGCCATCTCGCCCATCCCGTTCATGCCGTCTTCGATACTGATCCAGCCGGCATAGCCTTGTCGCGCCAGGATGCGGAAGATGGCGGCGTAGTCGTTCAAGCCCTTCCCGGTGACGCCGTGGCACAGACTGGGCGAATAGCCGAGGGTGCCGTCGCTTTGCCGCAGATCGTCGAGAGACGCGCCGGGGACCAGGTAGCGATCGCTCGCGTGCATGCTGACCACACGGTCGGCGACGCATTGCAGCAGAGTCACCGGGTCGTCTCCGGCCACGATGGCGTTGGACGGATCGTATTGCACGCCGAAATACTGGCGTTCCGGGATGGCCCTGAGAACGGCGAGAAAGACGTCCTGCTTCTGGGCGAATTCCGGGTATCGCCAGAAGCCGTCCTTGTAGTGATTCTCCAAGCCGAGCACGATGTCGGATTCGCGGGCTATGGGCAGCAGGGCGGTGATGGCTTCCACTACCCACTCGATACCTTGTTCCCGGCTGACTTCCGGGTATCGCTGGCCGGTAAGCACGCGGCATACCGTCCGCGGTCCGCCAAGCGTGCGGGCCACACGAATCATGGCGGCCTCGTGCTCGACCGCCCGTTTGCGGGCATCGGATGATGGGTTGGTGAAATCCGGCGAGCAGCAAAGCATGGGCATCTCAAAACCAGCCGTGCGAATGGCATCGTGGAGCTTTGCCAAATAACCGGAATCCAGGCTAGTGAAGAACCCTTCGTACATTTCCAGGCCATCGGCATCCAGGCCTTTGGCCATCTCCACCCATTCAAAAACGGACATCGTTCGGGCGGCCGCGATTTCATCGAGGTAGCACTTGGGGAAAGCGGAGATTCTCGGCGGCATGGTTCAGTTGCCTCCCACAAATCCCGGCAGCGGCGCCTTCACATCCAAGCGGAGTTCTTTCATACGGCGGCCGTGCATGTCGCCGAGCCACTGATCCAGGTATCGCTTGTTGAGATCCACCGTAGCAACGGCGGCGGTGCCCCGGTTCCTGGCGACCGATAGCATCTCTCCGTCGGGGTCCATGATGTACGTCGGGTGATCGTAGCCGCTCGCCACCAGGAAAACCTTATTCTCGATGGCGCGAGCTTTCGCCAGCGTCTCGTCTCCGCCCCAGATCGGCATCAGGATTACCTCCGCCCCCCTGGTTGCCAGCGCGCGCGCCGGGTCGGCAAAGAAGACGTCGTAGCAAATCATCAGTCCCACCGTACCGAAGTCCGTGCGGAAAACGGGGTAATCGTTGCCGGGCGTCAGACCGGCCTCCACTTCCTCGCGCGGCAGATACACCTTGCGGTATTTGCCCTCGACGTTGCCGGCTCGGTCGATGAGCACCGCCGTGTTGTAAATCGCCGTACCCTCCCGCTCATACATGCCGGCCGCAACGTAGGACGAGTGTTTCCGCGCAAGTTCTCCGAGCTTGGCGGTGGTGGGACCGGGAATGGTTTCGGCGACTTCCGGGTACGTCTTGCCGGTGCCGACAACCGTGATCCCTTCGGGCAGGAGAATGACGTCCGTCTTCCCGTGCACGGTAGCTTCCACCATCTCCAGAAACTGGCGTACGCTTTCCGCCGCCGAATGGGTCTGGTCCGGGCGCAGATTGATGGACGCGACGGTGACCTTGCGCGGCCCCGGGTCGGCAATCTGGTCCAGCGAGATGTCGTCCCACCATACCGCGGCGTGGGGCGCGTTCGAAAGGTATAGCTGCAACACTACGGATGCCGCTTTCCCTGGCGCCTGCGTGTCGAGCCACACCTTGGTCCAATCGCCTTCGCGGCTCGCCCGGTAGACATAGTCGGGTTGTCCGGCCCGGCCATTGGAAGAGGTCCGCCAATCGAGCCGCGCCACCACCTGCCAGGATTCATTCGGCACGGCCTCGGCACGATAGTACGCCACGAATCGATACCAGGCGCCGGGTTCCACCACGGCCACGCGCCGCTCCCACCCGCCGTGTTCGGCGCCGTTGCTGTTGCCCGATATGCCGAGCGAGCCCGGGCGGGAGCGGTAGTGGAGCGGATCGACGAAAACGCGGGGCGCGGTCTCGGGACGGGCGCTCCAGGCGCTCCATCCGGGCGGCGCGCCATCCGCCGCCGCTACGAAGGCCGATTCCTGAAAGTGCAGCGAAGCCGCCGTTGCCACACCGCATAAACACAGCACAATCGACAGTCTTTTCATGGGTGACTCTTCCGCTTCAGTCTCTCAGCCCAGTCTATTACGGCACGATGTCCGGGCGAAAGCCGGGGCCGGTGGCGGAGCCGGCGGAGCAACGGAAAGAGGCCTTAGCGTGGTATTGAAGGCCCCCCTTGGGGTACGCCACGTGGCACACTGGCGTTGGAGACTTATGTCGATTTTCATCGTGCAACTCGGCGCGCCTCGCAAGCCCGGCGAAGGCCCGCGGCTCGGCACGGTGCGGCGGCCTCCGCGCGGCGTTCCGAAGACTGACTTCGCCCGGCTCGACTACTATGACGTCTGGTTCCCAAATCTTTCGCCCAGCGCCGAACTGTTGCGGGAAGCGCACGGAGCGGCGGACAAGCGGGCGTGGGCCGCATTCACCGTTAAGTTCCGGCGGGAGATGAGCGCACCCGACCGGAGCCGCGAACTGGACCTGCTGGCGGCGCTGTCGCATCACACCAATCTGTCGCTGGGCTGCTACTGCCGGGACGAGAGCCGCTGCCACCGTTCTTTGCTGCGGGCGCTGCTGGCGGAACGCGGCGCGGACGTGGTCTAAGGGCGAGCCCTTGAGCCGCCGGATGCCCGCAGCGTCCCGACGGGTCAGGGCCGGGTCATGGATGGCGGCGCGGCCGCTACGCCGGCGCCGAACCGCATGTCAGGTTCGCCCGCCATGGTAAATACGATGGAACCTCCCTTGGCAACGTCCGCGTGGCGGAACCAGATTTTGTCGTAGGGCTTGCCGTTGAAGGCGATCGCCTGAATATACTGATCCTTGGCGGACTTCCGTTTGGCTTCGACCACGAGGCGGTGGCCGCCGCCCATGTCGATCACCGCACGGTCGAACAGGGGGGTTCCGAAGACGTAGTTGCCGCTAACGGGATCGACGGCGTAGAAGCCGAGGGCGCTGATTACATACCAGGCGGACATCTGGCCGCAATCTTCATTGCCCGCGAGACCGTCGGGGTCGTCCTTGTACATGGTTTCGAGCAGGTCGCGGACGCGCTGCTGGGTCTTGTAGGGAGCGCCGGCGTAATCGTAGAGATAGGCGACGTGATGGCTGGGTTCGTTGCCGTGAGCGTACATGCCGACGAGACCGGTCATATCGACGGGAACTTCTCCGTTGATTTCGGAGCTTTGATGGAAGAGGGCGTCGAGCTTGGCCACCATCGCCTCGCGCGAGCCCAGCAGCTTCACGTAGCCCTGCGGGTCATGTTGCGCCTGCCAGGAGGCCTGCCAGGAATTTGCCTCGGTGAAGTCGCGCCAATTCTTGCTGACGCCGGTGAGCTTGGGGTCGAATGGGCTGGCCCACTCGCGGCTGGCGAGCCGGGGGCGAATGAACCCGGTGGACGGATCCCAGAGGTTGCGGTAGGAGGAGGCGCGTGCCAGGAGGAGACGGTAGTCGGCATTGTGTCCGGTGAGGCGGGCGAGTTGCGCCATCGCCCAATCGTCGTAGCTGTATTCGAGAGTCTTGGTGGCGGACTCGGCTTCCCTATCCGATGGGATGAAGCCGAGCCGGCGGTAATCGGCCAGGCCCCGATAGTCATCCTCCATGGCGCGCTTGCGGAGCAGCGGATAGGCAGCGGCGCAGTTGACGCCGGGAAATTCCTTGACGCAGGCTTCGGCGATGACGGAGGCCGAGTGGTAACCGGTCATGCATCCGGTCTCGCGTCCCTGCAGCGGCCAGACGGGAGCGCCATCGGGGCTTTCGGCGGCCATGCGGATGAGGCAGTTGACCAGCGCGGGCACGCGCTGCGGATGCATGAGCGTGTAGAGCGGATGGAGGGCACGGTAAGTATCCCAGAGCGAGAAGGTACTGTAGTTGTGCTGGCCGGGGGGCGCCTGGTGGATGGCCAGATCCATGCCGCGATACTTGCCGTCCACGTCGTCATAGAGCGTGGGAGCGAGCATGGTGTGGTAGAGCGACGTATAGAAGATCCGCTGGTGCGTCTGGTTGGCGGTTTCGATGGTGAGCTTGGCGAGTTCCCGGCTCCAAGCGGCGTGGGCGGCGGTGCGAACCCCCTCGAAGTTCCAATCCTTGATTTCGGTATCGAGGTTCTTCAGCGCTCCTTCGATGCTGACGCCGGAGAGCCCGGTCTTCACGTAGATCACTTCGCCGGCGGTCGTCCGGTAGTGAACCAGGCATTTGAGCGATGTTCCCTGGGCTTCGTGGCCTGAGGCGGCGAGGGACTTGCCGGCGGAGACGAGTTGGGCGTCGCGGAACGGCCTGGAGAACTTCATCGCGAAGTAGATGTAGCGGCCGACGGCCCAATCGCCGACGCGGCGGCCACCGACGATGGTGTCGTTGCCAACCACCTTCAGTTCCGACGACAGGACCTTTGGTGGGGCGCCGGGCGCGGTCAGGTAGGTATGGTCGAGGTCGACGATGAAGTGGCTGGTATCGCTCGCCGGAAAGGTGTACTTATGGATGCCGGCGCGTTCGGTGGCGGTGAGCTCGGCCTTGATGCCGTAATCGCGAAGCAGGACGGAGTAGTAGCCCGGAGTGGCGGTTTCATCCTTGTGGGAGAAGCTGGACCGGTAGCCGGCGGAGGCATTATCGCGAGGGCCGGGGTTGAGCTTGTCGGGCCCGGTGCCGGGCATGAGGAGGACATCGAGCATGTCGCCGACGCCGGTACCGCTCAAGTGGGTGTGGCTAAAGCCCATGATGGAGGCGTCGGAATAGTGATAGCCGGAGCACCAGTCCCAACCTTCGTTGTAAGTATCGGGACTGAGCTGCACCATCCCGAAGGGGACGCTGGCTCCGGGGTACGTGTGGCCGTGGCCGCCGGTACCGATGAAGACGTTGACGTAGCGGGTGGGGTCAACGACCGGTGATGCGGCGGCGGCGACGGTACAGGCCGCCAGGAGCAGGGCACAGGCCGCTTTGGGGATCTTCATAATGCTACCTTTATATCTCATTCGGGGGTGAGGCGCGGCAATCGCTCGCTACCCAAGGCCGGATGGCCGCTCTATGGCGCTTGGTATCATGGAAAGCGAAGGTTTTCCCTCCCAAAATGGCATCGCAACCCGAATCGGAAATGGGTATCAACAGCTGGCTCGAGGACGAGCTGTATCAACAGTACCTGCACGACCGTTCCACGGTGGATGAAAGCTGGAAACACGTATTCGAGGAGCCCCGCCCAGCGGCCAACGGCGGCGCGGCAGCGTCCACCAAGGTCATCGCCCCGTCCCCCGAACTGGCACCCGGCGAGCAGTTGCTGCCCCTGCGCGGCGCCGCCGGGCGGATCGCCGAAAACATGGCGGCCAGCGTCTCCATTCCGCTCGCTACCTCGCAGCGCACCATCGCCGTCAAGGTGATGGACGAAAACCGGCGCATCATCAATCAGCACCGTACTCTCATCGGCCGCGGTAAAGTCTCCTACACCCACCTCATCGGCTGGGCCATCGTTAAGGCCCTGGAAGAAATCCCCGGACTCAATCACGCCTACGCCGAACGCGACGGCCAGCCTTTCCGCCTGGTGCGGGCGCAGGTCAACCTCGGGATCGCCATCGACGTCCCCGGCAAGGACGGCGCGCGCAGCCTGATGGTGCCCAACATCAAGAACTCCGGCGAGCTCAGTTTCCAGGAATACGTCACCGCCTTCGACGACCTCGTGGCGCGCGCCCGCCGCGCCAAACTCACCCCCGCCGATTTCCAGGGCACCACGATCTCGCTCACGAACCCGGGCACGGTCGGCACCATGTCCAGCAGCCCGCGCCTCATGATGGGCCAGGGCGCGATCATCGCCGCCGGCGCCATCGACTACCCCGCCGAGTACCTGGGCGCGGCCGGCGAGACGCGCGCCATGCTGGGCATCAGCAAGGTGATGACCCTTTCCTGCACCTACGATCACCGCATCATCCAGGGCGCCGAATCCGGCAAGTTCCTGGGCCGCGTGCAGGCCCTGCTGGATGGCGGGGACGGATTCTACGAGGAAGTCTTCGCCCACCTCCGCATGCCCCACCAGCCGGTGCGCTGGGAGACCGATCGCCATCCCGCCCTGCCCGGCATGAACGCCGCGCGCCACGCCGAGATCGCCAAGGAAGCCGGCATCATGCAGATGATCAACGCTTACCGCGTGCGCGGCCACCTCATCGCCGATCTCGACCCGCTGGGCGCCGAGCCCAGCTACCACGCCGAGCTCGACCCCGAAACCTACGGCCTCACCATCTGGGATCTGGACCGCGAATTCCTCACCGGCAGCCTGGGCGAGGCCATCGGCGAAGGCGCCCCCAAAGCCGTGGCTACCCTGCGCGAGATCCTCGAGACCCTGCGCCAGACCTACTGCGGCAAAATCGGCTGCGAGTACATGAACATCCAGGTGCCCGAGCAGAAGCGCTGGCTGCAGCACCGCATGGAGCCCGAGGCCAACAACTGGCAGCTCGACCGCGCCACCCGCATGCGCATCATGCGCAGCCTCATGGCCGGCGAAGAGTTCGAACATTTCCTGCACTCCCGCTTCGTCGGACAGAAGCGTTTCGCGCTCGAAGGCGGCGAAACCGCGCTTGCCATCCTGGACGAAATTCTGGAGCGCGCCGCCGCCCGCAACGTCCACGAACTGGTGGTCGGCATGGCCCACCGCGGGCGCCTTAACATCCTGGCCAACACCGTCGGCAAGGACCTCAAACAGATTTTCAGCGAATTCGAAGGCGATATCGACCCGGGCAGCACGCAGGGCTCCGGCGACGTCAAGTATCACCTCGGCGCCACCGGCGTCCGCCAGACTTCCTCCGGCCACGAGATCGTGGTCTCCGTCTCGCCCAACCCGAGCCACCTGGAAGCCGTCGACCCGGTGGTGGAAGGCATCGTCCGCCCCAAGCAGGATCGCCTTGGCGACACCGCGCGCGAACGCGTCATCCCCGTCCTCATCCACGGCGACGCCGCCTTCGCCGGACAGGGCGTGGTGGCCGAGACCCTCAACCTCTCGCAACTCGACGGGTACTCCACCGGCGGCACCATCCACCTCATCATCAACAACCAGATCGGCTTCACCACCCTGCCCGACGAATCGCGCTCCACGCCTTATTCCACCGACATCGCGCGCGGCGTGCAGGCGCCCATCTTCCACGTCAATGGCGACGATCCCGATGCCGCCATACGCGTGGTGCAGATCGCCTTCGACTACCGGCAGCAGTTCAAGAAAGACGTCGTCATCGACATGGTCTGCTACCGCCGCCACGGCCACAACGAAGGCGACGACCCCAGCTACACGCAGCCCATCCTGTACCGCAAGATCAAAGAGCATCCCTCGGTCGCCGTGCTCTACCAGCAGCGCCTGGTGCGCGAAGGCGTGGCCGCCGACGCCGAGTGCGCCGGCATCCGCCAGGAACTCGCCGGCCGCCTCTCGGCCGCCTATGACGCCGCGCAGGAGCGCGCCGAGCATTACGAACTGCAAGAACTCAGCGCCGTCCCCGGCGAGGAGATCGGCAGTTTCTGCCCGCGCACCGCGGTCAACCAGCAGGTGCTGGAGCGCGTCGTTCGCGGCATCACCCACTTCCCGGAGAATTTCCACCTGCATCCCAAACTGCGCGGTTTCATCGACAAGCGCCGCGACGTGATTGCCAAGGGCGGCAATATCGATTGGGCTTTCGGCGAAGCGCTGGCTTTCGGCACGCTTGCCCTCGAAGGCACGGCCGTGCGGCTCAGCGGCCAGGATTCCGGCCGCGGCACCTTCAGCCAGCGCCATCTCGCGTTCTACGATTCCGAAACCGGCAAACGCTACGTGCCCACCCAGCACATCTCGCCCGATCAGGGGCGCTTCGACGTCTGGGACAGCTCGCTCAGCGAGTACGCCGTGCTGGGCTTCGAGTTCGGCT
>PLDO01000673.1 GCA_003136215.1 Bryobacterales bacterium
GTGGATTCCAGTCGGCTGAAAGAGCCCTGCTCAATGTGGAGCTTAAAGCTGAAAAATGTTCTTGGACCCAAACAGCGAGGCACGCTTCTACCCCTTCACTCGCGATCTACACTTGTACTCAGGCCTGTTCATCAGTCCCTTTGTGCTCCTCTTCGCGTTCAGCGTGTTCGTGCTTGTACACCCGTCGAGTCGCGGCCCGTCGCCGGGAGCGACTGACACAGCGAGCGTGGAGAATCTGTCAGTCCCTCCAAATCTTGAAACGCTCTCGGGTCGCGCGCGAGTAGACGCGGTGCGGACCATCCTCGACCAAGCCGGCGTCCACGGGGAAATCGGGTTCATCAGGCACTTCCCCAAGCAGCACCGGCTCAGCATCCCGGTCAGCATGCCCGGACGGGAGACCACCCTCGATCTGGACATCGGAGCACGTCTGGCAACGATCAGCCGGCGGGAGACCGGCATCTCGGACGCGTTGATCCTGCTGCACAAGTCGCCCGGTCCGCACCTCGCCGATATCCGCATGAATTGGCTTCCCGTGCGCGTCTGGCGCTGGCTGGCGGATGCCACGGTGTACCTGCTACTCTTCATAACCGCGAGCGGGATCTATCTGTGGACCGTGCTGCGATCCGAGCGACGCACCGGTATCGCGCTGCTGGTCGCGGAGGCGCTCTCGTTCTTCGGAGTGGTGTATGCCCTCGTCGAGGAAAGTGCCTTCCATATCGCGCTATGATCCAGAACATGTGGAAGCAGGACGAAGAAGTGCAAGAGCCAAAACCACTTACGCGAATCGTCGTGGTGGCCGCCGGCATCGCTGTAGCCTCGGCGCTCCACTATTTCACGTCTCCCAGCCTCATCCTCTGGCATAACCTCTTCCAGCGCCTGTACTACCTCCCGATCATTTACGCCGCGATCTACTTCGGCTGGCGCGGCGGCCTTGTCGCATCCACAGCCTCCGCCGTCTGCTACATTCCGCACATTCTGCATGCCTGGCACCACATGCTCGACTACGCCATGAACCAGTACGCGGAGATCATCGTGTTCTTCCTGGTGGGCACCGTCACCGGGGTGCTCGCCGACAGGGGGATGAGGCAGAGGCGCGAACTCGCAGCACTGAATCGCGAGCTCCAGGACAGCTTCGAGCAGATCAAACGAGCCGACCGGTTGTCCGCCATCGGCCAACTGTCGGCGAGCCTGGCGCACGAAATCCGCAATCCGCTCGCCAGTATCGACGGGGCCACGAATCTGATTGAATCGGAGCAAACCCCCCAAGAGATGCGGAAGGCATCTCTCGCCATCATCCGCAAAGAGGTTCAGCGCTTGAATCGGCTGCTGACCAATCTGCTCGACTTCGCGCGTCCGCGGAAGCCTGAATTCCAGACGGTCCAGGCCGACCGGCTGATTGATGGAATCATCGCTCTGGCCGGCCATTCGGCAGAGCAAAAGGGCATCACGCTTCAAAAGGAAGTCTCCGCCACCGTGCCTGCGTTCGAGTGTGATCCGGAGCAAATGAAGCAGGTCATTCTAAACCTCGTCATCAATGCCGTTCAGGCGATGACGGGAGCCGGCGATATCGTACTCGCGGCACGCCAGCAGGACTCGTCCGTGGCGATCAGCGTGCGGGATCAGGGGCCTGGCATCGACGCCGAAGACCTGGACAAGATTTTCAACCCGTTCTACACGACGAAGGACGCGGGCACGGGTTTAGGACTGTCGGTCGTATATCAGATTGTGAATCAACATGGGGGCGTTGTGACAGCCGTGCGAAACCCTGAAGGCGGAATGACATTCTCCCTGACGATTCCGCTGCATCAGAGGAGGGACGTTGAGCAAGAAGCGCATTCTGGTAGTCGATGACGACGAGAGCTTGCGGTGGGTGACGCAGGCGCAACTTCAGCAGAGGGGGTACGATGTCACTGCCGCGGCGGACGCGGCTTCCGCTTTGGAGCAGATCCGGAATTCTCCACCTGATTTGGTGATCACGGATCTGAAGATGCCAGGCATATCGGGGCTCGATCTGCTGAAGGCGATTCGCACCGAGTATCCCGAAATCATCGTAATCATGGTGACGGCCTTCGGGACGGTCGAGAATGCGGTGGAAGCGATGAAGGCCGGAGCCTACGATTACATCACCAAGCCCGTGAATATGGACGAACTGCGATTAATCGTGAATCGCGGTCTGGAGCACCTCGACCTTCGCGAAGAGGTGCGGATCTTGCGCAGCAGCCTCGATAAAAAATACGGTTTCGAGAACATCCTCGGCCAGTCGAACAAACTGCTGTACGTGCTCGATATGGCAGCGCGAGCCGCCCAAGCGACATCGACCGTTCTCATCCGCGGCGAGACGGGAACCGGCAAGGAATTGCTTGCGAAGGCGGTCCACTTCAACAGCCGTCGTAAGGATGGGCCCTTCGTCACCATCAACAGCGGGGCGATTCCGAAGGACTTGCTTGAGAGCGAGCTATTCGGGCACGTCAAGGGATCGTTCACTGGCGCGTTCGCTAACAAGAAGGGGAAAGTCGAATTGGCCGACGGCGGCACCCTGTTTTTGGATGAGATTGGAGAATTGCCGCTTGAACTCCAGGTGAAGATTCTACGCCTCATTCAGCAGGGTGAGATTGAGAAGCTCGGATTTGCCGGCGTCTCGAAGGTGGACGTCCGCATCATCGCGGCGACGCACCGCAATCTGCAGGCGATGGTCGAAGACGAGACGTTCCGCGAGGATCTATACTACCGTCTGGCGGTAATTCCACTGGAGCTTCCGCCGCTCCGGGAGCGCGCCGAGGATATTCCGGAATTGGTCCAGCACTTCTTTCTCAAGGCGAAGGATAAGCAGAGGCGACCGGACCTGGTGCTGCCCACCAGGATGCTGCCGTACTTCAGCGTTTATACCTGGCCCGGCAACGTGCGGGAACTCGAGAACATCATCGAGCGAATTGTCGTGTTGACCCGCGGTGACGAAATCACGCTGAACGACCTCCCGGATTTCCTGCGGCGGGAACGGCCGCCTGTGGAGGAACTTCATCTGGACCTTCCTCCCCACGGTATCAGCCTGGAGGCGATCGAGAAGGACCTGATCGTTCGGGCGCTTGAGAAATTCAACTGGAACCAGACGCACGCGGCCCAGTATCTGGATATCAGCCGCAAGACACTGATCTATCGAATGGAAAAGTTCGGTCTGAAACGGGACGTCCAGGGCTGACGCGTGGCGCGGGCACTCGTGCCTGCGGTGTCGAGACTTGTCTCGACACGCGTTCGGGCGTCGGCAGGAGTGCCGACGCGGCAGGCATGAGTGCCTGCGCCACGTCACCGTGCCGCGGCGATGGAATCCACCTTCAGGATCTTCGTCGTCTCGTAGAGGGTGCCGGTCACAGTGACCTTGCGGCCTGCGAACTGCTGGGGTGTCTGCTGATCGCTGAGCACGTAGACGTTCTTGCCGTCGTACAGCGCGTATTTGGTGTTGCCGCCGGCCTTGACACATTCCACTACGCACTTGGAATCGGGCGAGACCTTCATCAGGGCGTGATCTTTGCCGCACATGGTGTCGGTGATTACCCCGGTAAACGTCTGGGAGGCGGCGCCTGCCACGAGAACACCGGCGAAAAGCAGAGAGGTTAGTTTCATCATGCTTCTCTTCAATGCACACTGGCTGCCAAACGCCCTATTGGGAAAAAACCCGCGGTTTAATGGCGCATTTGCGGCACCTGGAAAGCGCACTGCCGGAATTGAACCTATTTCGCGTATGAGGCCGCGACTTCCCGAAATGGAAGAACCGTCCCGCCGTGCTCCCGCGCGAACTGAATCGCTTCACGCTCTTGCGCGAAGGCGAGAAGGCTCGGCGCGCAACGGTCGTAATATACGCCGGCCGGGCGCTTGTCGGCATCGATCATTTCGTGGGCCTGAGCGCACATGTTTACGTCGCTGCCTTTGACCACGTAAGCCTCGTCGGGGGATAGCTTCGCCCCGGACAGAAACGCCGTCAGTTCCGTAACCCGCACGGTCTTGCCTTCCTGGCGCTGCTCGGAGAGCGCGCATGCCGGACAGCAGAACAGCCTGGTACCGCCCTTGTCTGTTGCGACAGTCCGCGAGTGCGCATGGATCGGCCGCTGGCAGGCGTAGCATTGTTCCGGTTGAGTCCGCTGGTATACTCGCCACCCGGCATACCCGGCGGCGAGAGAGACAACAGCGACGATAGCGAATATCGCGAACTGGCGTGCACGTCCCATGGACACTACCCCTCTTGTTCCGAGTTTAGACCAACTACTCTACTGTGACGCTCCGGCGGCCCGATACGAATTCAGGATTTTCAGCCCTTTCGATTGATTCAACCGAAGCCACAGCTCGTTGTACCGAGCCTCTTCCAACCGCTGTTTGAGCTCAAAACTGAAACCCTTGAGATTTCCATAATGCGTCTTGGCGCGTTCAAAGGTGGTGACGGTCAGGTCGAACGGCCCGGAACTGCTGACGTTCTCAATGTCTTCATACCGCCAGGTGCGCGACTCAGCCTTGTCGGCGGACTGGTAGACGATCGTGTCGGGACCTACCTGAAGCACCCCTTCATCGCCGCCAAATCGCAGCAGATGTTTCACCGGGATCTCCCACAGAATATTTGAGAGATGGTCGGGAACCGCCGCCACCAGGCGTTGGTCCAAACGGCCCTTCAGGAGCTGATAGGCATCCTCGAAGGTCTTGTCGGAGCGCAGATCGAATCGATACTCGCGATCTGCCCCGAGTCTCCACTTGTTGTCCTGGTAGGTCAGAACGGTGAGAGACTTGTGGCCGATCTTCAGCTGCTGGATGTCCCTGTAGTCCCAGCGCCACGCGTGCAGATGCCCGATTTCCGTGAACGACACGCTCTCGCCGGTGATGGTCAGTGTGCCCATGCTGCCGTTCTTCCGGACATGGGGCGGCAGCGGGTGCCCGTGCCAGACGTCGTAATTCAACACCTGCGTGAACGCCGCCGGCGCCAGGAGCACCAGGCTGATCAGGAGCGCGCCAGTTCTTTTTTCAATTCGAAATTCCACTTCCACACCTCATAGATTGCGGGATAAACCACCAGCTCCAGGATGAATGATGTAAAGATGCCGCCGATCATCGGGGCGGCGATGCGCTTCATCACATCGGCGCCCGTTCCCACGGACCACATGATCGGAACCAAGCCCAGGAACATCGTCGCCACGGTCATGAACTTCGGGCGGATTCTCTTCACTGCGCCGTGCATAATCGCCGCTTGAAGGTCAGCAAGACTCTTGAGCTTGCCTTCCGCCTTCGCCTGATCGTGGGCCAGATCCAGATACAGCATCATGAATACGCCGGTTTCGGCATCCACGCCTAAAAGCGCAATCAAACCGACCCACACACCGATGCTCATGTTGTAGCCGAGGAAGTGCAGGAACCAGATGGCGCCCACGGCGGAGAACGGTACGGCCAGGATGATGATCAAGGTCTTGGTCATGGACTTGGTATTCATGTACAGCAACATGACGATCAGAAACATGGTGAGCGGAAGCACCACGGCCAGCTTTTCCCGAACGCGCTGCATGGCCTCGTACTGGCCGCTCCAGGCGAACGTATACCCGGGGGGTAGCTTCACCTGCTCGCGCACCACCTTCTTCGCTTCCTCCACATAGCTGCCGATATCGCGGCCGGCGACGTCGACGTACACGTAGCCGTTCAGCATGCCGTTCTCGTCGCGCAGCATGGCGGGACCGCTCACAACCTGGATCTCGGCCAGTTGTGCGAGCGGCACCTGGGTCTGGCCGTCCATGGTCGGCACCAGGACGCGCCCCAATTTGTCCGGATCGCTGCGGTAATCGCGCATGTACCGTACGTTGATGGGATAGCGCTCGCGGCCCTCGATCGTCGTGCTGACGTTCTCGCCGCCGATAGCGCTCATGATCACGTCCTGCGCGTCGTCAATACTCAAACCGTAGCGTGCCAACTCGTCGCGATTCCACTTGAAATCCAGGAAGTAGCCGCCGCTGGTGCGTTCGGAGAAAACGCTCCGCGTGCCCTGGACCTTTGGCAACAACGCCTCGATCTGGGTGCCGAGATCTTCAATCTTCTTGATGTCAGCGCCGTAGATCTTGATTCCAACCGGCGTACGAATGCCTGTAGTGAGCATGTCCACGCGCGCCTTGATGGGCATCGTCCACGCATTCGAAGTGCCGGGAATCTTGAGCGCCTGGTTCATCTCCTCGACCAGTTGCTCGGTGGAGATGTGGTCCGGTGTGAACCTCCGGAATATGCCCTTCGCCCATTTGGGCGCCCAGGAGGAATACCAGGTGTCCACTTTCCGCCACTGGGTCTCCGGTTTGAGAACTATCACCGTCTCCATCATGGAGAACGGAGCGGGGTCGGTGGATGTTTCGGCGCGCCCTGCCTTGCCCAGCACGGTCGATACTTCGGGGAACTGCTTGATGATGCGATCCTGCACCTGCATCAACTGCTGTGCCTGCGTGATGCCAATGCCGGGGAGCGTCGAAGGCATGTAAAGTAACGAGCCCTCATCCAGGGGCGGCATGAACTCAGAGCCCAGCTTCTCGAAGACCGGAACGGTTAGGACGACCAGCGCTACGGCCCCGGCGATCACCAACCATTTCCATCGCAAGGCCAGCTCGCATACCGGTGCGTACAACCGGATCAGGATTTTGCTGATCGGGTGCGTCTCCTCCGAATGGATCGTACCCACCAGGACGGCGTTGGTCACGCGAGCCAGCCAGCGCGGCCGGAACTCGTAGTTCTTCATGTGGGTAAACAGCAGCCGCATGGCCGGATCCAGCGTGATCGCCAGAAACGCCGCAATGACCATGGAAAACGTCTTGGTATACGCCAGCGGCTTGAATAATCTGCCTTCCTGCGCTTCCAATGTCAGCACCGGCAGGAAGGCGACTGCGATGACCAGTAGCGCAAAGAAACTCGGACCGCCGACTTCTTTGACCGCATCGATCACCACCCGGTGGTAATCCTCCTTGCGGCCCGTGCGCTCCCATTCTTCAAGCTTTTTGTGGGTCTGCTCCACCACCACGATAGCCGCGTCCACCATGGCCCCCACCGCGATCGCAATCCCTCCCAGGGACATGATGTTTGACGTCAAGCCCATCATCTTCATGGGGATGAATGCAATGATCACTGCCACGGGAATCGTGACGATGGGGATGACGGCACTGGGGATGTGCCACAGGAAGACCATGATGACGATGGCCACGATGATCAACTCTTCGGTGAGCGTGCCCTTGAGGTTCTCGATGGAGCGCAGGATCAGTTCGCTCCGGTCGTACGCGGTAACCACCTTTACTCCAGGGGGAAGGCCTCCCTCAATGTCCTTGAGTTTCTGCTTGACGCGCTCGATCACTTGCAGGGCGTTCTCTCCCTGGCGCATGATGACAATGCCGGCGACCGTTTCACCGGTCCCGTTCCAGTCGGCAACCCCACGACGGATGTCGGGTCCGAGAGTTACTTCGCCCACGTCGGATATGCGGATGGGAACGCCGCCCGGAGTCTTCGCCAACACGATCTTGCCGATGTCGCTGGTGGATTGCGCGTAGCCTCGGCCGCGCACCATGTACTCGGCGCCGCTGAATTCCACCAGACGGCCGCCGACGTCGTTGTTGCCGCTGCGCACCGCCGCCACTACCTTGCTAATCGGAATGTTGAACGATTGCAGCTTGTTGGGATCGACGTTGACCTGGTACTGCCGCACGAATCCGCCCAGCGGCGCGACCTCGGCGACACCGGGAACCGACTTCAGGTAGTAGCGAAGGTACCAATCCTGATAACTGCGCAGGTCAGCCAGGCTCTGCTTCCCTGTGGTGTCGATCAGGGCGTACTCGAACACCCATCCAATGCCGGTAGCATCCGGACCGAGTTCGGTTTTGACGCCTTGGGGCAGTCGCGGAAGGACGTTCGAGAGGTATTCCAGCGTGCGGGAGCGGGCCCAATAAATATCCGTTCCTTCATCGAAGATGATGTACACATAGGAGTAGCCGAAATCCGAAAACCCGCGCACGTCCTTAACTTTCGGTGCGCCCAACATGGCGGTGACGAGCGGGTACGTGACCTGGTCTTCCATGATGTCCGGACTGCGATCCCACCGCGAATAGACGATCACTTGGGTGTCGCTCATGTCCGGTAGGGCATCGAGGGGCACCGTCCGCATCGACCACAGGCCGCCCAGGACCGCCGCCGCGATCGCGATGAAGACGATCATCTTGTTCCGGGCCGCGAGCTCTATGATGCCGTTGATCATTACTTTTTGGCCCCCGGCTCTTTCGTCGGCTCTTTCGTCATACCAGGCATGTCGGCCATGCCCTTCGCGTCGGGCTTTGCGGGGGGAGCCTTCGGCTGAGTCGCGGGCGTTGCAGGCTTCGCCGGCTCGTTCGTCATTCCGGGCATCCCGGCCATGCCGCCCATTCCCGACGCGGCGGCCTTCATCTGGCTTTCGGAATCGACTAAGAAGTTACCCGAAGTGACAACGCGCTCGCCCTCAGTGAGGCCCGACAGAATCTGTATGCGGTCGCCTTCGCGCTCGCCGGTCTTCACCTGCCTCGGCTCGAAGTAGCCGTTACCGCGATCGATAAAGACCGTCTTGTGATCGCCCGAGTTGAGCACGGCGTCCGCCGGCACCGTGAGTTTCGACGGGATGTTCACTTGGAATTCGACATCGGCGTACATGTCCGGCTTGAGCAGCACGCCGGGGTTGTCCATATTGAGCCGCACCTTCAGAGTTCGCGTCATCGGATCGACCTGCGGCTGGAGAAAATCGATCCGCGCGTTGAAGACCTTTCCGGGTATTGCCTGGATGGATACACGGGCCGTCTGGCCTAAGCGGATGTTCGGGGCTTCGTACTCGAACACGTCCGCCATGATCCAGACGTGACTGAGATCCACGATCGTGTACAGGTCCGTATCGGGCATAACTTTCACCTGCGGGAAAGCCTTGCGATCCGTGATATACCCAGTCATCGGCGAGTACACGGTGATGTTCTTGATCGGCTCTCCGGTTTTGAGGACCTGGTCGATCTGCGCTTCGCTGAGATCCCACAGTTCCAGACGCCTGCGCGTCGCCTGAAGCAAAGACTCGCTCTGATCGAAGCTCGACGGCAACGCGCTGTCCCGCATGATGGTTTTTGCTTTAGCGGCGAGAAGCAACTCCCGCTGGGACGCCAACATGTCAGGACTGTAAATCGTCAGGAGCGGCTGTCCCTTCTCCACCAGCTTGCCTGTGAAGTCGACGAACACCTTGTCGATCCAGCCTTCCACCTTCGTGTGCACATGACCGATACGAGTCTCATCGATCGCCACTTTGCCTACCGCCCGGATGGTTCGGGATCCGCCGCCGACCTGCACTTGCTCGTACTTCACCCCAATCAATTGCTGCTTCTCCGGCGTAATCTGGACCGTGCCGACTTCCATCTTGGAAATATCGTCCGCGTAGACGGGTTCGAGTTCACTTCCGGTTTCCGGGTTGAGGCCGGGCTGCTGCGCCTTGTAGTTCGGGTCTTTGGGGTCGCGGTAATACAATACCTTCCGAGTGGCTCCAGCGGGTGCCGCTGCGGCGCCGCCATCGGCATAGACCGGTTCGAGTTTCATGCCGCAATCCGGCGCGATTCCGGGCTTGTCGGACTTGTACGCCGGATGCATGGGATCCACCCAGTAGAGGACCTTGCGTTCGTTTTTGCCCGCGGATGGCGCGCCGCCTTTGACTGCCTTGTAGACGTACCCTCCTCCAAACGCGAGAGCGATCAACACCAGCAAACCGATTATTCGAATGGCTTTCATTTGTATTTGCCTCAGTCCGTGAGCGCCTGGCCCGTCATCTGTTCGAGGCGGCTCAGCGCCAGCGCATAGTTCATCGCCTCGTCGTAGTAGTTCATCTCGTAGTCGAGCACCATCGTGAAGTTGGAGAGCACGGACAGGAAATCGACGCTACCCGTTTCATAGGTGGAGAGCGACGATTCCAGCGCCAGGTTCCCTTGTGGCACCACGGTCTGGGTGTAGAGTTTCATGAGCCGCGCCGAAGACTGCGCCATCAGGAAATCGTCCTGAATCTGATAGCGCAGCGATTGGTCCGTAGCTTCGTACGTCCGGCGCGATTGCGACAGATTGCTGACCTGCTCGCTCACGCCGGCCCGCTGTTTGCGCCAGAAGTAGACCGGAACTTTGAAATCCGCCCGGACCTCATACATGGGCGGCATCCCCCCCATGAAGTAATAGCCCGCGTTGAGCGTGACGTCGGGATAGTATTCCTTGCGCGCCATATTGACAGCCAGTTCCGACCGCTCGATCATCTTCCGGTCGCGCCCCAGCATCGGCGAATTCTGGCGCGCTGCGGCAAACAGCTCCTCCAGCGTCGCCGTCAGCTCTTTCGGTTTCACATCCTCAGGCCGGCCAATGGGTGTACCCGCCGCGCGATTCAGGATGCTGTTGATCTCTGCAGCCCGGCTCTTGCGCTCCTGTTCCAGTTTCACCAGCCGCGTTTCGAGGATACTGACTTGGGTTTGGGCCTTGAACACGTCCTGTTGGGCGGCGCGCCCGACCGAATAGCGGTCTTCGGTGACCTGCAAAAGCTTTTCCAGCAGGTCCCGATTGCGGATGAGGAGATCAGTAGCGGCATAGGTGTTTTGCAGGCGATAGTATGCCTGCTTCAGCCGGGAGATGACGACCAGTTGGACGGTCTGGTACTGCTGAAATTCGGCCTGAGCCTCCTTGGAAGCCATATCCCCTTTGAGCTTGAGTTTCCCCGGCGCCGGTATCTCCTGCGAGACCATCAGGCCGAGGTTCGCCAACTCATCTCTTCCAAGACCGGCACCCGGCAACGGATTGCCCACGCTGTTGTATCCGAGGGAGACCATCGGATCCGGGAGGCTGCTTTCTTGCGTCGGCCGCTGCCGCGCAGCCTCGTACCGTTTCTGGGCCGCGGCAATGTCCGGATTGTTCTTGGTGGCCTCGCCGGTCAACTCCCTGAGGCTAACGCGCAATTCCGGTGTCTGCGCCGAAGCGGAGATTGCGATGATTGCCAGGATCAGGATCGCTCGGAGTCTCAATTCGTCCTCGTTTCGTGTTCTCAGAAAGGTGTAGGGCAAGCACCATGCCAGACTTCCCGGCAGGAGTCGAATCGGTGAAGAATCAGTTGGTTGGCTGATCTCGTAAGCTTTTGGCCCATTATCAGGTATTGGGCTGCCGATATCATCTGCCGGAGATGCGCCAGTGTGCCACGCGATACTGCCGTGTTTGGCGCATTTGAGGCAGCTCATCCCGGCATCAAACGCCGGCTCTATCGCAAGTCACAGCAAATGTGGAATTTCGCGCGGGCGCCCAAGTGGAAGGTAGGGTGCTTTCCATCTCCTCGAAACCAGGAGCGAAAATGAGCGGGCGCAAGCGGACATTGAAATTGGGGTGGCGTGAGTTGTGGCCAGTCTGGGTGGTATTTGGGGTCCTAATTGCTGTCGGTATCGTGGGAATGCAGGTGATGTTCCCCACGGCGGCACTCCCCAAAACCCTTCTGGCAGGCGAAGACCTGAGACTGACTCTGGCGGACCTTGAGCCAGCTAAGATCCACCTGTTTTCGTATCCCGCTACGCCTCAGAATCGGGCTGAGTTCTTCGTCGAGCGCAGCCCGGCGTCGGGCCTCACTGTTGCCTTCGCTTCCTGCCGGCGCTGCTACCGCTCCGGCCATTACCAACAAGCGGGCCAACACCTGTGCGGCTACTGTAACGAGCCCATGGAGCGGTTGAGCAGTGGACAGACTCCAGGTGGAGAGAAAGACTGCAAACTGATCCCGATCGCTTTTGAGAGGTCGGGCAATCAGTTGGTGGTCCGGGGAGACGCCGTCCGGGAGACCTTCGCACGATGGTATGCACCGGTGCTGACCCAAGGCGCACAGCAAGCGAGGTGAATGATGGGATTCCTGAGACATGAATCGAGGATCCGAATGCAACGAACGGTCAACTTGGTTTTGTTGGTGGCGGTCGCTGGTTTCTGCGGTTCAGCACAGCAGATATCGAGTCGCGGCAACGCATTTCGGGAATCGCCCGCGAACACGACGATCCGGCTTGACGCCACCCGCAACAACGGCATCACCGAAGGCTTCCACAACAAGATGGAGACCATCAGCAGAGTCGCCTATGGCTTCCGCAACTTCGAAAACTACAGACTCAGAGTGAAGGTGTTATGTTCTTAGATGGTTTGGGATTCGGGGGGCACCCCCATTTTTGGCGTAGAGCCGTTTGAATGGTGGGCGCGACAGGACTCGAACCTGTGACCTCCTGCGTGTGAAGCAGGCGCTCTAACCAACTGAGCTACGCGCCCTCTTGGGAACCTCTTTTGATTTTAAACCACTTCCTGAATTTCCGAAACTGTCCGGCCTGCCCAAATCGAGAAAAAAAGCTCCGACCGTGGCAAAACCGTGACAAAACCTCATCAGTTCGGCCTCTCCGTGTCAAAACCCGCCTGGCCTTCGTTGGCTTTCCGGTTCAGCTTCTTCAGCGCCTCGCGTTTCATTTGGAGCTTCATCTGCGAGTACTTCTTGAACACCTTCGCATCGCCCTGTCGTAGCAATTGGGTGACCCACTCGTCCGCCACGCCCCCCGCGCTTAAGCGAGTTGCGTAGGTGGACCGCAAATCATAAATCCGGAAGTACGGCACCTTGGCCCTGCGCAACGTCAATCGCCAGACCGTCTTCAGACTCTTCTGATAGCCCGTCGAACTATCGTCGTTCGGGGATTGCCACGGCCCAGATCCTGAAATTCGAATCTGTTCGCGAAACGCTTCGCTTGCCAGATCCGTCAGGGGCACCTCAGCGATCCCGTTCGGCGTCTTCGAATCAGGAATCCAGACCACCGCATTTTCCAGATCGACCTGTTCCTTCTTCATCGGCATCAGCTCTTTGTACACGCGCAATCCGGTCTCGGTGATGATCCGAATGATGTTCCGCAAGTATTCGGGCGCCCGGAACTCGACCCGCTGCTGCTCCGACCAATTCATATAATGAGGCCGAAACATCCCCTTCACCTTGACCGGAAATTCTACTCCGGCGCACGGGTTGGCGGGGAGCAGTTTCTTGCGGACGGCGACGTTCAGCATACGGCGAAGCACCCGCAACTCCTGATGGACTGTCGCTGGCTTGAGGCGGTCTTTTTGAACCACCCCGGCACTGGTCCTGATCTGAACCCGCGCCTGCAGCCGCCTTCGAAGGTAAAGCTCGATATCGTCGGCAGAAATCTCACGAATCGATCGGTCGCCGAATGCCTCCTTGAGATGCCGACCGACGCGCTCGTTGGCTTCATGGGTCTTTTCTGCGCGCATGGGGGGCTTGGAGTAGTTCTCCAGAAAAAAGTCCACCCAATCCGCAAATTGTAGTTGCTCTCCTTTCCGGACGACCTCGAGGACCCTGTCGTCCCTGGCCTGGAGGCGTTCTCGCAGTTTCCGTTGGGCCTCCTGCCAGTCATCTGTGTTCGTTGATTCCCGGATACGCTTTCCGCTCCGGTCTCGATAGACCATCCATAGGACCTTGCCATCCTTGCGTGGGTATATCGAGCCATCGTGTTTACTCGGTCTTGGCAATTCCCACCTCCTGTTTGAATGTCGCGCGGAAGGGCTCCAAATCCGATTTGAGGAATCGAATGTTGCGGCCCATCACGCGGAGATGGGGAATCTGCTTTCGCTCTACCCAAAGATACACTGTTTGGATGCTGACGCCCAAGTACACGGCGGCTTCGCGGACGGTGAGCGGAAGCTCCTCCGGAAGGAGCGCTAATCCTACGGCGCTTCCGACGGTGGATTGGTTTTGGGGGAGGTGCTTTGGACTCATGCCTATTTGTAAGGCATCTCTGCGTTTTCGCCAAAAGTCTTGTGAAGTAGCGACACCCGCGCTACTCGCCGAGTACGCAAGTCTCGTCGATCGCCAGGGCAATCGAATTCAGAGACGGGCGTTTTCTCCCGGGGCAAAGAGCCCAGTAGTCCGTCTCGTTCACCCGCTTGAAGCCAGCCCGCGCCCAGTAGCGGCGAAGCTTTTGCCTTGCGGTTCGGAATTCACCGGTCGCATTCGCAACGCCGTCGGGTTCTCGCCACCCTGCCTCAAGGTAGTTCCGAAACTGAAGCGGAAAAGGCTTCATAACAACCAAGCCGCAGTTCGCGCCGAAAACGTCGATGGTCCGACAGACCGCGAGGAGCCCGATTCCCTGTTTTCGGAACGCTGGTTGGATCTCGGCACGCTCGAGTATGAGCAGATCTAGCGACACGATATCAGGGAACTGACTTCGAATACGATCGTTGTAATCCCAATCCTTGGGTTTGAATAAGGCAGCATGATACTCGGCCATTTCGCAACTCTGGCCGTCCATGACGTCGAACAGATCCTCGCCGGCGTCAGCAACGCGCCCGACCTGAACAAGCGAGGAACTGATCCGACCAATGACGACATTGGACTCACTATCGCGGATCTCGCCGTCGATCACCTGGATAAACTCGCGACTGGGCTCGCTCTGTGTGAGAGGCGCAGGAAGCTGGAAAATTATCTCAAGCATTTCGCATCCATCGCTATTAAAGTGGCGGTCTGGCCTGTAATCCGGATTGCTAAAGCAGCGCACCTCGTTGGGCTCATAACCCAAAGGTCGAAGGTTCAAATCCTTCCCCCACAACCAAAATTCCTTCGCCCGTACATCCCACGAAACCAAAGACATAGCGGTCAGTCTTCGTCTTCTCTCGCCTCCGTCTTTTCCCTCGTTTTCGGGGTTTTGCGATCAAACTGCTACCAGTTCGCGTTTTCCTTCCTGTAAACATAGCCTGTTGCAGCTTCTTTGCTGCTGTTTCACGTGAGTTCGGGAAGAGGTGCCCGTAGGTGTCGAAGGTGACCTGGATGCTGGAGTGGCCCATCTGGTAGCAGACGTATTTCGCACTCTCGCCCTGGGCGATCAACATCGACGCGAAGAAGTGCCTGATGTCATGAAAACGGACACCGGGGAGGCCGGCTTTTGCGGCGATTCGGCGGAAGACGAACTCATCGAAGTAGTCGGGGTCCATACGCTTCCCCGCTGGCCCCAGGAAGATCAGCCCGGAACTGTCCTTTGCCTCGGAACGGAGGCGCCGCAGCAATTCCAGGACGGCATCCGCAGCGGCAACCCTACGGTTCGATTTTCGCGACTTCGGAGGGCCGATCCGCCATTCCCATTTGCGAACCCCGCCGGACGTCTTTGTCTTGGAGACCGCCTTGTTGATCACGATCTCCTTGTTCGTCCAATCGATGTCCGGCTATGCAAGCTCCATGTTCTCCTCTTGGCCATGTTCCGCGGGCCGGGCCTGGAATCAGGCCTCAGGCGAATAACTCTTGGGCCTTGCGCAACCGTCGCGCCACATCCACTCCGTTGCGGCAGCGCACGGAGCAAGAGGAGCAATCGACGCAGTTCACGCTCTGGATCTCAGCGGGCAGTTTCTGGAAGTGCTCCCGCCCGAGCGCGAACTCGCCGTAGCCATCGGCGTAGGTCACGAAGCGCAGCATATCGGTGACAGGCAGGCCGTTCGCACACTGGCCGGCACAGCCATAGCACATGCGGCAGTAATCCGGCCGGATCTCATTCAGCCGGGCGGAAAGGATGCGCTCGTCGGCCGGAGCATAACTTCCCGCCATGGCCTGGAAGTTCATGTCCAGTTGCTCCACGTCGGTCATGCTCGGAATGGCCGTCGCGAAATACGGCTTGCGAATGGCCCACTTGAGAGCGGACAGGCCGGCGAGGGGCCGCTGCATCTCAGGGCGCGGATTGCGGGTTCTGAGACCGCCCGCCATCACTTTCATGGCCACCAGTCCGAGCCCTGCGTTGGCGATCCGCTCAAAGACGGTGTCGCGCGTGACGCCCATGGTGAAGTTATAGGTGGACAGCACGACTTCGATCTTGCCGATCTCGAGGATGCGGTCCACCACGTCGGCAGGCGAATGGGTGCTCCAGCCGATGTGGCGGACCTTACCCTGCTCTTTCGCCTTGATCCAGACTTGCGCCAGTTCGTCCGGCACCTGCGACGGTTTGTCCCGGCTGTGGATGTACCAGATGTCGAGGTAATCGGTGCCTAGTTCCTTGAGGCTGGTTTCCAGCTCCGCCGTGGCGTCGGCGGGGGTCTTGGCTTCGGACTTGCTGGATAGCACGATGTCCTTGCGGCGGCCCTTCAGAGCCGCGCCCACCATGCGTTCGCAATTGCCGTTCTGATAGCCGCGCGCGGTATCGAAATAGGTGATGCCCATATCGAGGGCGCGCGTGATCACGCTGGGGTCGGAGGTGATCATGGCGCCGAAGCCTACCGTGGTCACCTTCAGTCCGGTCTTTCCCAGTATGCGATAGCTAATCCTGTCGGTCCCGGCCGCATTCGCCGCGGCGGGCAGCGCTGCCGCGGCGGCCAGAAAGCTTCTGCGCGATGGTTCAAATGCCATGCTCCGTCTCCTCGTTTGGCCTCCGGCTACTTGACTGCCGCAGTCGCCGCCCTATTGGCGGTCGCCAAATGTTTCTCAAAATCAGTGCTGCGAATCTCCCGGCTTCTCCGGGATGCCAGGCTCGTCCAGAATCTGAACGGCGGTCGCCGGGCCGAAGTTCGCCCAGTCCTGAAGCACCCAGACGACTTTCTTGTCCGGCGTGACTTCGACCAGTTGGGGAGTCTTTCCTTCGGCTCCACGGGAACAAATGATGGTGTTGCCGTTCGCCAGACGGGTGGCACTCTGCGTGTTGATATAGCGGTAAGCCTCCGGCAGGTCGCCCGGTCTAAGTTCCCAAACGGTCTCCTTCGCAGGGTTGACCTCGCGCGTGAGGATGTCTTTTTCGTCCGTGATCAGAGTATTGCCGTTCTTGAGGCGAACGGCGGCCCAGGGCGTTGGAATTTCGTAGCTCCAGATTTCCTTGAAATTCTTGTCGTACTCGACAACCTTGCCCATCTCCAGAAAAGGAATCAGGTAGGTTCCCTGCGCGGTGTAGCGCGCCCGGCGGAACTGGGCATGGACCGTCGCTTTGTCGGTCAGGCTCGGCGCGGGCAAATCATGCTGGACCTCTACTGCCTTGGCCTTGATGTTGACGATAAACAGCTTGGGCGGGAGTCCGTTCTGGACGAACATGACTTTGTCCAAGCCGATCGGCTGGCAGGTGTGGATCTCGGTTCCTTCCGGGGCGTCATAGCGCCAAACGACGTTCTTTTCCGGCGTCACCTCGGCGACATATTGCATGCGCGTGAAGAGGATATTGCCGTTGGAGAGCATCCACACGTCGTCGTATTCCCAGCCAGAGCCAGTAGAATAGGTCCAGGCGATCTTGCCGTTGTCGACCAGCAAAATCTTGTTGTAGCCCTCGCCGACGTAAAGCATGGGATGCTGCGCCATTCCGTTGCCCGGCAGACCCGGCGGAGCGGGCTTGTCCCACTTGCGCGGAGCGACCTCGGATTCGGCCGGGCCTAGGGCCGGCACGCCAGGAGCGATGAACCGGCTCAGAATCCTCATCAGCGGGGTGGGTCTGGCCACAGGGGCTTTCTGACCGAAGGCTGTGGCAAACGAGAAGAAAGTGATACCTGCTGCGAGGGAGGCTGTCAGCTTCACAATGGGAATACGCATGTGGGCCTTTATTCTGCGTTTAAGGACTCAAATCCTGGAAAAGATATTATACCCAGAATTTCCGTTCTGAACTCTCCGGTTCGGCAAGCGCAGCAACCAGACCGCCTTCCCGAACTACGAAAACGGGTGCTCCTTCTTCCACTCCACCGGGCTGGAAATTGCGGCGTGCGCCGTGGCCGGAGACACCGAAGGCGCACACCAAGGGTTCGAGCGGCGCATGCGTTTCAGCTACGTGTGGAACCGATTGTGGGCCGCGGCTCTGAAGTGAGACACCGGCGCGCTCGTCGGGCGATGGTCTCGATTCCTGTCTGATCGGCTGTCCTGGTTCTCGTCGGCCTCGTCGGCGTCGGCCTCGTCGGCGTCGGCCGCGTCGGCGTCGGCCGCGTCGGCCCGTTCTCGTTGACTCGACGGGTGCCGCCACCTATACTGGTGTTCCCTGATGCGCGCATCCGTTCTGCTCCTGTTGACGCTCACCGTCGCGGCCGACGCTCAACGCTATTGCAATCCGCTTCCGTTGCCTTCCTATCCCGTGCGGACTCGCGCCCGGGACCGCGGTTTAGACGTCCGCAGCCTCGCCGACCCCACGGTCATCCGCCACGATGGCAAGTGGTACCTCTACGCGACCGGGGGCATGGTCTGGGTCTCCGAGGACTTCATCCACTGGCAATACCGGCCCGTCTCCCTGCCAGGCCCAACACCGAGCTTCGAAGCGCCGACGGTGGCCGAGTTCCAGGGAAGTTTCTACCTCGCCGGCAACGGCTCCGGCCTGTACCGCAGCAGCGATCCGCTCGGCCCCTGGGAACTGGTCGGGAGCTTCCAGGACAATCTAGGCAAGCGCTTCAGCCCGTTCGATCCCATGATCTTTCCCGATAAAGACGGGCGCGTCTACTTCTATTATTCGGGCGGCTCCACCAAGGGCATCTACGGGGTGGAACTCGATCCGAAAGATCTGACCCACTTCGCCGGGGCTCCGGTGCACCTCTTCGGCTATGAATCTTCGCATGTCTGGGAACGGACCGGCGATGCCAACGAAGACCCGACCCAGAGTTGGATTGAGGGGCCCTGGATGACCGAGGGGAACGGGGTCTACTATCTGCAATACTCCGCCCCGGGCACGCAATGGAAAACCTACTCCGTGGGTGTGTATACCAGCCGCAAACCGCTCGGCCCGTTCGTTTACGATACTCACAGCCCGATTCTGCACGACCGCGGCGGTCTCCTCAACGGCGCCGCCCACCATAGCGTGGTGGAGGGCCCAGGTGGAACTCTCTGGATGGTCTACCACATCCTGTTCCGCAATCGCGATCACTTCGAACGGCGCGTCGCCATGGATCCGGTGGGCTTCGATGCGGAGGGGCGCATGTTCGTCCACGGCCCTACCGAAACACCGCAGTGGGCGCCCGGGGTGAAAGAGAAGCCGTGGCTCGACAACGACAGCGGCTCGCTGCCCATCACCATCAATCGGGAGACCGTCCGGGCCAGCAGTTCGGCGCCGGGCCGCGATCCGGTCTATGCCATCGACAACAATGTCCGCACGTGGTGGGAGGCGGAGGCCGGGGACGCGCAACCATCCTTGACTGTGGACCTGACGCGCCCGTTCAGCATCGATTCTGCCCGCATCCTTTTCTCGGACAATCACCTCAGCGCGGAATCGGGCATCGTATCGGGCCCCTACCAGTACAAGTTGGAGACCTCAGCCGACGGGAAGGAGTGGAAACTCGGCCTCGATAAGACCGCCAACGCGGTGGACAGAAGCATTGCGTTCGACGAGATTCCGCCCGTTCGCGCCCGCTGGGTGCGGCTGACGGTGACTGGCGCACCCCACCGCCTGCCCGTCGGCCTCCTGGAATTCACGGTATTCGGCAAGCCGTAGCGATCCCACGCCGCAGGATGGCGCCAGGTTGGCCTAACCTGGCACACTACACTTAGGCTCCCTTAACACGGGGGATGCCATTTGCTACTTGGGGACTAGCCACATCTTCACTCTGTGGTGGAGGATATCCGAGGCATGCTGGCAGGCGACCCGTAACGGGCTGATTCGACGCTAACCTGGGCGGCCAGTGAATGGACCGCCCGGTTGGAGCGTTCCGGAGAGCAGGAACCGATAGTGGCGCGATTTTGGACACGGAGAAGAACGCATGAACACAACACGTCGTAATATCCTTCGGACTTCAGCGGCTTCTGGTTTAGCCCTTCTTGCCGGTGCGGTCCCGGCAAGCAGCGTGCACCAGGATGCGCCTTCGCGGAAGAAGCGTGTCCTGCCATTCTGGGAGACGCGTATCACTGCGTCGCTCCGGTACACGCTGCCCTGGTAGGGGGACTGCGGAGAGATGGCTGGGAAGCGATCACCGTCATGGACTACAACGTTCCATGGGATGACTTCACCAAATTCGACCTAATTAACCTGTGTAGGGAAGGACGCGAGTAATCTCGCGCTCGTTCTCGGCATCCCAGACCACGATGCGACGCAGCAACTCCAGGTAGTCGGTTTGAGCGCGGGCGCCGCCTGCTGCTCGCGGAACCGGGCTGAGGCGGTCCAGAACAGTTCCTCGAACAGCGCGGCGGGGCGGTGTTCGTTGGCATACGACAGGGTTGAGCGGCAAGGCGCTTTGGAGATCCCCACGTGCACGGGTCGCCCGAGGCAGCACCCCAGGCCGTTGCAGATCTCGCGCAGGGAATCGGCGCGTCCCAGTTGACAGAACAGCATGGAGACGAACTGCGTCCAGCAGGTAAAGCC
>PLDO01000158.1 GCA_003136215.1 Bryobacterales bacterium
GCACCAGGAACTGGCGCTCGTGCCGCAGTTGAGCGTGGCGGAAAACGTCTTTCTCGGCCGCCACCCGGTTTCCCACGGCTTCGTGAACTTTCGCGAAATGCACCAGCGCACGCACCGGGTCCTGGGAGAATTGGGGCGCGAGATCGACCCGCGGCGGGCGGTGGCGGAATTGAGTCTGGCGGAGCGGCAGTTGGTGGAAATCGCCCGCGCGGTGGCTTTCGAGAGCCGGTTGATCATCATGGACGAGCCCACGGCTCCCCTCTCCGACCACGATGCGCAGGCTTTGTTCCGATGCATCCGGTTGTTGCGTGCGCGCGGCGTCAGCGTGATCTACATTTCTCACCGGCTCAAGGAAATCTTAGAGATTTCGGACCGTGTGACGGTGCTGCGCGATGGCAGGCGCGTACTCACGCAACCGACCTCGGCAGTCACGCACGAGGAATTAGTGCGCGCCATGATCGGGGTGGAACTGAAGGAGCGGCTGCGATCTGCCGTGCCCGGGAGCGCGCAATCCGAGGAGGCTCTTCGCATCCGGGGTCCCATCGATTTGACCGTGCATCGCGGCGAGATTGTGGGGTTGGCGGGGCTCGCCGGGGCAGGACGAACGAGGTTGCTGGAGTGGCTGTTCGGCGCCGGCGGAGCCCAACGCAGGACCACGGGCGGGGACGCCTGCCCCGCGGGGGAGGTCCTGGTGAATGGCCGGCGCGCAAGACTGCGCACTCCGGTGGACGCGGTCCGCAACGGCCTCGCATTGGTGCCCGACGATCGCAAGACGAAGGGTCTGGTGCTGGGCGCCTCCGTGTTGCAGAATATCGCGCTGGCCGGCGGCCGCGCGCGATTTTTTGTCCGCCGTTCCCAAGAGGAGCGGATGGCGCAACAATGGATTGGCGCCCTGCGCATCAAAGTGGCCGGATTGAGCCAGCCCGTCGTCTATCTGAGCGGCGGCGCTCAGCAAAAAGTAGTGCTGGCGAAGTGGCTGTTCGCCGGCGCCCGCGTGTTTCTGCTGGATGAACCCACGCGCGGCATCGACGTGGGGGCGAAGGCCGAGATCTACGATATGATTCGAACGCTGGCCGGCGAGGGCGCGGCTATACTGATGGCGTCTTCCGAACTCGAGGAATTGATGGGACTGGCGGATCGGATCGTGGTCATGCACCGCGGGCGCATCGCCGGGGAACTGGCCCACGCGGAAGCCACCGAGGAGAGAATTATGCACCTGGCAACCGGAGGCGCCGATTGAGTGGAGCCGCTCGGCCGCCCGCGGCCCATGCCCTGTCCCCGGCCAGTCTGTTACGGAGGTTCGGTCCCTTACTGGGCCTGCTGATTCTCTGTGGAGCGCTGGGTGCCGCATCCGACCGGTTCCTGACGGCCGACAACCTGCTCAACGTCTGCCGCCAGTCCGCCGTCAACGCGCTGGTCTCTCTCGGGCAGTTGACGGTCATTATCACCGGTGGAATCGACTTGTCGGTGGGCTCGGTGCTGGGGCTCTGTTGCGTCATGGTGGCGCTGCTGATGCACGCGGGCGTGCCGCCTCTGATCAGCGTGGTGGCCGCGCTGGCCATCGGCTCGGCGCTGGGCGCCATCAACGGGATTCTGCTGACCAAGCTGCACTTGCCGCACCCGTTCATTCCGACGCTGGGCATGATGAACGTGGCGCGCGGGCTGGCGTTGGTCATTTCGGGCGGCTTTCCCCTTTCCGAGCTGCCTTCCGGATTCCGGTTCTGGGGGGCGGGGTCGATTGGCTGGATTCCGGCGCCCGTCATTCTGGTGCTGCTGTTTTGCGGAGCGTTCTACGTATTCCTGAGCAGGACCACGATTGGGCGCGACATCTATGCGATCGGCGGCAATCAGCAGGCGGCGCGGCTGTCCGGCGTGCCCGTGGATGCCCGGCTGATTCTGGCCTACGCGCTGAGCGGCCTGACCGCGGCCGCCGGCGCCATCGTCCTGGCGGGCCGCATGAACTCCGGCTTTCCGCTGGCCGGAGTTGGCGGCGAGCTGGATTCGATTGCCGCCGTGGTGATCGGCGGCGCCAGCTTTTTGGGCGGCGTCGGTACGGTCGGGGGCACCCTGGTGGGCGCGCTGATTATGGGGGTATTGCGGAACGGGCTCAACCTGCTCAACGTGTCCGCCGCCTGGCAGACGGTGGTGATCGGGATCGTGATTGTAGCGGCTGTCTGGGTGGACATCGTGCGGCAGCGCGCCACCGAGAGAGGCATCGGCGGATAGCGGGAGAAAGACAAGCATGACGGCAAACACGGAGCGAATAGGATGACAACACTGAAGGTAGGGCTGATTGGAGTGGGCCGGATGGGCCGCATGTATGGCCAATACCTGGCCCGACGGGTGCCGGGCGTAGCCCTGGTTGCCGTAGCGGACCGGAAGACGGGTCTGGCGGAAGCGTTCGCCTCCGAGTTCGGAGTGGCGAAGTGGTACACGAATTATCAGGATCTGCTGAGCGATCGCGAGATCGATGCGGTGGTGATCGTGACATCCACCAGCACGCACAAGGAAGTCGTCATGGCTGCGGCCAAAAGCGGCAAGGCGATCTTCTGCGAAAAGCCGATTTCCCTGACACTGGACGACGCTCGCGAAATGAGGCAAGCGGTGCAGGCGGCCGGTGTATTCTTCCAGATGGCATTCCAACGCCGCTTCGATGCCGGTTACCTTGCGGCGAAACGCAAGCTCGACGCCGGGGCCATCGGCGAGCCGGTCATGTTCACGTCCATCTCACGCGATCCCTATCCCCCGCCGCTGGAGTTCTGCGATCCCAAGGTCAGCGGCGGGTTGATCGCCGATATGGGCGCTCATGATTTCGATGTCGCGCGGATGTACATGGGGGACGTGAGGCGCGTGCATGCAATCGGCGGGACTCTGGCATTCCCTGAAATGAAATCGGTGGGGGATATCGATAATGCCATCGTCGATCTGGTGTTCCAGAACGGTATTTTGGGCGTGGTGCAGCTGAGCCGCAACGCCGCTTTCGGATATGACATTCGCGGCGAAATATGGGGCACCAAAGGTTCGATTCAGATCGGTTATTACCGGCAAACGCCAATCCTGATGCTGACTCCGGAGGGGATTTCGCACGACGCCGTGCCGTACTTCATGGAGCGCTTCGAAAATGCCTATCTCGCGCAGATCCAGAACTTCGCGGAGCACGTGAGAAAGGGCCTTCCGCCCTTCATCACGGCGGAGGATGCCATGGCGGCGCTCGCCATCAGTGTGGCCGCCAACCGGTCGCTGCGCGAAGGCCGGCCGGTGGACGTCGGGGAGTTGGAGGCTTAAGCGCAACGGCCATGAGAACGAGCCCCTTTCACCTGCCGGCCATCGCGTTGAGCGCCGGCGTTTTTCTGTTGGGATCCTGCGGACAGGGGAGCCCCAAAAAGACAATCGATATCACGATCGTGACCAAAGCTCTCGATAGTGAATGGTGGCAGCGCGTCAAAGCGGGCGCGGAGGATGCCGCCAAGGCGAATCCTGGCGTCCGGCTGGCGGTGCTGGCGCCCGAGCGCGAAGTGAATATCGATCAGCAGGTCTCCATTCTGGAAGATCAGATCACTAAGAGGGTGGCTGCCCTGGCGGTCGCGCCCACGGGCTCGGCCGAGCTGATCCCGGTCCTCGATCGTGCCCATCAGGCAGCCATCCCGGTGATTATCTTTGACACGGACATCGTTTGGGCGTCCAAGCTGAGCTACGTTGGATCGGACAATCGCCGCGCCGGCCGCATTGCCGGTGAGTATATCGTCAAGCTGCTCGGCGGCAAGGGCAAAGTGGCGGTGATCCGTGGAATTCTGGGAGTCCCAACGCATGAGGACCGTGTGGCTGGTTTTCGGGAAGCCATTCACGATACGCCGGGAATCGAGTGCGTGGCCGTGCAACCGGCGAACAGCGAACGCGCTTTGGCGATGTCGGTCATGGAGAATCTTTTGACCAGATATCCGGACCTGCGTGCCGTCTTCGCCGGCAACGACCAAATGGCGCTGGGAGCGGTGGAGGCGATTGACGCTCGACAGCTGACGGGCAAAATCGCGGTCATTGGAATCGATGCAACCCGCGAAGCGGTTCGAGCGGTGGAAGCGGGGCGCCTGGCGGGCGATGTCGCCATGTATCCCGAGATGCTGGGCCGGAGCGCGGTCGAAGCGGCGTTGAAGGCGGCGCGGGGCGAGCCTATCGAAAAGAGGATCGACGTCGGTGAGACGTTGGTTACCAAGGAAAACGCCGCGCAGTTCCTCAAGTGACCAGCGAGGCTGCGCCTGCCAGTACGGACGCCCTTCTCTTACTCGGGCTTCGGCAACTCCCGCCGCGGCAGCATCTCCTTGCGCGTGGCGGTCTGATACACCAGGGTCGCTATCACAGCCGAAGCCTGCATCAGGTCCTCGGGGACCGCGTGATCCCAGGTGTCCATGTCGGAGTGGTGAGTGATGGTGCTGTAGTCCAGCGGGTCCTGGATGAACTGGAAGCCGGGCAGGCCAACCGCCGCGAAGCTCAGGGGATCGACTACGGCTACGTAGTCGACCGAAAACGACGGCCGCGGGTCGTCGGGGTCGTCGGCGAGTCGCAGGTTGGGTGGAAAACCGATGACGAGCTTTGCCGTGACCTCGGCGACGATCGCCGGGGAGCCGTCGGCGGCCCGCGCGCGACCTGCCTGGAGGGCGCGATACAGCTCGGGTGCCTTGGCGCGCTGCGCCGGCGTGAGGTAGGCGTTGCGCG
>PLDO01000307.1 GCA_003136215.1 Bryobacterales bacterium
GGTGCGCCGGTTCAAGTACATACCCGACCTCTCGTCCCAGAGCGTCCCGAGTGCCGCCGCGTACTTGTCTCCTCGCCCGCGCAACTCCCGCCTGTCCTCTTCCCGGCCCAGGATGCCGGCCATCCTTTCCAGCGCCCGGCAATCGGCGACGTATAACGCATTCAGCCCCACGTCGGAGATTTCCAGCAGGTTTGTCTGCCGGTTGAACGGCACGCCGTCATACATCGGTGAGTTGTCCAGGCCGGATTCATACAGCGCTGCCTGAAAGTTGTGCACCGTTCCGTCCACCAGTTGCGGCACGTCATCGGAGCCCCAACTGAGCAGACCGCCATGATCGCGGGCCGTCGGCCACCATCGGTTCCACCGCAGCAGCTCGCCGTAAACCTCGGTCAGGAACCAACGCTCCGGATATCGTTGGTAGATCTCCATCGCGATCAGGCTGCCCACCGGCGGCTGTGACCGGTCGTCGCTCTGGATGTGATAGGCGGAGGCGCAATTCGGAATGAAGCCGCGTTTCGTAATGCCCTTGGTCACCTCCACTGCGTTAGCGAAAGCGAGGTCCCGGTTGTAGAGGCCATACATAAACGAAGCGAAGTATGTGTCCCAGTCGAACAGCACGTAGCCACCCCAGTTCGCGCTCCACAATCGGCTTACCGGCGAGATGGCGCGGTCGTTCTCCGGATCGTACGTCAGGTTCCATCCGAGAATCGTCTGCATCGCCGTGAAGACCTCACGCGCCTCGCCGCGCGCGTCCAGCTTGCTTTGGTGGGCCGCGCGATGCGCGCTGACGAGGGCAGCCACCTGGTCCAGTGTCTTCTCTCCTCCGGTGTACACCGCCACGCGGCCTTCCATGGGCACCGCAAGGTACGGCCCGTTTGCGGTGAGGAAGGGGTCGCTCACCTCGGTGCCCGTCGTGCGCACCGTAAACGCACGGCCTCCGGCGCTGCCTGACCTCGCTTCGATCGTGCCTCCCCGCCGCTGCACCGTGCCGGGGCGGTTCCAGTAGTATCCGGTCTCGATAATCAGGTGCGACGCCCGCAGTGCCGGCCGCTGCTCGACCGTGACCAGAATGTACTCCTCGCCCTCCTGCTCCGCGCTCTCCACGCGAATCATGTTTTTCGAGCTCTCATTCCCGCTGGCCGGGAGCTCGAGCGTCAGCTCCGTGTAGCTGCCATCGTCGGAATGCGCTCCCAGGCGGATCTTCTCCGGCCGGCCGGCCGTCTGGTTGGCCTGGAAGAAGGAGTTCTGGTATGTTCGCCCCATGCCGGCAGTCTTCACGCCCAGCGTCAGTGCGAAGCCGTCCGGCAGATGGACATGTGCCATCACACTATTGACGCTCCAGGTATTCCAACCGCGGCATAGTCGCTCCTGAAGCGAGCGATACTCGGCGGTCCGCAGGACCCGGAGGTTGCTCTGCGCTCCGGCCGGAAGCGCGGTTGCGGCGCAAAGGCCGGCCGCTGCTATTAGCAAGAAATTGATCCGTGGCATGGCGGGAAGAATGCTCCTTCCCATCCTACTTCCGTCGAGATTAAGTTGGAGGCGCGGGTCGGGATCGAACCGACGAATAAAGGTTTTGCAGACCTTTGCCTTACCACTTGGCTACCGCGCCGATCAGGGAAGGTATACCTGCAAAATACCGCGACGCGACCACTTAAGTCAAACCGCCCCGGATCTGCGACACGGACGCGGCGCCCCTACTGCAAGGCGTCCTTCGGCAGAGAACCCGCGATGAATTCCCCGATATCGTGCTTCAGTTTGGCGCTCGAATCGTGATCGATGTACAGCATGTGGCCCGCCTGGTAGTAGTTCCAGATCACGTTCTTGTGCATCTCCGGGTTCAAGCCCATGTGATTGAACGTGTGCTCGATGGCGAAGTACGGCGTCGCCAGATCGTAGTACGCCGCCGCCACCATCACCTTCATGTATGGATTCTTGGCGAACGCCGTGCGCAACAGCGATGTCGTGTCGCCGAACCCGTTCTGCACGCCGTAATCCCACGGTTGAATCCCACCGCTCACGTAATAGTAGAGGTCCGTCTTGTATCCCAATTCCGTCCGAACATAGTTGGTGAAGGCCGCCGTGAACGGCGGCGCGATCAACGTGTTCGACGGGTCGAACTCGCTGGTCTCGCCGGTGTTCATCGATGACGGAGCCGTCAGTCGCCCGTCCAGCCGTCCGATGGTCTGCTGCTTGTCGCGCAGCAGTTCGCGCGTGAAATGCGATACATCGAAGCGCAGATTGCTTTGGTCGATATAGCGGCCCTCCAGCCCCACGTAGCGCACCAGTTTGTCCAGGACCGCCTTGCGCTCCGCCGCAGGCAGCCCATCTCCCTTGTTCAGCGCCGTGGAATACTCTCCCATGGCGAAGCCTTCCACTTCTTTGAGGAACGACTTCAGGTCCTTCTTCTGCAAGTCCGCCGCCACCTTCTTGTGGTACCAGGCATCCGCCGCGTAGGTCGGCAGCTCCAGCGCATACACCAGGTCGTCGGAGCGCGACCAGATGGTCTCCAGGTTGAGTGTCGCCGAGATCAGCACCACGCCGTTGAACGCGATCCCGCGGTCGATCAGATACCCCGCGAGGCCCGCCGCTCGGAAGGTCCCGTAACTTTCCCCCGCCACGTAGAGCGGCGAAAGCGTTCGATTGTTGCGCGTCACGTACAAGCGGATGAATTCACCCACCGACTGCAAATCGCCCTGCACACCGTTCATGCGGCGCGCCACCTCCACCGTCTTGGCGCGGCTGTAACCCGTGCCCACGGGATCGATGAACACCAGGTCCGCCTGATCCAGCCACGTATTCGGGTTGTCCCTCAACTGGTAGGGCGGCGGCGGCATGCCGCCGCCGGGCAGCAGTTTGGGGCTCCGCGGCCCCATCGCGCCCATGTGCACCCACACCGAGGCCGAACCGGGACCGCCGTTGAAACAGAACGCCAGCGGCCGTTTGCCCGCGTCCGTCGCGCCGTCCAGCGTATACGCCACGTAGAAAATGTGCGCTTCGGTTTCCCCCGAACTGTCCTTCAGCGGCATCTGCGCCGCCGTCGCCGTGTATTCCAACGTCTTGCCGTTGATCTGGATGGAATGGTGCGTCACCACCGGCGTCTCGTCCACGTCGCCGCCCACTGCCGGGCCCGGCCCCTACGCCGCCGCGTCCACCGCGTCCGCCCGGCGTGGTCGCCGGAGTAGACGGAGTCGCCGGAGTTGTCGCCTGCCTGCCCTGCCCGAATACCGGAGCCGCCATCGCCAACAGCAGCGCCAGGGGACCCACTTGCCGCCAACCTCGAAAATGCGCCATGAGGTAAATCATACTGTACTTGCGGAACCAGCACGGAATTACCGCTGTTTCTTCTGTTCGTTCTGCGCCACCCGCGCCTTCACCATCTTTTTCAGGAGAGCGGCCGGCAGAGGTTTGTCCATGGGGAATCGGATGGTGCCTTTGGCAGTCTGGAAGTCCCGGAGTTCGTCCTGGAATGCCTCGATCAGCGCCGCGCTCATGGGGAAGAAGCTGCAATGCTTCGAAAACGCCGCATACCCCACTAGCGCCCCTTTGTAGCGGAACGCCGGCATCCCGTAGCTGATGGCCTCCGTGGCTTCCGGCGGCACGGCGGACCGAATCGTCGCGCGAACCTTGTGCAAGGTGCTGCGGGCGGGTTCCGGGACGCCCGCGAGGTACTCGTCCACGTTCTGCGCTTTTTTCATACGCGCATCATACTATAACGCGGCAGCCCTTCACGCCTTCCGGAAGCCCATGCCGGCGAAGCTCACTACGCTGTTGTCATCGATGTTCCACTGCTCGTATTTCAGCAGCTCGCCGCGCGCCTTCGGCGCCGTCTTCAGGAACGTGTAGAACGGCGACGAACCGCACCACTTCAGATCGTCCTGCCGTTCGCGCACCAGGTCCCAGAAGCCGCCGCTATCGAGGGCGTTGATGCGCTCGATCCGCTGCTCGTCGCGCGCGCCCACCTCCTGCATGGCGCCCTCGCCCGCTACCGCCGCGAAGCGGTCGTGATAACGCGCCCCCATGTGCGCCATGTCCACGCCCATCACCCAGAACAGGCGGTCGCCTTCGCGTTCGCGCATCTCGCCCAGCGCCTCGAAGAACGCCTTGACATTGTCGTCGTCTTCCGGAGCCCCGCCCTGGTAGATACTGCGCGCAAACGGTCCCACCAGGATCGGCAGAATCTTCACCCCGGGCCCCAGCACGTGCTGTAGAAAAATCACCTGCAACTCCACCGTGTGCTCGAAGGAGTGGCAGTAGTCCTCCATCTCGATGCCTTTGCCGCCGCGCGCCGCCAGCCAGTCCACCAGCGCCGTATCGGCCGGCGCATCGCCCAGCGGCGTGCGGAACGTCTTGCGCGTCAGGCCGAATGTCTCCGGCTCGCCGTAGTGCGAGGTGGCTAGAATCACGAACGTCCGGTCCTTGTGTTCCGGGCGCAGCATGCCGTACGCCGCGCGGTAGCTTTGCCACCCGCCCGACGGGCTGACGTGCGGCGCCGCGATGGCGAACAGATCGCCGTTCGCTTTCTCCTTGGCCAGCGCTCCGGCGCCCTCCATCCACTGCCCCATCGTCTGGCGCATCTCGCCCGCATCCGCCGGGTACGCCGACCCCGCATGCGACGGTTCGCGCACCGTTGCGGCGGCGAACTCCCGCTTGCGCGCCTGCTCCATCTCCGCGTATTGCGCGTCTTCCAGAAACCCCGCCGCGCTCAGCGTCTCGATGAGGTGCTGCGCCAACTGCCCTACTTCGAGTTCACCGGTGATACTCACCAGCGCCGCCCGCAGGTCCAGGGCGGTCTGCGAGCCGTCGAAGCACTGCAGGCACTCCACCAGGGGCGGCGGGATCACCAGCATGGCGTCGCTGAACCGGTAGGGGTCCCGGATAAACAGACCCGGGTGCTCCGGCGAGGGGGAGGGCATGAAGTCCAGGTTCATGCGAAGGCGCGGCAATGGGTCGGGCACGATCTATCGTACGCCCAGAGCCCGGTACTTGCGCAACAGTTCGTAAATCACCACGCCGCCGGCCGTCGCCACGTTCAGGGAATGCTTGGTCCCCAGCATGGGGATGCGCACGTAGGTGTCGCAGAGCGCGGAAATCTCCGGCCGGATGCCATCCACTTCGTGGCCGAACACGACGCACACCGGAAAACGCGGCTGCCAGTCGAACAGGTCCACCGCATGGACGCTGGTTTCCACCGCCGCGATCTCGTACCCCCGCGCGCGGATCGCTTCCACCAGCGGCAGCGCGTCCCAGACATGCTCCCACGGCACGGTGTCCTGGGCCCCCAGCGCGGTCTTGGCAATCGCTTTCTTGGGCGGGCATGCCGTAATCCCGCACAGATACAGCTTCTCCACGCTGGCCGCGTCCGCCGTGCGGAAGAAGGCCCCCACGTTGTACATGCTCCGCACGTTGTCCAGCAGCACCGCCGCCGGCAGCGTGCGGATGCCTTCGTAGAGCGCTCCGCCCGCCGTTGCCTGAAAGGGAACCCGATCCATCGAGCGACGAAGTATAGCATAGAGCCGCGGCGGCGCGATGCTACACTGGAACTTCGCATGGCAATGTTGTCGATCGTGATTCCGATCCACAACGAGGAGCCTTCCATACTCCCGTTGTACGACCGCCTCACCGCGGTTCTCGAGCCGTTGCAGCGCCCCTACGAGATTCTCTTCGTGGACGACGCTTCCAACGACCGCAGCTTCGAACTCCTCGCCAACCTGGTGGAAACCGACGGCCACCTGAAGGTGATCCGCCTGCGCCGCAACTTCGGCCAGACGGCCGCCCTCTCCGCGGGTTTCCACGAAGCCAAGGGCGATGTCATCATCGCCATGGATGGCGACTTGCAGCATTGCCCCGAAGACATCCCCGCGCTGCTCCAAAAAATCGACCAGGGCTACGATATCGCCAGCGGCTGGCGCCAACACCGCGTCGATAACGCCATCATGCGCAAGATCCCTTCGCGCATCGCCAACTGGCTCATGGCCAAGGCCAGCGGCGTCGCCCTCCGCGATTTCGGCACCACTTTCAAGGCCTATCGCGCCGAAGTCCTCAAGGACGTCAACCTCTACGGCGAACTCCACCGCTTCATCCCGGCGCTGGCCAGCTTTTACGGCGCGCGGGTCATCGAAGTGCCCATCCGCAACGTGCCGCGCGCCGCGGGCGATTCCCATTACGGCATCGGCCGCACCTTCCGCGTGCTGTTCGACATCCTGACCATCAAGTTCCTGCTCAAATACTTCACCCGCCCCATGCACTTCTTCGGCACGCTCGGCCTCGCCGGCACGGTTTCCGGCGGTGGCATCATGGCCTACCTGTTGGTGATTAAGTTAATGGGCTACGAGATCGTGATCGAGCACGGCCCCTTGATGATTGCCGGATGCCTGCTCCTGTTGAGCGGCCTGATGATGTTCACCACCGGCCTGATCGGCGAGATGATGATGCGCACCTACTTCGAAAGCCAGGACCGCCGCATCTACGCCGTCCGCGAGATCCTCACCCGCAAACAGCGCGGCGTCGCCGGCGGCACGAAATAGCGTGGGACAGACGATCGGTTTGCGTCGTCTGTCAACCCGCGCGCATTGATGAAGATTGACAGACCACAGAAAGCGATGGTCTGTCCCACCTACTTCCCTAACAAGTCGCTCAGCGCCCCTCCCAATTCGGGAAAACGAAACTTAAACCCGGCCGCTTCCGCCGCCGCGGGCAGTATTCTCTGACTTGCCAGCAGGACCTCCGACATTTCGCCGAACAGCAACTTCAGCCCCAACACCGGGACCGGAAATATGGCGGGCCGGTGGAGCACCCTGGCGAGCGCCTGCGTGAAATCCGCGTTGGTGACCGGGATCGGCGCCACCCCGTTGAACACCCCGCGCACCGGGTTTTCCACCGCGAACTGGAACATCGCCGCCAGATCCGCCAGGTGGATCCACGACATCCACTGCTTGCCGTCGCCCAGTTTGCCGCCCAGCCCCAGGCGGAACGGCGGCAGCATGCGCTGTAGCGCCCCGCCGCGGGCGTCCAGCACCACGCCGATGCGCACTCGCACCACGCGAATGGCGAACTCTTCGGCGGCCGCCGCTTCCTCTTCCCACGCCCGGCAGACCTCCGCCAGAAACGTGTGGTCGGGCGCCGAATCCTCGCGCAGCACTTCGTCGCCGCGCGAGCCGTAGTAGCCCACCGCCGAGGCGCAAATCAGCGTCTGCGGTGGATTGCGCAGCCTGGCGAGCGACTGCACGAGGTTGCGCGTGCCCACCACGCGGCTCTCCCGGATGCGCCGTTTCACGTCCCCGCTCCAGCGCTGCGCCACCGGTTCGCCCGCCAGATGGATCACCGCGTTGGCGTTGCGGATACCGTCTTCGGGCGGAGGCCCTTTCATGGGATCCCAGGCGGCAACGCCGACCCCGGGTGGGACATTGGTGCCGGCGTGCCGGCTGAGCACCGTCAGCACGTGGCCGCTGGCGCCCAGGTTCTTCAGAAGACGCCGGCCAATCAACCCGCTGGCTCCGGTTATCGTGATATTCACGCGGTCAACTCCTTGCCTGTGCGTTCCAGGTATTCGATCTCCCGAATATACGCACCGGCGTCGCTCTTCCGTTCCATTCCCGAACGGACCATGGAACGAATGGTCCCATAAACGGGCCGCTCCGGCCAAGGGCGATCGTGGAGGCCGAAGCACCACAGGATATTCGTGTAGGTATTCGGGTCGTCCCCGTCCAGCGCATAGCGGTCGTGGAGGTAGAGCATAGTGGCCAGGGCTTCACTGGCGTCCGACGCCCATTCTACAATTTTCTTGCCCCAGAACATGCGGTAGTAGCCGTGGATTTTGCCGCGCAGCAGCAGTTCCTTCTGGGTGGCGTTCCAGAGATCGTCGTGGGTGGCGGCGCGCTCGAATTGTTCGCGGGTATAAAGCGGATCGCGCGTGTCGTTGCGATGGGCGGCGATGGTCTTCCGCGCCCAGTCAGGCAGCGCTTCGAGAGTATCGTGGCGCTCGGCGTAGCGAACGAAGTTGCAGGCCAGCTCGCGGCGCACAATCAACTGCTCCAGAAACTCGTCGGCGATCAGCTTGTGCCGGCTGGCATGTTCGCGCACGGCCAGCGCCACTTCGAGTGACGAGATGTGGCCGTAGTGCAGGTAAGGGCTGAGATCGCTGGTGGCATGGGCCGAGGGCTCGTTCTTGTCGCGCGCGTAGCGGCGCAGCCGGTCGTCGAGGAAGCGCTGGAGGGTTTCTTCGGCGGCTTTTCGTCCGCCGCGGAAGCTGGTGGAGGGGCGGATGGTGTGATCGATCTCGCAGGACGCCACCAGGAGAGCGAGGTTGGCGGCAGTGACCTCGGTGTGCAGATCGCCGAACGTCTCGCGGCNNACGATGCAACTGGAATCGACGGCGTGCAGCTGCACGTCGATTTCCGGGGTAGCGCGCAGACAATCGTCGGTCACCACGCTGGCGGCGCCCGCGATGACGGCGCGCAGCCGGGCATCCGACGTGGTTTTGCGGCGCGGCAACTGGAAGATGTAGCCCGCGCCCAGTTTGCGCAGACGCGCCTGCATCTCCGCGACGCCTTCCAGCACGAAGGTGTGGAACCGGTCGCTGGCGGTGGGCCAGGCGCAAGAGAGGCGCTCGAGGCAGACCAACGGCAGGTTCATGCGGTTGGCCATCTCCGCCGCGTATAGCAGGGCGTGGTTGGCGGCAACCCGGCGATTCCAGCGGCACCAGTAGAGGACGTAGCGGCCGCCCTGCCGGATTGGCTGGTCGTTGAGAGAGCGCACGCGTTCGTCCATGACGGAAATGACGGGTAACATTCCGATTAGTACCCGGCAGGTACAATCAATTAGAGATGAGGGCCTGGAATCGCGCAAAATTACTGTGGGGCTACCTGACGCGCCGGACCCGGCTCGACGCACTGCCGGTGGAGTATATCGTCG
>PLDO01000604.1 GCA_003136215.1 Bryobacterales bacterium
TCTTGTGGGGCAGGCAATTTTGCCTGCTGCCGCCTTTTCAGGCGGCCTTTTCCGGGCATGCGGAAGTGTTCGATCCCCGCAAGCGCCGGCTGAAGCCGTCCCCAGAGGGGACCCCAGCCAGGATTGGCGGCCCCACGATCAGGTACATACTCGCTATTCTGCTTGCCGCAGACCACTAGTAGGTTCCTATTATTGCCCTGGTCTTCCCTCGCCTATATACTGCCCTCACGTTGTCTGTTGCCTCGGAGGGAAGCCTTGAAACCAGTTGTGCTGTTAGCCGTTTGCCTGCCCCTTGTGGGGCAGACCAATCTCGCCGTGCTCCACGGAAATATTCAGGACCCGCAGAACCAACCGGTGCAGAGCGCAAGAGTCTCGGTGATCGCCGCCGAGACCGGGGCTCGCCGGGCTGCCCTTTCCAACGACGCGGGATGGTATGAAGTGGTCGGGTTGGCGCCCGGAGAGTACCGGATCGAGGTCGCGGCGCCCGGATTCACACAGTCCCAAACGGCGGTGAAGCTCGAGGTCGGCCAGCAAATGGGGCTCGAGGTGAAGCTTTCTCTCGGCGAGAAGCGCGACTCGGTCAACGTCGCGGCGCGCGCGGACCTTCTCAAGACAGCCGACGCGAGTTTGGGCGAGGTGGTGGAAACCAAGTCGATTCAGGAACTGCCGTTGAACGGCCGCATGCTGCTCGATCTGGCGGTGACCGTTCCCGGGTCGCACATGAGCCACGGCGCCCAGGCGGGCGACATGAATCCGCTGTACTGGCGGCCCGGTCAACCGTCGGCGATCAGTATCGGCGGCAACCGTCCCAATGCCAACTACTTTCTGGTGGACGGTGTAAGCAATACCGATCCCACGTTTAATACGCAGAACATCAGCCTCTCGCCGGATGCCGTGCGCGAGTTTCAGGTGCAGACCGGAAGTTACGCCGCGGAGATGGGCGGCGCCGGCGGCGGGCAGATCAACATCGCCACCCGCTCCGGTTCCAGTCAGTATCACGGAACCGCGTACGACTATCTGCGCAATAATTCCCTGGACGCGCTGACGTTCAACCAGATGGCCGGCGACAACCACCTGGTCCGGAACAACTTCGGCGGATCGTTGGGCGGACCGCTGCCCGGCAGGAAGACTTTCTTCTTCCTGAACTACGAAGCTCTGCGGCTGTCGCAAGCCGATACCGCCATCCTCACGGTGCCGACGCCGGACGAGACGGCCGGCGATTTCAGCCAGAGCGGGAGCAACGTTTTCGATCCGAACTCGACGCGCGCCAATCCATCCTATGACCCGTCGAAGCCCGCCGGCGCGCAAAACCCGCCGACCATTCGCGATCCGTTTCCCAACAATCTGATCTCGGGCAGCCGCTTGAGCCCGGTGGCCACCACATTTCTCAACCAGTACGTACCCATGCCCAACGCCATGGGCGGCATGGACATGAACATGGTGATGAACATGGGATTGGGCGTCGGCGGCGGCATGGGCACGCCCTCGGTGGTGGGCGCCGGAGCCGATTCCAACAACTATATGGACGTGCGCAGCGAGCAGCACCGCACCCAGCAGGGCACCGTCCGTGTGGACCACGTGTTCGACGCCGGCGACAGCCTGTTTGCGCGCTACTCGGCCTCGAGCGAGGCCGGTTTCATGCCGCAGAACCTGCCGGGTTTCGGCGCCTACCACGACAACATGGCGCAGAATGGCGGCCTCAACTGGAACCACATCTTCACGCCGAACCTGGTCAACACCGCCAGTGCCGGGGTCTCGCGGCTCACCATGTTCCGCCAGTCGGAGAACAACGTAACCGGCAACGACATCGTTTCCCAACTGGGCATTCAAGGCGTCGGCTTCGGCGGTGCGGGCGCTTATGGCGCGCCGTATTTCAACGTGCAGGGGTATTCCGGCTTGGGCGACACCTACCTGGCAACTCCCATGCACGCCTGGGACACGATTCTGGAGGGCCGCGATACGTTGAGCTGGCAGCACGGGCGCCACAGCTGGAAGTTCGGTGGAAGCTACCGCCGCTACATCTGGCCCATGTGGGGATTCTTCCAGAACCGCGGTTACTACCAGTTCACCAACGGCTTCACCACCCAGACGTTGACCAATGACGGAACCGGTTCGGGGCTGGCCAGTTTCCTACTGGGGCTGCCCGTGGTCCGGCAGGCGCAGGCAGGCGTTCCCAGCATGAATCTGCGGCACTGGTCCGCCGATGCCTTCCTGCAGGACACCTGGCGCATCTCTCCCCACACCACCCTCGAGTATGGCCTGCGCTATGAATTCATGAGCGCGCTCACCGATACCTTCCGGTCGTGGTCGAACCTGATGGTGGAGAACGGGCAATTGCAGGCATTTATCGGCGGGCAGAATGGAACTCCGCGGGGGCTGACCTATCCGAACAAGCTGAACTTCGCGCCGCGCGTCGGTCTCACGCACCAGTTCGGCGATTCCGGTATCGTGTGGCGCATGAGCTACGGCATCTTCTACACGCCGGTGGATCTGAATACCTGGTGCAACCAGCTGCACAACGTGCCGCTGGTGTTTCCCATCACCCAGCAGAGTGACAATTTCACACCCAACCCGGCGCTCGCCGGTTTCAATTTCCCGGCGCCGGTGTTGGGCAAGACCACCGTCAGCTTCGCGACTTTCGATCCCCACGCTCCGCCGCAGTACGTCCAGCAATGGAGCGCATCGCTGCAAAAGAGTCTGGGACCGTCCAGTGTGCTCGAAGCTGGTTATACCGGCGCGCACGGATTGCACCTGCAGCGGGCCGACCTCATCAACAACGCACCGCCCGGACCCGGGCTGATCCAGCCGCGCCGCCCCTATCAGACGGCGACGTTTGTGGATGGAACCGTGTTTCCGGCGGGTATTACGGTGGCTAGCTCGACCTTCCCCGTCAGCAGCATCAACCTCCTGCAGAACACGGCAAAGAGCTGGTACGACGCCGGATACGTGAATCTGCGGCGCCGCTATTCGCACGGCCTCAGCCTGTTGGCGAACTACACTTTCGCCAAGAGCCTGACGGACGCGCCGGACTTCCGGTCGCCGATGTTCGAAGCCAGCATCGCGCAAAACAACAGCGACCTGGAGGCCGAGAAGGGGCCTGCCTGCGACATCCGGCATCGCGTATCTCTGAGCGCAGTCTACGCCATCCCCGCCTACAAGCTTTCCAACTGGACCCGGCGGTTGACCTCGAACTGGCAACTGGCCGCGGTCTACCAGGCGCAGACCGGCTATCCATTCACCATTTCCGTATTCGGCGACACCGCCAACGCGGGCACTGTGTTGGGCGAGAACCCGATCCGCGCCAACTATAATGGACAGCCTCTGTACACTCCCGGCACCCATTCCGCCCAGGCCTGGTTCAACACCGCGGCATTTGCCGTGCCCGCCGCGTACACCTTCGGGAATGCCGGCCGCAACACCGTGTACGGTCCCGGGATGCAGACCATGGATCTGGCGCTCTCGCGAGAGTTCGCCGTCGCCGAGAGATTGCGCTTCCAGATTCGCGGCGAGGCCTTCAACGCGATGAACCGTACCAACCTCGGCACGCCGAACCGGTTCGTGAATACTCCGCAGTTCGGCACCATCACGGACGCGGCCACGCCGGGACGCGAAATGCAGCTCAGCGCTCGGCTGTCATTCTGAGGCGCTTCTCGTCTTACTGCTTGGCCGCCTCCGGCTCCACGCCGTCCAGGGATGCAATTGCTATTCGCATAGGATTATCCGCAGAATAACAAGAGTGACAGCTGATTGTCGCTGAGGTCGCATCCATGATACGCATTTCCCTTACGGTGGTTTCGACGCTCCTGTTGTGGAGTTCGCTTCCCGCCCCCGCACAAACCAGCCCGGAGGCGCCGCCCTCCGTTACGATTGCCTGGGATTCCGTAGCGCGCGTTTCCCATACCACCGCGTCCTTACAGGTTGTGGTCAACCCCCCGCTGCGCCGCGGTTCCAAAATACACGACCGGGTTTTCCAGGCGCTGCGCGACCTGCAGCCGGATTACGCGCGCTTCGTGCCGTGGCTGCCCTACCCCAGACTCGCCGTGGCCGAACTGGAGCCGCCGCACGATGGCCAAACTTTCTGGGACTTTTCCCTGATCGATCCGCTTACCATCGATTTCCTCGAGGCCACCAAGGGCCACCCCTCGGTGCTGAACTTCAGCACCACGCCGCAATGGATGTGGGTCACGCCGAAGCCGGTCGCCTATCCGGCGGACCCCGAAGAACCGGTCTGGAACTACTCGCAAGGCGCCGAACTGCGCGACCCAAGCGGTAAAGAACTGGGCGACTATTACGCGCGCCTGGTGAGTTGGTACACGCTGGGCGGATTCGTCGATGAGTTCGGCAAGCGCCACGAATCCGGCCACCATTACCAGGTGGACTGGTGCGAAATCCTCAACGAACCCGACCTGGAACATCGCATCGGCCCCAAAATGTACACCCAGATCTACGATTCCATCGTGCTGGCCATTCACGCTGTCGCGCCCCGCATGAAGTTCCTCGGCGTTTCGGTGGCCTATCCGAGCCGGAGCGCGGAGATGTTCGAGTATTTCCTGAATCCGCAAAACCACAAGCCGGGCGTTCCGCTGGATGCCATCTCGTATCACTATTACTACTCTCCGGCGAAGGACGAGCCGCCGGAAGCGCAGCAGTTCACCGCCTGGGACCAGACCAACGGCTTTCTGAACACCGTGCGCTACGTGGAATCCATCCGCCAGCGGCTTTCGCCCAAGACGGCCACGATGATCAACGAAGTCGGCGCCATTTCCGCCGACGACGGGGAACAGAACCGGCCCGGACACGTCACCAAGCCGATCCCCAACTCCTACTGGAATCTCTGCGGCGCTATGTACGCGTACCTGTTCAGCGAACTGGCGAACATGGGAATCGACACCGTGAACGCGTCCCAACTGGTGGGCTATCCGACGCAATACCCGAGCGTTTCACTGGTCGATTGGGAGACCGGACAGCCCAATGCGCGGTTCTGGGTCCTCACACTGTTGAAAGATCACTTCAGCCCCGGCGATAAACTGGTTCGCACCCCGCAGCCGGGGCCCTTCGTCTACGCTCAGGCATTTCTGACCGGCGGCAACCATCGCCGCCTGTTGCTGGTCAACCGGCGCAACCGCGACGTGGAAATTACGCTCCCTGGCGCGGCGGGCGCCACCATGCGCTTTGTGGATCAGACCACGGCGTTTCAGCCCCCGTCTTCGGCGACCCTGAAACAGGAAGTGGTGCGGCTCGGCGGATACGCCGTGGCGGTAGTGGAGTTCCCCGAATAAGTGCGGAGTTGGTGGGGCAGGCGCTTCCGCCTGCCAACTCTTGATTGAACTGTTGGCAGGCGGACCCAGAGGGTACCCCGCCTGCGATTGCTTTACCGGCCCGGTCCGCGCTTGGACGCACGCACGGCGCGCTCGAACGCCCAGCCTCGAATGTGATTGAGCTGCTCCTCCATGGTGCGCGAAAGCGGGACAATCTTCACCGCCGCCTGGATGAGCTCCTGTCCCGTAACCTGGGTATCGGTGAGCCGCGCCTTGGTCAGGGCCGACACCACGCACTGCTCCACCTCGGCCCCGCTCCAGCCCTTGGTGAACTCCGTCAACTGGTCGAGATCGATTCCCGCCGTGTCCACGCCTCGCCGGTTGAGGTGAATCTTGAAAATCTCCAGGCGTTCCTCGTCCAGCGGGAGGTCCACGAAGAAGACCTCGTCGAAGCGGCCCTTGCGAATCATCTCGGCGGGAAGCAGATCGATCCGGTTGGCGGTGGCGGCGACAAAAAGCCCGCGCGCCTTCTCCTGCATCCAGGTCAGGAAGAACGCGAAAATCCTGCCCTGCTCGCCGCCGGCGTCCGCCGAGGTGATGCCCATCTCGATCTCGTCGAACCACAGCACCGCCGGCACCAGGTCTTCCATCAACTTGCAGGCTTCGACGAATGCCCCTTCCGGTTTGCCATGCCTCCCGGAGAAAATCTCGATCATGTCCACGCGGTAGAGCGGCAACTGGAAACACGAAGCGATGGCCTTGATGGCCAGGCTCTTGCCGCAACCCGGAATTCCCATCAGCAGCAGCCCCTTGGGCACGATTTCGGCATTCAGGCTGTCGCGCAGCTCAAATAGCTTGCGGCGCTCCAGAACCCAGTTTTTCAGGCCATCCAGACCGCCCACCTCTCCGATGCTGGTGCCGTCGGCAATGAACTCGATATAGCCGCTACGGTTGATCAGCAGCCGCTTCTCTTCGAGCAGGGCCGGCAGCGACTCGGGCCCCAAGCGCCCCGTCGCGGCCAGCGCGCGGCGGAGCGCGTAGCGCGATTCATCCAGCGTGAGCCCCAGCAGGGCCGGCGCCAGCTGGTGGAGAACCTCGTCGTTGGCTTCCCCGCTCTCCTCCCGCAGAAACGCCAGCACTTCCACTAAATCGGGCGGCCGCAGTTCGAGAAACAGCAGGCTGCGCTCCAGTTCCTCCGGAATGGAGCGGACCGGCGAGGTGATCACCACGAACTTGCGCTGGCCGCGGATGCTCTCGTAGATGTCGCGCAGGCGCCGCCGCGTTTCAGCACTCTCGCGCAGCGGCTCATGAAAGTCCCGCAGATGGAAGATGGCCGCATCCGGATGGGCCGCGATGAAATCCAGCGCCGCGCGAGGGTCGTGCGTGCCTCTCTTGGCGGCTTCGCCATCGCGATGCATCCCCTCCGTCAGGCTCCAGGTCCAGACCGGCACCGCGGTGGGAGCGAACAGTCGCAGGCCCACCTCGCGCAGCACTTTCCCGGCTCGCTCCTCTTCCGAGGTGCGGACGTAAGTGAGCGGGCGTCCCGACTCGAGGGCCTCCCGAAGAGTTTTCGCGGCGCGGCTTTCAGCCGCCGCGGTGATCGTAATTTGCTCCATGAAGGAATCGGACCTGGCTGGCGTACTCTTCATTATCGACGAAGCCCGTGGCATCTAATATATAGTGACGCTTTGATCCACGTAAAGGACGGAGTCCGAGCTGCGTTCGGATGGACAAGGCAGAGCCTTATCCTACACTAGTGCGTCATCGAATAGACGATGTAGTTGAGCCCGAGACGGATTCCCAGCGAGGAGTACTTTTCGGGATACAGCGGGTTGTCGGCGTGTTCCCAGGAATCGCCCAGGTCCATGTTGTGGCACATGGCCACCACCACGCGGCCGCGATCGTCGTAGATTCCGCGCCAGTGCGGGACCTTGCCGGTCTCACCTTTTTCGTAGGTGAGATGGGTCTCCAGTAGCAGCGCGCCAGGGACCTGGAACCGCTCGTCGAGATCGTAAACCGTGTGAAAGATCGGGTCGTTGTTGGGGATGTCGAGAATGGGACGGTCGGGAAAGACCCGGTGCATGCTTTCCACGAAAACGTCCCACTCGATCTGGCCGTGAAAATCGTCGCACATGAAAAAGCCGCCGCGCAGGACAAACTCGCGCAGGGCGCGCGCCTGGGCGTCGGTGAGGTTCCAGTGGCCCACTTCCACGCCGTAGAGGAACGGCCAGTCGTACTCGTCGCCATCGTCCAGGTTGATCACTATTTCCACGCTGCGCGCGTGGATGCGGCTCAGGCGGCGCACGGCCGCGGACAGGTGGCGGTCGGAGCGCGGA
>PLDO01000570.1 GCA_003136215.1 Bryobacterales bacterium
AGCGTTGCTTGCCACGGCGGCTTTGCTGGCCCCTGCGATGGCCCTCATGTGGCTCATGAGCGGGCAATATGAGCGCTATCGCGGCGACGATCGTGCCCAGCGGTTTCTGGCGGGGGTGAATCCGGCGGTGACCGGACTGATCCTGAGTGCGGCAGTGCTGCTGCAGAGCACCGCCATCGGTTCCTGGCGCGGGGGGATCTTCTGCGGATTATGCTTGCTCCTGCTCCGCGGATTCCGCTGGCACCCGGCATTCGTGCTGGCCATCGGAGCCGCGGCGGGTTATGCCGGCGTGCTGCCGTAAAAGCCCCCGGCGGCGGCGCTGCCGTCAGCGGGCATGAGTGAGTATCGATTGGGCAATGGCTTGCAGCGGGCGAACCTCATCCACGGCGCCTAGTTTGATTGCTTCGTTGGGCATTCCGAATACCACTGACGTGGCTTCATCCTGAGCGATCGTGGCTGCTCCAGCCTGTTTCATTTCCAGCATTCCGCGGGCGCCATCGTCGCCCATCCCGGTCATGATCACCGCCACCGCATTTTGTCCCGCGTAGCGTGCCGCCGACCGGAACAGAACATCCACCGAGGGCCGGTGCCGGCAAACCAGGGGCCCATCCTTGATATCCACGTAATATCGCGCGCCGCTTCGCTTGAGGAGCGCATGATGATTGCCCGGGGCGATCAGCGCGCGTCCGCGCAGAACGGTATCGTTGGTTTCCGCCTCCTTGACGGAAATCTGGCACAGGCTGTCCAGACGGTTGGCAAACGCCCGGGTGAAAACTTCCGGCATATGCTGCACGATGACAATCCCCGGAGAGTTGGGAGGCAGGACTTCGAGCAGCGCGCGAAGAGCTTCGGTACCGCCAGTCGAGGCGCCGATGACAACGACCTTTTCGGTGGTTTGGAGCATGGCGCCCGTGGCGCGGGAGAGAATGGCATCGGCGGTCAGCTTCGGTTCCACCTTATGGCTCGGCGTGGTAACGCCCAAGCGAGCTGCCGCGGCTGCCTTGACGGCATTGCAGAGAACGACCCGCGACTCCTCCAGGAACTTTTTGGTGCCAAAGCGGGGCTTGGCGACAATCTCCACGGCGCCGTATTCGAGCGCTTTAAGCGTGGTCTGCGCACCTTCTTCCGCCAGACTGGAGCAAATGACCACTGGTATGGGGTGCTGGGACATGATTTTCCGCAGGAATGTCAGGCCGTCCATGCGGGGCATCTCAATGTCCAGCGTGATCACGTCGGGAACCTGTTCGCGCATCCGCTCGGCAGCGACGAAGGGATCGCTGGCAGCGCCGATTACCTCGATGGCCGGGTCTTCGGACAGGACTTCGGCCAGGGTTTGGCGAACCACCGCGGAATCGTCCACGATGAGGACGCGAATTCTCGGCTTGCTCATGGCGTAATTCTCCGGTTCTTAAGAATGCGCGTGAAGGCGCAGCTCATGGGTTCGGATCCTGCCAGGCGTTCAGACGGTAAAGCAGCACTTCACCCGTTCCGGTGTGGAAGTGAATTCTGCGGCCGCGGACTCCTCCCAAGTCTGATGCGGACACAGTGAACCCTTCCTCGTGGAGGACTTCTATCGCCGCCCTGCAATTCAGGGCGCCCACGGTAGGTTTGTGCCGCCTGGCGCCCGGGACGGGAAGCACGTCGGCGCCGCCGAACAGTTTCACTTCCAGTTCGCGCCGGCTTGCCCCGAAGGTGTCAAACTGCCGGGCAAGGTAGCGAATGCTGAAGTCCACATACCGGTGTCCCTCGGTGGGGCTGAACCCCGGGGGCCAGGACTTCGGGCATCTCGGCAGGACGCCATGGCACAGCGCGCCGGCGCCCAGCCGTGCGCTCCAGAACGTGACCCCGACACACGATCCCAGAATGGTCCGCAAAATCGCGGGGCCGCGAGACAGGAACAGTTCGCCCGGTTGAAGATCCAGGTCCGGCAGGATGAGAGCGGGTTCGCTCATCGGTTTTTCCTGTAGACCGACGGGGCAACGGGGACAAGCGGCAAGTCCATCCCCTGGAGGGACTCCGAATGGCCAGCGAAGTAGTATCCGCCCGGCGCCAGGTGGCGGGTCAGTTTTTGCAGAATCCGCACCTGTGTCGGCCTGTCGAAATAGATGATCACGTTGCGGCAGAAGATGATTTCCCGCAGGTCCGACAAGCCGAAGTCCGAGTCCATGAAGTTGACGCGGCGAAACTCGACGAGAGAGCGCACTTCGGGAACGATCCGAAGCACGTCCGATTGCGGATCGCGACTGCGCATGAAGTACTTCCGCCGGAGATCTTGGGGAACGGGCGTCACCACCTCGGACCTGAAGATTCCCATTGCGGCCTTGGCCAACACCTCGGTACAGATATCGGTGGCCAGCACGTTGAACCGAAAACCGGGAGCCCCTTGTGAGTACTCGCTGAGGACCATGGCCAACGTATAAGGCTCCTCCCCGGTGGAGCAGCCGGCACTCCAGACCAGGGACTTGCGGCTGGCGCCGTGGCGCGCCGCCAGGTCGGGCAGCGCTTGGGAGACGAGGTAGTCAAAATGCCCAGGCTCGCGAAAGAAATCGGTCTTGTTGGTGGTGATGACATCGATCAGATGGACGAGCTCGCGTTCCAGGCCTTGCGGTGTAAGCACGAGATCGCAATATTCTCCGAACGACGCAATGTGGAGGCTGTGCAGGCGGCGCTTGATCCGGACCTCCATCATCGTCTTCTTATCCGAACTCAAGTTGATGCCGGATTCGTTACCGATCAGGGTGCGCAGCCTGTCGAAATCCGCATGGGAGAGCCCTTCGTTCTTTGCAGTCATTGCGTGGATCGATAGCGGGGCCGCGACCAGCCGGCCCCGCTTTCGTTCAGGCGTGGACTTCAGCCAGAGACTTGCTCCCTTCGGATCCCCGGACCGCCGATAACTCTTCGGCGGAGAAAACGCGGTCGATGTCCAGGATCATGATGAACTGTGCGTCGCGCCTCCCCATGCCCTTGATGAAATCGGTTCGAATCTGCGTGCCCATTCGGGGCGCCGGCTGAATCTGGTCGGGCTCCAGGTCGATCACTTCCTCCACCGAATCGGCCAAGGCGCCGATCACGGTCGATTCGCCCTCGATGAGCATCTCCATGACCACAATGCAGGTGTTGACCGTCTTCTCTGTCTTCGACATTTCGAAGCACAGCCGCAGGTCGACCACCGGCACCACGTTGCCGCGGAGATTGATGACGCCGCTCATGAAATCGGGTGTGCGGGGAATCTTGGTGATCGTCGTGAAATCGAGCACTTCCCGCACTTTGGAAACGTCGATGGCGAACACCTCGTCCGCTAGTTTGAATGTGAGGTACTGCCGCGTATCGGTGATTTCGGTAACGCTCATGATTAGCTTCCTTTCGCCTCCTGAAATTGCGGCGCGCGCCCGCACGGGAGCAGGCGCCGCAGCATCTCTAGAAGCGTTCGAATTCCTTGTCAATCCGGTCGCCGGTCTCTCTCATCTTGAGAGCGACTCCGGATTTGCCGGCCTTCCTGGCGCCGGGGTTGGCGGCGCCGTGGGCGACTGCCGCCTGAAGGTTGGTCAACGATCCGGCGATCTTGCCGCCCGCGGAGCGCACAGGCGCGGCTTGTCCTGTGTCTCCGGTGCGGAAGAATCCGAGAGCGCTGATGAGCTGGTCGCTCTGGCCAGTCAGTTCTTCGGTGGTGGATGCCATCTCTTCGGCCGCGGAAGCATTCTGCTGAATGACTTTCTCAAGTTGTTGCAGTGCTTTGTTGATCTGTTCGCTTCCGGTGTCCTGTTCCTTGCTGGCGGCGGTGATTTCCTGCACGAGTTCCGCGGTCTTCTGAATGTCGGGCACCAGTTTATCGAGCATCTCTCCGGCCTTTTCGGATACTTTCACGGTCGTGCCCGAGAGATGGTTGATCTCGCCGGCTGCCTTCTGGCTGCGCTCGGCAAGCTTGCGTACTTCCGCGGCCACCACGGCGAATCCCTTGCCGTGCTCCCCGGCGCGCGCCGCCTCGATAGCGGCATTGAGGGCCAGCAGGTTCGTCTGGCGCGCGATCTCCTCGATAATGGAGATCTTGCTGGCGATTTCCTTCATCGCCGACACCGCCTCCAGCACGCACTTGCCGCTCTCTTGCGCATCCTTGGCCGATTTGGTGGCGATCTTGTCGGTCTGCTGCGCGTTGTCGGCGTTCTGCTTGATATTGGAGACCATTTCCTCCATGGAGGAAGACGCTTCTTCGGCGGACGCGGCCTGCGCGGTGGCGCCGTTCGAGACCTGGACCGAAGCCGAACTGATGGACTGGCTGGCGGACGACACTTCGCCGGCAATGGTGCGAATGTCCGTGACAGTACGAGTGAGGCCGGCGACCATGGCACCCAGGGCCTGCATCAGCTTGTCCTGGGCGGAGCGCTCGCGAACCGTAACCGTCAGATTGCCCTGCGCGATCTCTTCGGCGGCGTGGGTGATATCGTTCATGGCGACGATCAACGCGTTCAGGTTGTTCTTGATCGTGTTGAACTCACCCTGGTAGGTGTCGGTGATTTGCGGGGGGACGTCACCCTTGCTGATGCGATCCACGTAGTTGGCGGCGACGTTGAGCGGGGCAATCACGGCGTCGAGAATAGCGTTTACGCCGCGCACGATACCGGCATAGGCGCCCTGAAACTGATCGTGGTTGCCGCGCTCGGCTAACTTCCCTTCCTTAGAGGCGTCCGTCAGGCGGGTCAATTCCTTGTGCAGCGCCTGAAGAACCGCGCCCACGTTGTTGATCGCCTGCTTCATTTTTTCGTGATCGCCCTTGTAGGTCTGTGCGATCAACTCGTCGATCTTGCCGGCGGAGATCTGGGCAAGGATGCGGTTGCCTTCGCCAATGGGCAGCAGGATGGCATCCAGCATGGCGTTGACGCCGCTCACAATCTCGGCATACGCGCCGCGGAACTGTTGGGGCTTGCCGCGCTCGGA
>PLDO01000492.1 GCA_003136215.1 Bryobacterales bacterium
ATCAGGTCCACCGCCTCACCGGTGTCACAGCCGAACTTGGAGGACAGTTCCACCATCGATCCCGTGTTCGGCACCCGCAGGCGCAACACCAGGCCGGCTGCCGGCGCGTAGCGCTTGATCTTCCGCAACTCTTCGGCGTTGTCGTAGGTGATCAGCGGCTTGTACTGGTTCAGCGCCATCAACGTTTCACGCGGCTTGATCGGGTTGGCGTAGATGATCTTATCCCAGATGTAATCCTGCCGCTCTTTGTCCGGCAAGTGCTCGATGAGCTTGTGGACCAGCAAAAATTCCGCCAGCGAGGCAACGTCGAAACTGGCACCGGCCTGATAGAGCGTGCGTAGTATCTCGGGCGCCGGGTTGGCCTTCACGGCATAATAGGCCTGCACTTTCGGCAGGTGCCTTCGAAAGCTTGCATAACTCCGCCGTAGAAGGTCGTGGTCGACGACCACCAGCGGGGTGCCGTGCTTCCGCGCCAGTTCGAGCAGCAGCTTCTTGGTCATCGGCTTAGGCGAGAGGTCCGGAACCATCGGCCATCTTCACCGGGTTGTGCAGGAGGTACTCTCTGGTCAACGCCTCCATCATCTCTCCACGCTGGTCGTAAAGCCGGCGGGACGGACGGGGCGCGTGCTTGGAGAGCGCATAGTGCGTGAGCAGCGGCATGGCAATGGTGGTGTCGGTGTAACAAACCACGGCATCGGGCAGCCGGTCCGGGTCNNTGCAGGAAGTAATCCTGGCCGTATTCCTTGATGCGCAGCACTTCCTGAATCTGCGGCTCGGTCTGCAGCATGAAGTTCTTCGGGCTGCCGCCGCCCCATAGCACCACGGCGCTCTTACCGCCGCTGCGCTTGGCCGCGAGTACGTAGGCGGTAGTCTCGTTGACGTCGATTGAGGGGTTCATGCGCAGCTTGTTGCCGCGCAGTTCCACGCCCGCGACGTTCATGCCGATGGTTGAGTCGCCCGGCGAGGAAGTGTAGCAGGGCACCCCCGCCCGATATGCCGCCGCCAGCACGGAGACGTCTTCCAGGCCGGCCTTCCGCTCCCATTCGGCGGCGTATCTGCCGATCAGATGATGCAGCTCGGCGGTGCCCATTTCCTTCTGGAACTCGGGCTGGACGAGGATCTCCCGCAGAATCTCGTCGGTCGCCATCAGGCAATCGCTATAGCCCAGCAGCACGTCGTACACGCGTACGATGTCGTTGTCGCGCAGCTCCGTGTCATCCATCTTGAAGCTGCCGACGCGCACCGGGTAGTTCAGCGCGAAGTGCAGATCGTGGTACAGAATCGCGCCCGTGGAGACGATCCAGTCGACAAACCCCGCCTTGATCAGCGGAACGATGGATGAGCAGCCCAGCCCCGCCGGCGTGAGCGCGCCCGACAAGCTCATCCCCACGGTCACGTCCGGCTCCAGCATCTTCTCGACAAAAAGCTGGCACCCTTCCTTGAGACGTGCGCTGTTGTAGGCGAGGAAGGTGTTGTCAATGACGTCGGCGAGCGTCTCGGTCCCGGTGATATTCTTCGGCAGAATGCGCGCGCCGGACATGTACTTGTCCCGATTGGGGCATTTCTTTTTCTTGAGCCAGTCGGGCATCTCGCTCATGTCTTCGCGGTAGCCGCGTCCGTGTTCAGGTTGATCGTTCATGATGGAAGTACCAGTTTAAACGATGGACAGGCGGGCGCGAAGCGGATTATCCTCGCACTTGATGACCAATCCGCCGCGCACTCCCCAAACACTCGGTTTCTCCATGCCTGCCGAATGGGAAGAGCACGAAGCCACCTGGCTGGCCTGGCCGCACAATCCCACCGACTGGCCCGACAAGTTGGACATCGTCCGCTGGGTGTATGGCGAGATGGTGCGCAAGATTGCTCCCGGCGAGATCGTCCGCATGGTGGTCAACTCCAGGAAGGAAGAGAAGCTGGCACGCGCTTATTTGCAGCGCGCGGGGGCCGGCACGGGCCGCGTCGAGTTCGTCATGCACCCGACGAACCGCGGATGGACTCGCGACAGCGGGCCGGTCTTCGTCAGGCGGCGGTCCGCCAAAAAGACCGAGACCGCCATCGTCCACTTTCACTTCAACGCATGGGCGAAGTATCCGGATTGGCGGAAGGACCGCCGCCTGCCCGCCACCGCGGCCAAACATCTCGGCAAACCATTGTTCGACGCCCGGTGCAACGGAAAGGAGTTCGTGCTCGAAGGCGGCGGCATCGACGTGAATGGCCGCGGCACGCTGATCACTACCGAAGAGTGCTATCTCGATCCCGCGGTGCAGGTGCGCAATCCCGGAGTTGGCCGGCGTGATTTCGAAGCAACCCTCAAGGCGTACCTGGGCGCCCGTAATGTTCTCTGGCTGGCGGGAGGTGTCACGGGTGACGACACTCACGGGCATGTCGATGACATCTGCCGGTTCGTCAATCCAGCCACCATGGTGTTAATCCGTGAAGACAACGCGGCGGACCTCAATTACCGGCCGCTGGCGCAGAACTGGGAACGGATCGCGGACTTCCGCCTCGAAGACGGTTCAAAACCGGAAGTCGTGGCCCTTCCCATGCCGGCTCCCCTCTACTTCGACGGCGAGCGGCTGCCGGCGAGCTACGCAAATTTCTACATCTCGAACTCGGCGGTGATCGTGCCCACCTTCAACGATCCGAATGACCGCGTAGCCCTGGGCATTCTCGGGGATCTGTTCAAGGATCGCGTCGTCACCGGCATTCACGCAGTTGACCTGGTGCTTGGCTTTGGTACCCTGCACTGCCTGACGCAGCAACAGCCGGCAGGCTAGGCGGCCACTCGCGCCACCGCCCCACCCCTACGCCGCCGTCCCTCCCAATACCCGGATCGCCGCCCGGCAAAACGCCGGCAGATCTTCCGGTTTGCGGCTAGTCACCAGATTCCGGTCCACCACCACTTCCGCATCCACCCAATCGGCGCCGGCGTTGACCACGTCGTCTTTGATGGCGAAGAAGCTGGTTGCCTTGCGCCCCTTCAACATGCCGGCCGAACACAATACCCATGGCCCGTGGCAGATGGAGGCCACCAGCTTCCCTGCCGCGTCCATCTGCTGCACGAACTGATTGGCCTTCGCATGGCGTCGTATGTGGTCCGGCGCATACCCGCCCGGCACCACCACACCGTCGAAATCCTCCACCCGGGCATCCTCATAGGCAAGCGCGCACTTCACCGGATAGCCCAGCTTGCTGGGGTACGTCTCGCCCGCTTTGGCGCCTACCGTCACTACGCTGGCGCCCGCTTCCTGGAAGCGCAACAACGGGTACCACACTTCCATTTCCTGGTACATCTGGTCCACAAGAATCGCGATCTTTTTTCCGGTCAGGTCCATGGTCCTATGGTAGTCCTTGTGGCTTGTAATCGGCGTGGCCCGGAGATACACTCCTTACAATCCCATGCGTATGAAAACGCGTACAATCGCCCCGATCCTCGCCGCATTCCTGGCCGCATCCGCCCTCGCAGCCGCGGAAACGCCCGTGCTCAAGATCGACGCCGCCAAGCCCGGCCCTCCCGTCGGCCTGCGATACGGCTTGATGACCGAAGAGATCAACTTCTCCTACGATGGCGGCCTTTACGGCGAGCTCATCCGTAACCGCGCATTCAAGGAAGATGCCAAAGACCCGGTCCACTGGTCGCTCGTGCAGGAAGGCGGCGCCGCGGCATCCATCTCCCTCGATCCCGCCCAACCCTTCAACTCCGCCATCGCCACCAGCCTCAAACTCACCATCGCCGAAGCTGCCGGGAAACAGCGCGCCGGCATCGCCAACGAGGGGTTCTGGGGAATCCCCGTGCGCCCCGCCACGCGCTACCGCGCCTCGTTCTACGCTAAAGCCGGCCCGGACTTCAAGGGGCCAATCACCCTCCAGCTAGTCAGCGACGATGGCGCCACAGTCCATGCCACCGCGCGCATTCCCGCCCTCACCAGCGACTGGAAAAAATATCAGGTGGTGCTGACCACAACCGCCAAATCCACCCCCTCCGCCCGGAACCGGCTGGTGCTTTCAGCCGCCTCCAAAGGCACCGTCTGGTTCAGCATGATCTCGCTCTTTCCCCCGACATTTAACAACCGCCCCAACGGCAACCGCCAGGACATCATGCGCCTTCTGGCCGGATTCAAGCCCGCCTTTCTGCGCTTTCCCGGCGGCAACTACCTGGAGGGCAATACCATCGAGACCCGCTTCGATTGGAAGAAGACCATCGGCGATATCGCCCAGCGCCCCGGCCACATGAACGATGCCTGGCGCTACTGGTCTTCCGACGGCATGGGCCTTCTCGAGTTCCTGCTGTGGTGCGAGGACCTCCACATGCAGCCCGTCCTGGGCGTCTACGCCGGGTACTCCCTCCGCCAGCAGCGCATCAAACCCGGCGCCGACCTCGTGCCCTACGTCACCGACGCCCTCGACGAGATTGAGTATGTAACCGGCGGCCCGAACACCGTCTGGGGTGCGCGCCGCGCCAAGGACGGCCATGCCGCGCCCTTCCCGCTGGAATACGTCGAAATCGGCAACGAGGACCAGTTCGACCGCGAGCCCGGCAGCTATGAAGGCCGCTTCGGCCAGTTCTTCGATGCCATCAGGGCCAAGTATCCGCAGCTCAAAATCATCAGTTCCACCCGCGCCACCGGCCGCACTCCCGACGTGCTGGACGAGCACTACTACCGCCGCTCCGAAGACGAAATGGCCTCCCACTCCCACGATTACGACGCCCGCCCGCGCACCGGCCCCAAGGTGTTCGTCGGCGAGTGGGCCACCCGCGTGGGCGCTCCCACGCCCAACATGAGCGCCGCTTTAGGCGATTCCGCCTGGATGACCAACATGGAACGTAATTCCGACCTCGTCATCATGTCCGCCTACGCTCCCCTGTTCGTCAACGTCAATCCCGGCGGCATGCAGTGGCCCACCGACCTGATCGGTTACGACGCGCTCACCAGCTACGGCTCGCCCGCATTCTACGCCCAGCTGATGTTCAACAACTATCGCGGCGATGTGGTTCTCCCGGTGACCGCGCAGGGCATTCCCACGCGCACCTGGCAACCGCCTGCGCCCGGACGCCGCGGGGGCCAGCCCGACGCGCCCGCAGTGGCGCCTCCGCCTCCACCGCCTCCCCAGGAAGTCCCCACCGTCTTCTGGAGCGCCACCCGCGACACCAAAACCGGCACGGTCTTCCTGAAGATTGTCAATCGCGCCGCCGCGCCCCAACCGGTCACCGTCGAGTTCAGCGGGCTGGCGAGTGTCGACCCCAAAGGACAGGCCGTGACCCTGAGCGCCGCTAGTCCCACCGACACCAACTCCATCGCGGAGCCCACCAAAATTGTGCCCGTGACCACCAGCATCGACGGCCTGGGCGCCAGCTTCACGCGCACATTCCCGCCCTATTCCCTCACCGTCTTGCAGATCAAGGCCAGGTAAAACATGGAAAACTCGCATCAGCCCCTGAACCGCCGCCGTTTCCTCGGGACCGCGGCCGCCGCGGCCGCCTGCATCGCATCGCCCGTCGCGCTGGTCACCCGCATGGCGGCGCAATCGCCGGAGTCGCGCGTCGATATCCTCCTCGACGAACCGGTCGGCGCCATCGCGCCAGAGATTTACGGACACTTCGTCGAGCACTTGGGCGGCGTCGTGTATGACGGCATCTGGGTCGGCGAAAATTCGCCCATCCCCAACGTCCATGGGCTTCGCAAACCGCTGCTCGATGCTCTCAAGCGCATCCACCCCGGCATGATCCGCTGGCCCGGCGGCTGCTTCGCCGACCAGTACGATTGGCGCGACGGCACCGGCCCGCGCGACAAACGGCCCAAGCGCACCAACTTCTGGGCGGATTCGCCCGACTGGCCCAAAGACGCCCGCCGCGATGGACCCGAACGCTACGATCCCAACACTTTCGGCACCGTCGAGTTCGCCCGCTTCTGCAAACAGGTGGGCGCCCGGCCGTACTTTGCCGCCAACCTGCGCAGCCTCCCCGCTCAGGAGTTCTGGCGCTGGGTGGAGTACTGCAACTCTCCCGCCAATTCCACCACCCTCGCCGGCCTGCGCGCCGCCGATGGCGAACCCGACCCCCTCGGCGTCCGCTACTGGGGCGTCGGCAACGAGTCCTGGGGCTGCGGCGGCAACTTCGACCCCGAGGATTACGCTTCCGAATTCAATCGCTACACCGCCTGGGTCCCCTCCTATGCCACACCGCCCGCCCTCATCGGCTCGGGCCCCAACGGCGGCAATCAGGATTGGACCCGCCGCTTCTTCGGCAAACTCGCCAAGGCCGGCACCCTGGATCGCCTATGGGGTTGGGCCATGCACAACTACTCCTGGAATGCCAGCGCCGGCCGCACCACCGATTGGAACGCCGGCAAGCGCGACGCCCTCAAGTTCGATACCGAGCAATATTACGAAATCCTCAACGCAGCCGACGAGATGGAATCTCTCATTGCCGCCCAATGGGCCGTCATGGCGGAAAGCGATCCCCGCCACCGCGCCAAACTCGTGGTGGACGAATGGGGCGCCTGGTACGCTTCCGGCACTGAGCCCTTCCCCGAAGCCCTGATCGGCCAGCAGAACACAATGCGCGATGCCGTCCTCGCCGGGCTTACCCTGGATACCTTCAACCGTCACGCCGATAAGGTCGCCATGGCCGCCATCGCCCAACTAGTGAACTGCCTGCAATCGCTCTTCCTGGCGCACGAAGATAAGTTCTGCCTCACCCCCACGTATCACGTGTTCGATATGTACGCGGCCCATCGGGGCGCCCGCTCCGTGCGCACCCTGGTCGCCTCGCCCGCTAACCGCTACGATCGCAACGGCAAGCCCGCCACCATGCGCGGCCTCAACGGCTCGGCATCGGTCACCGGCAGCCAGCTGACTCTCACCGTCACCAATCCCAGCATCGATCAGCCCCGCGAAGCCGAAATCCAGGTCCATGGCGGGACGCCCCGGTCCGTCGCCGGAGTCGTGCTCGCCGCCACTGACCCGCGCGCCCACAATAGCTTCGCCGACCCGCGCGCGGTGGAGCCGAAGACGGTCGCGGTGACCTTGAAAGGTTCGGCCATCGTCCATCGGTTCCCGCCCGCCTCCGTAACGAAACTGACCATCACGGTGGGATAAGGCTCCGCCTTGTCCNNTCGCCAGATCCTGCGGGCCGGATGCCACGGAGTTCGGGATCTGGATATTGATCTGGTAAACACCGATGAGGCCCGGAGCAAGGCCGGCAAAGGCTACCGGCGCCTGCACTCCGCCGACGAAAGCGAGGATTGGATTGTTGGTATACACCAGCGACGACGTCGGCGCCACCACCCCGGAAGCGGTCAAGGGATTCGTGATGCCCAGGCCAACCGCGTAGACGGTCACATAAGTACCCTTCGGCGCCGGGCTGGCCGGCGAGTTGACAGACCCGTCCTGGTTGCTCGCGTTGACGTGCGTCCCCGACTCCCCGCTCACATACACGCCGGGTTTCGCCGTGCGCACACCCAGGGCGATAAGCTCGCTGGTCTGCCCCGCGTAGGCGACCCGGATCAGCGCATTCGTGCCGGGAATTTCC